>DASRCZ010000001.1:0-29932 GCA_035652855.1 Candidatus Acidiferrum sp.
CCGCCAATTGAGAGCAAGGTCCGCTCTCTGCCGCTTCTCGCTGCACTTTCCCTCGCTTGACTCGATCTTGCCTCGCCTTACTCACTCAGCGTCAGGCGGTCCGCGTCCCGCAATTCCGGAAAGCGCCACGCCCATATCGCGGTCACGGCCATCGCCGCCACTCCGCCCAGCACCACTGCCGGAATCGTTCCCAACCAGTGGGCCGTCACGCCGGATTCAAATTCCCCCAGCTCGTTCGATGCCCCGATGAAAATCATGTCCACCGCGTTCACGCGTCCCCGCATCGCGTCGGGCGTCCACAATTGGATCAGCACCGCGCGCACGATCACACTCACCATGTCCAGGGCGCCGACAAAGAACAACGCAATCATGGACGCAACAAAACTCCGCGAAACGCCGAAGAGCACGGTGAATAGCCCGAATCCCGCCACGCACCACAACATCTTCTTTCCTGCGCGGCGCATTTGCTTGTGCGCCAGCACCAGCGCCATGCACCCGGCGCCGATCCCCGGCGCGCTCCGCAGCAGGCCTAGCCCCCACGGTCCCGTGTGCAGAATCTCTCGCGCATAGACCGGCAGCAGCGCCACCGCTCCGCCCAGCAGCACGGCGAAAAGGTCCAAGGAAATCGCTCCGAGGATCAGCCGCTCCTGCCAGATGTAGCGAAGCCCGGCGAGCACGGTCCTCATCGTTGTGGGCTCTCGCGCCGGCGCGCGCGCATCCAGCCGCATCCGCGCGATCATGATGGCTGCCGTTACCGCGCACGCCGCACCCAGCGCGTACACCGCCGCGGGGCCCCGCGCCGCGGCGTAAACGATCCCGCCCAGCGCGGGACCAAGTATGGTTGCCACTTGAAAGATGCTCGAGCCCCAGGCCACCGCGCTCGCAAAATGCTCCTCCGGCACGATCTGCGGCAGAATTGCCCGGCTTACCGGCGCGCTGAAGGCTCGCACCACACCGAGCAAAACGAGAATCGCGTAGAGCGGCGCGGCCGTCGCGGGATCACGCAGCGTCACCGAGAAAAACAGCAGCGAACACGCCGCGTAGCCGGCGTAGCACGCCAGCAACAGCTTCCGCCGGTCCAGCCGGTCCGCGGCGTGTCCTGAAACCAGAAACAGCAGAATCGCCGGCAAGAACTGCGCCAGCCCCACCAATCCCAAATCCAGCGGCTGCTTCGTGATCTCGTAAACCTGCCAGCCGACGGCCACCGATTGCATCTCCGTCGTCAGCACCACGAAAAACCGCGCCAACTGAAACCCGGCAAAATTTGGATAGGTAAACGCCGCACGTGACGGCGCAACCTGACTCGAAGTCTCCGGCATCACCCGCTACTCTGCCACAACTTCCTCGATTTCCCCGCCTCCGTAACCACAAGCCCATCGGAACGCCCCGCTGAAAAGCTCCGGAACATGCGCTCTTTGGCACGCTCCCACCTTCCTTGCCCGCGCTGCCGCCATGGCTCGCCCGCAGGCCCCGCAATGCGTATTGACGCCTGCAATTACTCACACTAGTATCGCAGCGTTTCCTCCTTCGTGCGCGTTCACCTATTCTTGTTCTTGCGGGAGATACTCGTTGAACCCAGACGCCGGGGTAGCAGAGCTCAAGGACTCGCGGGCAATTAAAGACAGATTTTACAGTCACTTCCAGCAGGAGGCTCGGCTCTTCCGCGCTCCCGGCCGAGTCAACCTCATCGGCGAACACACCGACTACAACGAAGGTTTTGTTCTCCCCGCCGCCATTGACCTCTACTGCTGGACCGCCATCGCCCCGCGCCGCGATACCTCGATCCGCGTTTACTCCGAAAACTTCAGCGAATCCGCCGAAATGGACCTCGCTGCCCCTCCACGCAAAGCGCGCGGCCACTGGAGCGATTATATTTTCGGCGTCGTCCAGATGCTGCAATCCAAGGGAGCCCGCCTCACCGGAGCAAACCTGCTGATCTGCAGCGACGTGCCCCTTGGCTCTGGCCTCAGTTCCTCCGCCGCGCTTGAAACGTGCATCGCCACTGCGTTCCTTTCGCTCGCGCGCCTCGATTGGCCGAAAAAGGATCTCGCCCGCCTTTGCCAGCGCGCCGAAAACGAATATGTCGGCGCCCGCGTCGGCATTATGGATCAGTTTGCGTGCCTCAGCGGCGAGGAACTGGCTGCTCTGATGCTCGATTGCCGCTCGCTCTCTTTCCGCACCATTCCCTTGCCCCCGGAGGTTAAGCTGGTCGCCTCAAATACCATGATCAAGCACGCTCTCGCCGCCGGCGAGTACAACGAGCGCCGCATCGAATGCGAGGAAATCGTCCGCCGCCTGTCCGTCAGAATCCCGGGCATCGCTTCCCTCCGCGATGTCGCCCTTCCGCAGCTCAACGCGAACCGCGCCGCACTTACGGACACGCTCTACCGCCGTGCGCGCCACGTGATCACGGAAAATGCCCGCGTGCAGGATTTTGCCGCCGCGATGACGCGAAGAGACTTGCAAGCTGTCGGGCCGCTGCTTAAGGCTTCGCATGCCAGTCTCCGCGACGACTACGAGGTCAGTTGCCGCGAACTCGACCTCATGGTCTCGCTCAATCTCGCGCAGCCCGGCGTCATCGGCGCCCGCATGACCGGCGGCGGCTTCGGCGGCTGCACCATTAGCCTCGTCGAAGCGCGCGCCACTTCCGCTTTCGTGGAAGCAGTGCGCGCCGGCTACCAATCCGATACGGGCGTCAAGCCCGAGATCTACGTCCTCTCCGCCACTTCCGGCGCGAGGGAGTGCATCGGATGACCGATTTCTTCTCCGGCTCCCACCGGAGGCGCAACCCGCTGACCGGCGAATGGATTCTTGTCTCTCCGCATCGCACGCAGCGTCCCTGGCAGGGCCAGATTGAAGCCGTCGCTCCGAGCGACATTCCCGAATACGACCCGCAATGCTATATGTGCCCAGGCAACTCTCGCGCTCGCGGCGATGTCAACCCGCGCTACGACGGCGTTTTCGTCTTCGACAACGACTATCCCGCGCTCACTCCGAATCCCGCTCCCGGTCAATTGGACGAAGGCGGCCTGCTGGTCGCCGCTCCGGAAAGAGGCCGTTGCCGCGTTCTCTGCTTTTGTCCGAAGCACCATCTCACCCTGCCCGATCTCTCTGTCGAAGAAATTTGCGCCGTGGTCGGCGCCTGGGCGCAGGAAACGGCCAAGCTCGGCGCCGCGCCCGCCACATCCTACGTGCAGATTTTCGAAAACCGCGGAGCGCTCATGGGCGCGAGCAATCCGCATCCGCACTGCCAGATCTGGGCCACCGAATCGCTCCCCAACGAGCCGGCGAAAGAGCTCGTTCAGCAGCAGAAATACGCGAGCGAGCACTCCGGCGGGTGCTTGCTCTGCGCGTATCTCGCGCTCGAATTCGCGCGCAAAGAACGCATCGTGCTTGAAACGCGCGATTTCGCCGTGCTCGTTCCCTTCTGGGCGGTTTGGCCATTCGAGACGCTGGTTCTGCCGAAGCGCCACGCCGGCAGTCTGCCGGATTTGTCCGCCGCCGAGCGTACTTCTCTCGCGGAAGCGATGCAAAAACTCACGCGCGCCTACAACGCCGTGTTCGGTGTTTCGTTTCCGTATTCGATGGGATTCCATCAGCAGCCGGCGCAGCAAGCAGGGACCGAATGGCATCTGCACGCACATTACTATCCGCCGCTTTTGCGCTCCGCCACCGTCCGCAAATTCATGGTCGGCTTCGAGCTTCTCGGCATGCCGCAGCGCGACATCACTCCCGAATCCGCCGCCGAGCGTCTCCGCGATTTAGTCACTCGCGGCTGAGGACACGTTCCGGCAGCCGGCCGCTGGTCGCGCGCATGCTAGGATAAAAGGACAATCAAACTGAGGCTTCCGTGACCACCAGCGAAAAATCCGGCAAGTTCTGGAGCGGCAACGAGATCCGCGAAACCTTCCTGCGCTTTTTCGAGTCCAAGGGCCACCGGCGCGTGCGCAGCAGCTCGCTTGTGCCACACGGCGATCCCACTCTGCTCTTCACCAACGCCGGAATGAATCAGTTCAAGGACGTTTTTCTCGGGCTCGAAAAGCGCGACTACGACAAAGCCACTACCGCCCAGAAATGCGTGCGCGCGGGCGGCAAACACAACGACCTCGAAAACGTCGGCTTCACCAAGCGCCACCACACGTTTTTCGAGATGATGGGAAATTTCTCCTTCGGCGATTATTTCAAGGAGAAAGCCATTCCCTGCGCCTGGGAACTGATTACTTCGCCGGAATGGTTCGGCCTTCCCAAGGGAAAGCTATATGTGACGGTGTTTGGCGGAGCCGAAGTCGCTCCCGGGACGACGCTGGGCGTCGATGAAGACGCGCGCGAGTTCTGGCGGAAGGAAAACATACCCGCTGAGCGCATCGTTCCGGTTCCCGGGCTCAAGGACAATTTCTGGGCCATGGGCGACACCGGCCCTTGCGGACCGTGCAGCGAAATTCACTATGACATGGGTCCCATCGCTTCCGAGCAAGGCCACGCCGATTGCCAGTTTCCCTGCGACTGCGGCCGCTATGTTGAAATCTGGAATCTCGTCTTCATGCAGTTTAATCGCGACGCCGGCGGCAAGCTCACGCCTCTGCCGAAACCTTGTGTGGACACCGGCCTCGGCCTGGAACGAGTCGCCGCCGTCCTGCAGGGCGTCGTCTCCAACTACGATACCGATCTCTTTCTCCCGCTGATGCGGCGCGCCGCCGAACTCTGCGGCGTCGATTTTCAGCATGAGGAAAAACTCGAAGAAGGCAAAGGCGGTGCCGCTTCTCTCCGCGTTATCGCCGACCACGCTCGCGCAACTACGTTTCTCATCGCGGATGGTGTGCTGCCCTCCAACGAAGGCCGCGGCTACGTCCTTCGCAAAATTATGCGCCGCGCCATTCATCACGGGCGCCTGCTCGGCGCAACAAAACCTTTCCTCTACGAGATGGCTTCGGCCGTCGTTTCCCAGATGCGGGGCGCGTACCCGGAACTCGCGGAGTCGGAAAACGCCGTGAGGAATGTGGTCCTCGCCGAAGAACGCCAGTTTGGCCGCACCATCGAGGCCGCCTCCGGGAAGCTCGACGCCCTTCTAGAGGAAGCAAAAGCAACTTCAAATGGCGGCCCGCCGAAGCTCTCGGGCGCCACGGCCTTCCGCCTCTATGAAACCTACGGGCTGCCCCGTGATTTCATCGCCGACGCGGCGCGCGACCGTGGCGTGCTCTTCGACGATTCCGGGTTTGAAGCGGCCCTCGAGGCGGAACAAGCTCGGGCGCGTGCTTCGTGGAAGGGGGCGCATAAGGAAGCGGCGAATCCGGCGTTTGCGAAGATTGCGGAGACCTTCAAGACGGAGAAGGATTTTTATCGGGCGACGAAGGCGAAAGACGTTCGGATCGAGGCCATCGTTGGAAAGAGCGGCCCGGTCAAGGAATTGAAGGCGGGCGAAACAGGGGAAGTGGTGCTGGACCGCACGGTGATTTACGCCGAATCGGGCGGCCAGATGGCCGATACCGGCTGGTTCTACAACAACGCGGAATCGCAGCAGCTTGCCGAAGTGACGGGTGCGTATTACCCGGTGACCGGGCTGGTAGCGCACAAGGTGACCGCGAAAGAGACGCTGCGCGTGGGAGACCGCATCACCGTGGTCGCCGACGCCGAGCGCCGCGCGCGCATCATGCGGAACCATACCGGGACGCATCTGATTCACGCCGCGCTCCGGAACATCCTCGGCACGCACGTGAAGCAGGCTGGCTCGCTGAATGCTCCCGACCGCTTGCGGTTCGACTTCTCACATTTCGCTCCGGTCGATCCCGAGGCGCTGCGCGACATCGAACAGCAGGTGAACGACGAAATCCGCCACAACACCGCCGTCGAAACGAACATCACTTCGCTCGATGACGCTCTGGCTTCCGGCGCCCTGGCCTTTTTTGGCGACAAATACCCGGAATCCAACGTCCGCGTGGTAACCATTCCTGACGAACGCGCGCCGCGCGGCTTCTACTCGAAGGAGCTTTGCGGCGGCACGCACGTCCACCGCATTGGCGACGTTGGCGTGCTCAAAATCGTCAGCGAGGAATCCGTAGCCGCCGGAGTGCGCCGCATCGAAGCTGTGACTGGCATAGGAGCGCTCGAACACTACCAGCAGCAGGCCCACCTGCTTTCGCAAGTCGCGCACCGGCTAAACGTGGGCGAAGACCAGGTGCTTGCCGCAGTCGAAAAAATGGCGAACACGGTGCGCCAACTCCAAAAGGACCTCGAAACCCAGCGTCGCAAAGGCGCTCTAGGCCAGTTGGACGACCTGGCCGCCAAGGCCCAAGTGGTAAAAGGAGTTAAAGTTGTCGCCGCCGAGGTGCAAGGCGTTGACCGAGAGGGGCTTAGACAGCTCGCTGACTCTCTGCGCCAGAAGCTCGGTTCCGGGGTGGTCGCTCTCGGAATGCCCGAGGATGGCAAAGTGGCTCTGATCGCCGCAGTCACCAGGGACCTGACCGCTAAAGTTCATGCTGGCAAGCTGATACAGACCGTCGCACCCAAATTGGGAGGAAAAGGCGGCGGCCGGCCTGACCTGGCGGAGGGTGGCGGAACCGACACATCTGCCCTAAAAAGTGTCTTGTTAAGCATCCCCTCTCTCGTAGAGCCCTTGCTATAATTCCGGTGGCTCGAAGGCCGGCACGTAGCGCCAGAAACGTGTCCAGCCGGGCACACTCCTGCTTGGGAGTTGCCCAGGCACGCGGATGTGGTTGTTTTCGGCCCCTCTCTGGGGTCCAGGCTTTGCGGACCGAAACCCTATGGCTCGCCTTTCCCAGCAGGTAAGCGCCAGACATATCGCGGAAAGTGTGTGCATCGCCTTGGCAGCACTGGCTTTAGCTCCCTATGCCGCGCAAGCGCAGATCGCGACGGCCAAGCTGGATAACGGGCGGACGATTTTCGTAAACGCGGAACCACCCAGGCTGCTGCAACCGGCTCCCGCCAAGTCTCGCGCAACGATTTACCTGCCGTCCGAAAGTCCTTTTTCGAAAAACGGCTACCGTCCGGCAATGAGCATTGACCGCGACGGCACCGAAAAGCTCGTGCGCGAAGCGGCGGAGCGCCATCATGTGGACCCGGCGCTCATCCGCGCAGTGATCGAAACCGAGTCGGGATGGAATCCACGGGCGGTTTCGCGCAAGGGTGCCGGCGGCCTCATGCAGTTGATTCCGACGACCGCGGAACGCTACGGAGCGTATGACCTTTTCAACCCGCAACAGAACATTGACGCCGGGGTTAGACATCTCAAGACGTTGCTGGAACGCTACAATGGCAACCTTGACCTTGCGCTTGCAGCGTACAATGCTGGTGCAGGTGCTGTCGACCGTGCCCACGGAGTGCCGGCGTATCGCGAAACGCAAGACTATGTCCGCAAGGTCCAAGCAGCTTACTTCAGCCCAAATTCCGGCCGGTTGCCGGATGCATTCGTCAATCCGCGCGCGATTCGCCGCGAAGCGGATGCCAACGGACGAATTGTTTTCACCAACCAGTAGAAGGGTTTCCAAGCCGCGCACGGCCGCCAAGAGGCCGGCAGGCTTCCACGGCGCATTCCAGCAAACACGTGACGCGGTGCAGGCAGGAAGGCCTGTGCCATTGGGGTGGTAGGAACGATGGGGGCGGGGCAAAAAAATTTCCACAAGAGGTTCGCCCGCGTTTCGCCGGTTTTTGTTGCGGCGCTGCTGGCGCTGGTCTGCGTCCCCTCGGCCGTTTCGGCGCCGCTCTCCACCTCAAGTTCCGCTGAGAACAATACCGCCGACGCGACCACCAACGTGCGGAAAGCGGCTTCCACGCAATTCGCCAAAGCGGAGCAGATGCGCGCGGCGCTCGGCGAGAAACCCGAGGCGGAGCGCACGCTCGCGGAATACAAGCAGGTGGCGCTGGCGTACCGCCGCGTCGCGCTGATTACACCGCGCGCGCCGGAAGTGCCGGAATCGCTGGTCGCGCTGGGCGAAGTTTACACGGAAATGGGCGACCGTTTCGGGCGAACCTATTACCAATCGGCGGTGGATTCCTACTTGTTTTTGGCGCACGAGTATCCCGGCAGCCGCTATTGCCCCGATGCGCTGCTGCGCGCAGCGAAATTGCAGCGCGATGAACTGAGCGAAGCGCGGGAAGCGCAAAAGACGTACGGCGATTTCCTGAAGCGCTATCCCCGCTCGGCGCGAAAGCACGAAGTGCAGCAGGCCTTGGCGGAGCTGGCGCTCTTGGAAAGCGACACGCCGGATGGTAAGCCGGATACTCCGCGAAGCGCCGCAAGCGACGGCAGAGCCGCTGAAGCGAAGCGCGAACCAACGGCGGACGCTGGTAACGGATCGCGAGCGGAGGACCGGGACGCCTCGGGCGGAGCACCAAGCGAATCGGGAGCCATTCCGCGGGTGCGGCGGATTCGCGCCGAAGCAACGGCCCAATCCACGCGCGTGACGATTGACCTTGAAGACAGTGTGCAATACACCTCCGCGCGCATTTCGCATCCAGACCGGATTTTCTTTGACTTGCACGCGGCGCGGCTGACGCCGGAGTTGATGCGGGGGAGCATTCACGTCGAGGGGAATTTGCTGAGCGCGGTGCGCGTCGCGCAGAACCAGGTTGGCGTGGTCCGAGTAGTGCTGGACGTTAGCGGCGTGAAGGACTACACCGCTTCCCTGACTCACAACCCGGCGCAACTGCTGATTGATTTATATCCGAATCCGGCGATTGCAACCGCGCAGGCGCGCCCGCCTTCCTTCGATACGCTGCATAACCAAAACCCAGCCCCTGCCATGACAAGAAATGGGGAAGCCAGAAATGTGCGGCCGGTGGCGGAGCGGAAGGCCGATGCCAATCCACCGGAGTCAACGGACACGGTTGCGTCAACGGGAACGACCGCCCGCAAGAGCCGAAACGACATTAGCGAAGCGGAAGACGCGCCGGCTGACTCAGCAAGAGCTTCGCGGTCCAAATCAGCGAAAGCCGCCGGCAGCGGCGGCAAGCCGGACCTGGCGCGGTCCGCATCGGCAGCGGCACCGACGCGCGACGGCAACTCGACTCTGACGCGCGTGCTCGGACTGAAAATTGGGCGTATCGTGATTGATCCGGGGCACGGCGGCCATGATACCGGAACGATTGGCCCGACCGGGCTGATGGAAAAGGACTTGTGCCTGGACATTGCGCTGCGGCTTGAAAAAATCATCCAGCAGCGGCTGCCGGGCGCCGAAGTGCTGCTCACGCGTTCGGACGATACGTTTATACCGCTCGAGGAACGCACGGAAATCGCGAACCGGGCAAAGGCCGACCTGTTTATTTCCATCCATGCAAACTCGAGCCAGGACCACGCGGCGCGTGGCGTGGAAACTTACTACTTGAACCTAAAGGGTTCGGCTGAGGCGATGGAAGTGGCGGCACGCGAGAATGCGTCCTCACAACAAGGCATCCACGATTTGCAGGACCTGGTGAAGCGCATCACACAAACCGAGAAGATTGACGAGTCGAAAGAGTTCGCGCAAGACGTGCAAGGCTCGCTGAGCCAGCGGATTCAGAAAGTGAACCGGACCGTGAAGAACCGGGGCATCCGCAAGGCACCCTTCGTGGTGCTGATTGGAGCCGACATGCCGTCCATCCTGACGGAGATTTCGTTTCTGAGCAATCCTTCGGACGAACAACTGCTGAAGAAACCGGAACACCGGCAGCGGGTGGCCGAGGGGATTTACCAGGGCGTGGCTGCGTATCTGCAAAGTTTGAACAGCGTTACGCTCAACCTACCCCCGAGGAGCGGAGCGGCCCCCCGGGGCACCGGCGGCGCTTCCCGCGCGGTTGAACAATCTCGTAACCAGAATTAATCTGGTGGTGTCTAAGAAAGCTGTAGGGATAGCTCCCGGGATGAGGAATTTTTTTGTCATTTTGGCAGCGATGGCTGCGGCTGCGCCCGCTTCGGTTGGGGCGGCGGATTGGCAATCGCTTTTTCCGCGGCAATTTGGGAACTGGGTGGCTGCAAGCTCGCCGGCAAAAGTCAATTCCCCGGACCAAGCCGCGCTGCTGAAAGAAGCTGGGCTCCGAACTGCCCTTACGCGGACGTATTCGAACGGCAAACAGGAAGTACACGTTACGCTGGAAGAGTTTGGCGACCCGACAGGAGCCTACGAGGCTTATACCGCGTCCTTTGATCCGGACATGCGCCCCTCGACCGTGGGTCCCTTGACCGCAATCGAGAAGGGCCGTCTGGTGATGCTCATCGGAAACATCCTGGCGACGGTGGACAACCCGCAACTCCCCTCGGGGAAGGACTTGCAGAACCTCTGGAATCAGATTCACAAGTTCGCCGACCAAACGCCGCTGCCGCCGATTCGCGCGTATCTACCGGAAGGATTCAGTGACGGTTCGCAACGGTATGCGCAGGGCCCGGTGGGATTCGATGCCGCGCTCAATTCCCTGCAACGCGGCGAATTCGAGAAAATCGCGCCGGAAGTTGGGTTTGCGAACGGCGCCGAGGCGATGCTCGCCAATTATCATCGCGGGCAGGATGCGGCGGTGCTGCTGCTGATCGAATATCCGACACCCTCCATGGCGGAGCAGCAAATCCATCACCTCGATACGGTGCTGCCGGCAGGCACGACGGTGTCGCGACGCGCTTCCCTCCTCTCGATCGTGCTCGGGCCGAGTTCGGAAGCGTTCGCAAAGAGTCTGCATAACGCCGTGAACTACGAGACGGAAGTGACCTGGAATGAAGGCAAACACGTGCTGACGGATCCGCCGTGGGTCGTGATTCTGGGGCGGATATTTCTCGGGACGGCGGTGTTTCTGATCGCGGCGGCGATCCTGGGGTTGATTTACGGCGGCATTCGGATCGCGGCGAAGATCTTGTGGCCCGGGAAAATCTTCGACCGGCCGAAGTCCATGGAAGTTCTGCAATTGGGGCTCTCCGGAAAGTCGGTGGACACCAAGGATTTTTACTGAGCTCTTCCTGCCCGGGCGTTCCGCGCCATGCTCCCGGCGGATGTTTCCGTCCAGACTGTTTGGCGGCTTTTCGGGCGGTTTCAGCAAACCGCTTGCGCACGAACAAGCAACGTCCTCTTTCGAAACGCCCGCAAAGAATGCCCTGTCCGCGGGCCTGCTCACCGTTTGCCGGCGCCATGCCACTGCCACATAGCGCTGAAGATCTCATCGAGACGGCATGGCCGCCAGCGGAGTCCACGCGGAGTTTTTCGCTCCGGAGAGGAGCACGGCGGCGATGAAGCGCATCCCGTCCCAGCCGTCCTCGACCGTGGGAACGATCGTGGAGGCGGGATTCGGCGCCCGTTTTTCGCTGTGCGCGTGAATCTGCTCGGCGATATCGGAATAAATCTGGGCAAAGGCTTCCAGATAGCCCTCTGGATGGCCGGAAGGAACGCGCGTAGCGTGCGCGGCAACGGCGATGGCGCCCGGAGCGCCGCGGCGAATGGTAATGGGTGGCTTGCCGTACGGAGTGAAGAGCAGCGTATTTGGCTCCTCCTGGTGCCACTCGAGGCCCGCTTTTTCGCCGTAGACGCGGAGCTTGAGATTGTTCTCGTTGCCGGGGGCGACCTGGCTGGCCCAAAGCATGCCTTTGGCGCCGCCCGAGAAGCGCAGCAGGAGTTGCACATCGTCGTCTACGCGGCGGCCGGGAACGAAGCGGTTGACCTCGGCGCAGACTTCGCGGCAATCG
Source organism: Candidatus Acidiferrum sp. (assembly GCA_035652855.1). GTDB lineage: Bacteria > Acidobacteriota > Terriglobia > Acidiferrales > UBA7541 > Acidiferrum. The sequence continues at coordinate 11,654 of DASRCZ010000001.1, forward strand.
AGTTGGGTGACGAAGCGCGCGAGATTGTAGGCGTGCGTGCCGATGTCGCCCAGACTGCCGGCCTGGCCGGTTTGCGCGGGGTCGGTGCGCCATGCGGCTTGCTTCTGACCAGTAGCTTCGAGCGGCGTGGTAAGCCAGTCCTGCACGTATTCGGCCTGCACGAGACGGATTTTGCCGAGTTCACCCGCGGCAACCATTTCTCGGGCCTGGCGCACCATGGGATAGCCGGTGTAATTGTGCGTGAGGCCAAAGACGAGACCGCTGCGCTGGACGATGCGGACGAGGTCGGCAGCGTCTTCCACCGTTGTAGTCATGGGCTTGTCGCAGATGACGTGGATGCCCGCTTCGAGAAAGGCCTTCGCGACGGGGTAATGGAGATGATTGGGTGTAACGATGGAAACGGCGTCAATGCGGTCGGCACGTTTGGCCTCGGCCTTGGCCATTTCCGCCCAGCTTGTATAGGCGCGCTCCGGCGCGATGTGCAGTTCGGCGGCGCCGGCGCGGCTCCTTTCGGCATCGGAGGAAAGCGCGGCGGCCACGAGCTCATAGCGGTCGTCGAGCCGCGCCGCGATGCGGTGCACGGCGCCGATGAACGCTCCGGGACCGCCACCCACCATTCCCAGCCGCAAACGGCGGCGCTGTGCTTGCGTCTTGGCTCCGCTGACCATGGTCTCTCCTTGCTCTGGATTAAATCGCGTGACGAAATTCGTTCGACAAAAGCGTTACGGCCGTTGCCCGGCGTCGTACGCCTGGTGCACCGCAGGAGCACAGGCAAGAGTGCTCGTGCTACGGAAGACCCAGCATGCGGCGATTGGCTTGCTGGTCCGCGCCGGAGCTGGCGAAATCGTCGAACGTCGTTTTCGCTGCTTCAATGATGTGCCCAGCGATAAAGGGAGCGCCTTCGCGGGCGCCCTGCTCGGCGCTCTTGATGCAGCATTCCCATTCGAGCACGGCCCAGCCAACGTAACCGTACTGCGTGAGCTTCGAGAAAATGGCCTTGAAATCCACCTGGCCATCGCCGAGCGAACGGAAACGGCCCGCGCGCCGAATCCAGGGCTGAAAGCCTCCGTAAACCCCTTGCTTGCCAGTGGGGCGAAATTCAGCGTCCTTTACGTGAAACATTTTTATGCGGGAATGATAGTGGTCGATGTAGGTCAGGTAATCAAGCTGCTGGAGGACGAAGTGACTCGGGTCGTAGAGAATATTGCAGCGCGGATGATTGCCCACCCGGTCGAGAAACATTTCAAACGTTTCGCCATCGTGGAGGTCTTCGCCAGGATGGATCTCGTAACAGAGATCGACCCCGGCTGAGTCGAAGGCATCAAGGAGCGGCCGCCAACGTTTGGCGAGTTCGTCGAAGGCGGTCTCGACCAGCCCTTGCGGGCGCTGCGGCCAAGGATACATATAGGGCCAAGCGAGCGCGCCGGAAAAGGTGGCATGCGCTCTCAGGCCCAGATTGGCCGACGCCTTGGCAGCGAAGCGGAGCTGCTCCTCGGCCCAGGCTTGCCGCGCCCTGGGATTGCCGCGAACGCCGGGAGCGGCGAAGCCGTCGAAGGCCACGTCGTAAGCAGGGTGAACCGCGACAAGCTGGCCTTGCAGGTGCGTGGAAAGTTCGGTGATTTGCAATTTGTGACGCGCGGCTGTGGCTTGCAGGTCCTCGCAGTAGGCTTTGCTCTCGGCCGCGCGCTTCAGGTCGAACAGACGGGCATCCCAGGTGGGGATTTGTACTCCGACATAGCCGAGAGCCGCGGCCCAGACGCAAATCGAATCGAAACTGTTGAACGGGGCCACATCCGAAGCAAACTGGGCGAGAAAGATCGCCGGTCCCTTGACGGTGTTCATTCCTGCACAGCCTCCCTGCGGCGAGAATCGGTCCGGAGATGGCCGGAACGCTCGCGAAACGAAGGAGTGGTTTTACCACAAACGGCGTCTATTGGGAGAGCGCATGTAACGGTTTTGGGCGTGAAGCCATCCAAAACCGATGTCCGGGGAGTTTGCGACGAGTCGTTGATGCCTTAGAATTGAAGCGAAACGGGACGGGGAAAAACTCTGCACATGCTGGGACTTAGCCGAAGCCGCCATATTTTTGGGGAGAGGTGCGCCTTGCCGCTGCTCGCGGCTGGCGTGATGCTTGCCGGACTGTGCTCGGGCTGCCAAAAAACCTCGGCTGGAAACGAAGCTCAAGCAGCACCCGCGGCCATGCCGGTGCAGGTGGTCGTGGCAAAGGCGCAGCGGATTGCGGAGACGACGGAATATCTCGCCGTGCTGAAGTCGCGGCACTCCGCGAATATCAATCCACAGGTGGAAGGGTACGTTACGAAGATTTTCGTGAAGTCGGGCGACCGCGTGGCGCCCGGGACTCCGATTTTGCAGATCGATCCGATGAAGCAGCAGGCCACGGTGAGCAGCCAGCAGGCAGCTGTGGCTGCTCAGGAAGCCAATTTGCGCTATGCGCAGGTGCAGCTCGAGCGGCAGCAGAAGCTATTTTCGGCGGGCGTCGTGAGCAAACAGGACTTGGACAACGCCCAAACAAATTTTGACGCTGCGAAGGCGCAGCTCAAGGCCCTCGAAGAACAGGTAAATCAGCAACAAGTGGAACTCCGCTATTACAGCGTGACGGCTCCGATGGGCGGCGTTGTGGGCGATATTCCTGTGCGCGTGGGCGACCGCGTGGCGGTCACCACGCTGCTTACAACCGTGGATGAGCCGGGAGCGCTGGAAGCCTACATCTACGTGCCATCGGAGCGCGCGCGGGAATTGCGCGTAGGATTGCCGGTGCGGCTGGTGGATAACAATGGGAAGCCGCTGTCGGAAACGCAGCTGAGCTTCGTCTCACCCCAGGTGGATACGGAAACGCAGACGATTCTGGCAAAGGCAAACGCCGAGAATGCGCAGGACCGATTGCGCGTTTCGCAACAAGTGCGCGCGCAAATCACCTGGAGTACCCGCGAGGGGACCACCATCCCGGTACTTTCGGTCCTGCGGATTAACGGACAGTTCTTCGCGTTTCTCGCGGAGAAGGAAGCGAAAGGCACGATAGCGCGGCAGCATGCCCTGCGGCTCGGCGACACGATCGGCAACAATTTTGCGGTGATCGACGGCATCAAACCCGGCGATCACATCATTACCTCCGGGCTGCAATTCCTGCAGGACGGCGCACCCGTAAGCGAACAAATCCAAAGCGGCGCGACGAGCGCCGCGGCTGCCTACTAGGCGCCGTCGAGAAATGAAGCGCCGACCCTCAAATCTGGAAAAGGCGGGATTCGCCCGTGTTCGTTGATTTCTTCATCCGGCGCCCGGTGTTCGCGACCGTGTGCGCGCTCTTCATCATCCTGGCGGGCGCCATCGCCATTCCGACGCTGCCGGTGGCGCAGTTTCCCAACCTATCGCCTCCGCAAGTCGTGGTGACAAGCGTCTATATCGGCGCGAATGCGGAAACCGTCGAGTCCGCGGTGACCATCCCGCTCGAGCAGACGATCAACGGCGTCGAAGGCATGAAGTACATTCAGTCCTCGAGTGGAAACGACGGAACGAGCCAGATTACCGTCACATTTGACGTCTCGCGCGACGTCGATTTGGCGGCAGTCGACGTGCAAAATCGCGTCAACCAGGCCCTCGGGCGCCTCCCCAACGAAGTGAAAAACACCGGCGTCATCATCAGCAAGCAGATCGGCGGCTTCGTTTTTGGCGCCGGAGTTTACGCGGAAAACAATCAATACGACAGCTTGTTCCTGAGCAACTACCTCGACGTCTATGTGCGCGACGCGATGAAGCGCGTGCCGGGCGTGGGCGACGCCATCATCTTCGGCGAGCGCAAGTACGCAATGCGGCTGTGGCTCGATCCCGCAAAAATGGCCCAGCGCGGGATGAGTGCGACGGCGATCCTCAGCGCGCTGCAGGAGCAAAACGTGCAAGTGGCGGCCGGGCAAATCGGGCAGCCACCGGCACCGGACGGGCAAAGCTATCAGTTCAGCGTGCGCGCGGTGGGGCGGCTCAGTAGCGCAGAGGAGTTTAACAACATCGTGCTGAAATCCGGCACGGATGGAACGCTCGTGCGCGTGCGGGACGTTGGCCGCGCGGAGCTTGGCGCGGAAAACTACGGCACCATTCTGCGCTTCAACGGCCACGATGCCGTCGGCCTGGCAATTACCCAACTCCCCGGCGCCAACGCCCTAGACGTGGATCGCGCCGCGAAAGCGGAATTGGTGCGGCTCTCCAAAAACTTTCCACCGGGAATTAAGGCAGCGGTCGCATTTGACACAACGACCGTGATCGGGGAATCCATCAAGGATGTGCTGATCACTCTCGCGGAAGCGATCGTGCTCGTCATCGTGGTGATCTATTTGTTCTTGCAGGATTGGCGCAGCACCTTCATTCCGGCCATCACGATCCCAGTCTCCCTCATCGGAACCTTCGTTTTCGTCAAGCTTCTGGGATTCTCCATCAATACGCTTACGTTGTTTGGAATCACCCTGGCGACCGGGTTGGTGGTGGACGACGCCATCGTGGTGATCGAGAACGTGGAACGGCACGTCGTGGAAGGAATCACCGAGCCGCACAATGCAGCCTCCGTAGCCATGAAGGAAGTAGCCGGAGCCGTAATCGCCACCTCGCTCGTGCTGGTGGCCGTGTTCGTCCCCGTGGCGCTTTTCCCCGGAACGACCGGCATTTTGTTCCGGCAATTCGCCCTGACGATTGCGTTCTCCGTTTCCATTTCGGCTTTCAATGCGTTGACGCTCACGCCGGCGCTTTCGGCAATTTTCCTGGGGCACCACCGGGAGCGCGCGCAGGGGGTCTTTTTTCGCGCGTTCAACCGCGTGGTTGCGGCCGGGACCGAGTTCTATCGCGCCACGCTGCGGAGAGTTATTCAGTGGCGCGCGGTGACCGTGCTGGCCTTTGCCGGCGTGCTGGCGCTCACCTATTGGGTTTATCAGCGGGTGCCGCGCGCGTTCATTCCAGAGGACGACCAGGGCTACATCATCCTGGTCGTGCAGGCCCAGCAAGGCGCTTCCCTGGATTTCACCAAGGAAATGTGCGCGCAAGCCGAAAAAGCGTTGTCGCAGATTCCCGAAATCGAGGGAGCGTTCACTGTTGTCGGCTTTGGCGCGTCCGGCAGCGCCCCGAATCGCGCGGTGCTCTATGCCAAGCTGAAGGAATTCAAGGACCGCAAGGGCGCGGCCCACTCGGCAAGCGCGGTGATTCAGCGTTTGCGCGGCCCTCTCAGCGCGATTCCCGGCGGGCTGGTCGTGCCTTTCAATCCCCCCGCTGTGCAGGGTCTGGGGCAATTCGGCGGATTCCAGTACGAACTCGAGGACCTGGGACGCAATTCGCTGCAAGGCATCGCGGATGCCGCCAACCGCCTGATTCTGGAAGGCAATCGCAGCAAGGATGTTGTCGGGCTGTTCACCACCTACACCGCCAACGATCCGCAATACCTGGTGCGCATTGACCGCGAGAAAGCAAAGAGCCTCCAAGTGCCGTTCAGCGAAGTGACGAACGCGCTGCAGGTCTACATGGGCTCCGTGTATGTGAATGACTTCGACTTCAACAACCGGGCGTATCGTGTTTACGTGCAGGCGGACAGCCGCTTCCGCGCGCAGCCAAAAGACATCGCGCAGTACTACGTGCGCTCAACGCCGGGCGGGATGATTCCCCTCGACAACATTGTAAGCGTCGAGCAGACCGCGAATCCGCAGGTGATCAGCCACTTCAACTTGTTTCGGTCGGCGGAAATCAACGGTTCGGCGGCTCCGGGGAAGAGCAGCGGTGAAGGCATTGCCGCGATGGAGGAGCTCTCGAACAGATCCTTGCCGCATGGAATGACGTTCGAGTGGGCCGGACTCTCGCTCGAGGAGATTCAGTCGGGCGGCAAGGCGCTGATTCTGTTTGGGCTGGGCCTCGTCGTCGTGTATCTGACTCTGGCGGCACAATACGAGAGCTACATTCTTCCATTCATCGTGCTCTTGGCGGTGCCCGTCGCGCTCTTGGGTGCGATTGGCGCTCAGGCGCTGCGCGGGTTGCAAAACGACGTGTATTGCCAGATCGGGCTGGTGATGTTAATCGGGTTGTCCAGCAAGAACGCCATTCTAATCGTCGAGTTTGCCGAACAGTTGCGCGGCCAGGGCATGACCACTCTGGAGGCAGCCATTGAGGCGGCACGAATCCGCTTGCGACCCATATTGATGACATCGTTCGCGTTTATTCTCGGCGTCGTGCCGCTGGTGCTGGCGCAGGGAGCAGGAGCCGCGGGCCGCGTTTCCGTGGGAACGACGGTATTCGGCGGGATGATTGCTGCAACAAGTCTGAACCTGATCTTCATTCCGGTTCTGTACGTGATGGTGCGGAGCATTGCGCCCGGCAAGCCCAAGGCTGCCGTTGCGCCCGTGGGGCACTAAGAAGGCCGTTTTCGCGGCAGCGCTCATCTTATTCACAGGCTTTCAGGACATTGTTCCATGACGCAGAATGCCCATTGGGGCGAGCCCCTATGGAAGATTGATTTCCGTCCGCAAGCGATTGATGCGCCGGAAGCCGCCAGCTTTGTTGTGGTTGGCGGCGGGTTTAGCGGGTTAGCAGCCGCGGCGTGGCTTGCCAGGGCGACGCCGGGAAAGAAAGTCGTGCTCCTTGAAGCCCAGACCATTGGTGCGGGCGCGAGCGGGAGGAGCGGGGGTCTGGCGCTCGGGGAGACCGCTGCCGGGGATTTGCCGGGTCTCGGTGACGTGCTCGGCGGATACGCCGGAATAATCGCTGAATTGGGCATCGAGTGCGACTTCGAACTGCCGGGCGCATGGGAAATCGGGCGCTCCGGCGGGCGAAGCGATTCCCCGATTTCATGGAACGATTCTGGAACGCTGCGCGTAGTGAACGAAGTGCCTGGGGGAACCATCAACCCAGGCAAGATGGTGGCAGGACTGGCGCGCGCGGCACAGGCCGCAGGCGTGATCCTTTGCGAACACAGTCCCGTGCGAGAAGTCTCCGGCCGGGACCCGTTGGTCGTGAAGACACGCAATCGCGAAGTGCGCGCGGACTGCGTCCTCCTCGCGACAAATGCCGCTTCCCTGAAGCTCGGAAACTTGCAAGACACGGTTGAACCGAAACTCACCCTGGCGCTCGCGACGGAGCCGCTCGACAATGCGGGAATCGAAGCGCTCGGGCTGGCTTCTGGCAAGCCGTTCTACACCGTCGACTATCCATACCTTTGGGGACGGCGAACTCGATCAAATCAAGTGGTCTTCGGCGCCGGCCTTGTGGATCCGGCGAGCGACGGCAGTCTGGCCGTGGTGAACATAGAGGAGGGCGTGGCGGCAGAACGTCTGGCCTGGTTGGAAAAGCGAATTCACAATCTCCATCCAGTGCTGCGCCAAGCCAAAATCACGCATCGCTGGGGCGGGCCGATTTTATTTACGGATGGTATGAAGCCTCTCTTCAGGCGGCGCAGCCAGAGCGAGCGTGTGTTTCTGCTGGCGGGGTATAACGGCCACGGCGTGGCGCTTTCAGTCTATCTCGGGACGTGGGCCGCGGAAGCAATGCTGGGTATGCGCAGCTTGCCGGACTGGGGCGCGCTGAGCTGATGCACCTCCCTTTCCGGCGTCCTTGCTTTGGTGAGTGCAGCCTTTCGTTTGCGCGGAGCCTCCTCTACAATCGGCGGACCGCTACCTGCCATGAGCCTGAACGCACAGCGAATCGGTGCGGCGTTCAACCGCGCACAAACGTCCGATGTGCCGCGCCGGCGCTGGATGATTGCCTGGCTGCTCGGCCTGGGCGTCCTGATCAACTATTTTGACCGCGTCAATCTTTCCGTGTCGCAGGCCGCCCTGCACACGACTTTTGGCATTTCCACGGTGCAATTCGGGTATTTGCTGAGCGCCTACAGCTGGACTTATGCCGCGCTACAGCTCCCTTCGGGCGAGCTGCTCGATCGCTTTGGGGTAAAGACAATCGGACGAATCAGCACGTTTTTGTGGAGTTGCGCTTCCTTCGGCGCGGCGATGGCAACGGGACTGGCGAGCTTTTTCGCCGCGCGCCTCCTGCTGGGCATTGGCGAAGCACCGACGTTTCCGGCGAATTCGAAGGCTGTCGGGTACTGGTTTCCCGCGCGCGAGCGCAGCTTGGCTACGGCATGCTTCGACGCCGCGGCAAAGCTGGGGCCTGCAGTTGGCCAGCCGCTACTCGGCTTCCTGTTGATTCGCTACGGCTGGCGATCGAGTTTCGCGGTCACCGGCGGCCTTAGCTTGTTGTACTTCGTTTTGTTTTATTCGATTTATCGCGACCCTGGCGAGGATCGAAAGCTGGCGGAGCTGGAACGCGAATTCATCCGGCGCGGTAATGCCCAGCCGGAAGGCCGCGCCACGGGCGGCCGCGGCGCTTCGATCGCGGAGTTGCTGCGAAAACGCAAGGTCCTGGGATTGGTGCTTGGCTTTGCATCCTACAACTACACGTTTTACCTCCTGCTGACATGGATTCCGAGTTATCTCTCGACGGCGCTGCATGTGAATTTGCTTGAATCCGTTTTGTACGCGAGCATCCCCTGGGTTACGGGCGCGCTCGCGGGTTTCCTTATCGGAGGATGGCTGGTCGACGTTCTGATTCGTCGCGGATGGGAGGCTTCGCGCGTCCGGCAAGCGGTGTTGGTCGGCGGAACCAGTTGCGGTCTCGGCATTTTCGGCGCGGCTGGAGCGCACACACCCGGCGTAGCCGTCCTCTGGATCAGCCTTTCGCTTGGGGGCCTTGCCGCGGCTTCGCCGGTCGGTTGGTCGATTCCGTCGCTGATCGCGCCGCCTGGCAGCGTGGGACGCCTGGGCGGAATCCTCAACTTTGGAAACCAAATTTCAGCGATCGCGGCGCCGATCGTCACCGGCTATGTCGTCGCAGGCACGCATTCCTTCGCAGGAGCGTTCGCTGCGGCTGCGATCTTCTTGCTCATCGGAATTGCGGGCTATTTGTTCTTGCTTGGCCGGATCGAGCCGATTCCACAGAACGGCTAATGAATCTGCGCGGCCTGCGGCGCATAGGTCTTCGCCCAGTGCGTTCGGTCGTTGATCACCTCAAACCGGCCGTCCGGCCACGCCAGGATTTCGAGGCCGTAACCAGCGTCAGGTCCCGGCGGGTTCGCGATGAACTCAGCCGGCACGTTGTGCGCTTCGCCGCCCGCGTTGGAATAGTGCAATTGCCAGAGGTCCTCGAGACGCGGCGAATGCTTGATGATGTCCCATGCGGAAGGAGTCCCGCCCTTGCTGGCTCCGTTGTCCATAACGGCCACGCGCGGGCCGATGGCATTCAGGAACACCGCACTGTTGCTCTGATCCCAGCCATGGTGCGACACAATGTAAATATCTACTTGGCCCAGAAGATTTCGTGGACAGACGAGCTTCGTTTCTTCATCGCGCGTGAGGTCGCCCAAATCAACAATGCGGAGCGCGCCGAACTGAATGACCGTTCCGAGTGAGCGGCGATTTTCGGTCTGGTCTTCGGGAAATGGCTCGGCGCCCTTACAGAGCGCATTCTCCTCTCCGCCGCCGGGCAGCGGCTCCGAAATGGTGGCTCCGTCCGCGGTTACCACTGTGGCGCGCAATCCCCGCAGAGGCAGAACGTCGCCGGGCTTGGCCACGATGCGCTTATATTTCCCCGTGGCCAGGAGCTGCTGATAAGCCCTCCAGCGCTCGACCGTCGCTGCGTCGGCCGGCTCGCGGTTCTCGCCGTGGTCGATAAACGCTCCGATGGAAATCTTGGCCGCGAGTTGCGGCGCGCCCCCGGCGTGGTCTTCGTGAAAATGCGTGATCAAGACGTAATCGATCTTGTTTAAGCCCGCCTTTTTCGCGGCGGCAACAATGCGGTCCGCATCGCGGTTGTTGTTCCCTGCCCAGCCGGTATCAACCAGCAGGGATTGCCGCTCGGGTGTGACGAAGAGCGTCGCCTGGCCGCCTTCCACGTCCACAAAATAAATCTTCAGCGGCTCCGTCGAAGGCTTTGCGTCCGCGTCACTGCCTGCTCCGAGAGCGGGGCAAATGAACGCGGCAATGGCTATTCCCAACAAAGCGTTGATTCCGCAATGGACCGGCCTCGGCGTCCTCGTCATTGTCTGCCCCCGGTTCGAATGGCAGCGCCATCTTCGGCCGGTTCCGGCACAACAGTCAAGCGGACTTAGCCCGGTCTCCAGGCGGTAACACTGCGGAGCGCCAGCCGCGCAGAAACGCGACTGCACGAACATGATTTCTTTTCGCGGATCACGGAAGGAGTAAAAAGGACGGCCTGCGCCATGATTGCGATAAGCCCAGATCATCGCTGCTAGTTCCGGTAATCGCTGACTGGCAGCGATTAGCTGTCCTTCGTGTTCCGCGCCGCGGTCTTTATCCGAAGTGAATGACTTGGCGAATTTGCCGGATTCACTGGATTGCGACGCTGCCCGGCACGTCCTTTCCTAGAGGAGAGATCGAAACGATACGGTTTCGTTCACATGTACGAGCAAATGGGAGGGCCAAAGGTCATGGCTGAAGCAGGAACGAAAAGACAGCAGAGTTCAGAGGAGCGCTCGCGGAGTTCGCAGCACAGCGGCAGCGGAACATCAATGGAACGGAGAGCCGGCCGGGAGGAGCGCGGAGGGTGGCTGACGAGATCCGGCATCGGGTCATCCTTCTTCTCCGTAAGCCCCGGTGAATTCTTTACCCTGAGCCCGATCAGTCTCATGCGACGCCTCACCGAGGATATTGACCGGGCGATAGGCTTTGGCGGAATGAGCCGGCGCGGCACAGCGGAACAGGAATTTGATTGGGTTCCGCCGGTTGAACTCTGCCAGGAGGGCAAAAATCTCGTCGCCCGGCTGGACCTGCCGGGGTTGAGCGAGAAGGACGTCCACGTGGAAGTCAGCGAAGACGGCCTCTCCGTTACGGGTGAGCGCCGGCAAGAAAGTTCAACTGAGGAGCGGGGTGCGCGGCGCTCGGAAATTTCCTACGGCCGCTTCTACCGGCTCATTCCCCTGCCGGAAGGCGCCGAACCCGACAACGCAAAGGCAACTTTCCGGAACGGAGTTCTTGAAGTCACCATTCCGGTCACGGAGCAGCAGCCGATGCGAAAGTCCATTCCAGTATCGGCCTCAAGCGAGGGCTCGTCGCAGGGTTCAGAAGCACGCAGTCGCACAGCCAGCTCCTCTTCGAGCTAGCCCTGCCATGCGGGACGCAAAGGCCGCCGCCAATTCGCGCCCAGCGGCCTTTTCTCTTCTCTTGGTTTCTTGAGTCCTGCGCGCCCGCTGACCGGGCCATTGCACCCTTGTGAGGCGCGGCGCTCTCGCGGCTGAAAATGTTGTTGAAATTACTTCGCGCTCCGCCCGCCGCCTCTTGTCGCCATGCAGTACCCCTTTTTTTGTGTTCGTCTCGAACACGGCTCGTTCAAGCACGTTCAGGCTTTGCGGAACTCCATAAGGCGCACACCTTACCCGCGATACCGGCGCCGCAGGGATGGAACGGAAACCGGGGCGGAGACGCGAAGAACAGGAGCAAACGAAGAGGAAGGCCGCATCCCGCCCACGGCATCAGACTCACGTTACGGCCCCCGCTGCGCCCGCGTGAATACACGGACTTCTGTAAGGCACCGCGAAAGAGGTTGGAAATGAGCCGCACACTATTCACCCGCAACAACGCACGGCGATGGCTGTTTCCCGGGAGAGCAATGACCGTCCACGCTAGACCGTGGCACGGGAAAGCGTGTATTTCGTTTCGCCCGGTAACTTCTAATGCTGGTGCATCTGCCGCAGGGCTACGAGAGTGCCCGTGCAGTTTGCCTGGGGCGGATACTTATGCGCACGCGCCAGGAATCGCCAGATGACCCTCAGGCATCGTGCCGTGAAGGTGGCGCGGACTTCTCGCTATCGGCGTTTGGAGCTGAGCAGCCTTTCCTGTTGCTATGTGGGCCAGAGCACGGGTCTGCTCCAGCCCGTCCATCCAGCGTTCCTCTTCAGTGCTCCTCCGCCCGCTGCTGCTCCCGCTCCGCCAGCCGTCTCTCTTCCTTGCCGCTTTTCGCGCGGCTTTCCAGCACGACATTCACTTCGCTGCCCAGCAGAACCGCCAGGCTCGAAATGTAAAACCACAGCATCGCAATAATCACCGTTCCCAGCGATCCGTACACTGCGCCATACGTATTGAAGTACCGCAAATACACCCGAAACCCGTACGACGCCCCCAGCCATAGGAACAGTCCGACCGTCGCGCCCGGCGTAATCCATCGCCAGCCGTTCCGTTTCAGGTTCGGCGCGTAGTGATAGATCACCGAAAGCGCCAGTAGCACGAGCGCCAGCGCCACCGGCCATTGGAACACGTCCCATGCCGCCGCAATCGCCGGTCCCAGAAAATCCGCGCTGATCAGCGTGATCGCGCCGGCAAGCAGAAACAGAATCCCTGCCACCACCGAAAGCACTATGGCGATCGCTTGGTGTTCCAGATACGGCCGGCTCTCCTCCACTCCGTACTGCGCGTTCATCGCATCGATCAGCGCCGAAATTCCCGAACTCCCCGACCATACCGTCACTGCGATTCCGATCGAGAGTTTCGTTGCCCGGCTGCCTGTCATCACTTGTCCCAGAATTTGCTCCACCAGCCCGGCTGCGGAACCCGGCAGGAATCGCGCTGTTAATTCGGAAACTCCCGCTCGCACATGCTCTCGCAGAAACGGAACAATCCCCGTCAAGGCAATCAGGCTGATCAGCAACGGAAAAATAGAGAGAAAAAAGAAATAGGCAAGCTGCGCGGCCCGGCCGGTGATGTCGTCCTCATTCAGGGCCCTGCCGATAGCCTGCCTCAAAACCCTCCACGCTCTGCGAATCCCGGAGGGCATCACGCCTCGGTGCTGTACTCTCTCCGGCCGTTAGGTCTGTTGTGCGGCATCCTGCTTCTAAACTTCGGCATTCCAATTAGCCGGGCCTCCGCTACTATGGGCTCCCGCCAAACGGCCTCCCTATCAGGTGATTCAAGCATTTGTTCCACCTGGCCCGCTTACTTCCGCAACCGCTATCCGGCCCGGCGCCGAACCAGTTTGTACAATCAGAATGTTGGGTATGCGGGCCTTCGAACGCTCCCCGTTTGTTCCACAACCGACTACAATGTCCCGCACTCATGCCCGACCTGCCTCCCATTGCCGAAGACGCTTCCGCGCCAAGGCTCGCGCCATCCGGCCACGCTCCCGCTCCCGCTTCCACCCCCGGTTCCCTCGCGCGAACCGCCGGCCTCCTCGCCGGGCGTTTCCGCTGGGTTATTTGCGCGTTGCTGTTCCTCGGCGTGACAAAAAATTACATGGATCGCCAAGTCCTCGGCATCCTCAAAGGCCCCTTGCAGCACGCTTTCGGATGGAGCGAAATCGACTACGGCAATCTCGTCAGCGTCTTCCAGCTCGCTTACGCCGCGGGTATGCTCGGCATGGGCGCGCTGATTGACCGCGTCGGGACGCGCATCGGCTACGGCGTCTCCATGGTTTTCTGGAGCGCGGCTGCCATGGCTCACGCCGCCGCCGGCTCGCTCGCGAGCTTCATGGCAGCGCGCTCTGCTCTCGGTTTCTTCGAGGCCGGCGTATTCCCCGCCAGCATCAAGTGTGTCGCCGAATGGTTTCCAAGAAAAGAACGCGCCCTCTCGACCGGCATCTTCAACGCCGGCACCAGTATCGGCGCGATGCTTACGCCGCTCTTCGTTCCGTGGATTGCCGATCATCTCGGCTGGCGTTGGGCGTTTCTGGTCACAGGCTCGCTCGGCTTCGCATGGCTCGTCCTCTGGTTGCTGCTCTACCGCCGTCCCGAGGATCACCCGCGCTGCACGCCCCAGGAGCTGGCGTGGGTTCGCAACGATTCCGCGGCGCCCGCTGGCAAAATCCCCTGGTCGCTTATCATTGCCCGCCGGCAGGCTTGGACTTTCATCGCCGGGAAATTCCTCACCGACCCCATCTGGTGGTTCTATCTCTTCTGGATTCCCGACTATCTACAGCGCGAGCACGCCGTCCATCTCACCCAGCTCGGCCCTCCGATTTTCGCCATCTATCTGATTTCCGACCTCGGCAGCGTGGGCGGTGGCTGGTTGTCTTCCTCGCTCATCCGCCGCGGCATCTCCGTCAACCTCGCCCGCAAATCCGCCATGCTCGCTTGCGCCTTCTGCGTTCTTCCAGTTGCGTTTACCTTCCGCGTCTCCGGACTCTGGCCCGCCACTCTCCTCATCGGACTCGCCGCCGCTGGCCATCAAGGTTTTTCTGCCAATCTCTATACCCTTACCTCGGACCAATTCCCTCTCCGCGCCGTCGGCTCCGTCACCGGCATCGGTGGCATGGCCGGAGCGATCGGCGGCATGCTCATCGCTGAAGTCGTCGGCCATCTCCTTCAATGGACTGGCAGCTACGTGATTCCCTTCTTCATCGCCGCCTCGGCCTATTTCGTCGCCCTCCTTGTCATCCACTTCATCAATCCAAACCTCGCTCCCGCTCAAATCACCTCGCCCTGATTCCGAATTGGGTGTCGGTTTTCCGCTCCGTGTGAACGCCCCGCGTCGCAGCCTCAAATCGCCTTGCGATGCTGCGCTTTGCCTCGTTGCTCCCTTCCAGGTCTGCCTCCTCCGTGTATCCGTGTTCTGCGCGGTCAAATCCATCCACCGTACCTGCCATGAGATAATCGCCCGCGATGGATCCGCTGACCCACGCCCTCGCGTCCTATTCGCTCGCGCGCGCGGCCTTTCCCCGTTTGCGGGCTTCCGGGCAGGTGGCTACGGTGCTCGCCGGTATCGCGGCTTCTCTTGACTTTTTCACCGTTTATCTCGGCCCTTCCGCGTATCTCCAATTCCATCGCTCAGCGACGCATTCGCTCCTCGCCGCGCTCGCCTTCGCCGCGCTCTTCACATCGCTCGCGGCTCTCGTGCGCCGGCGCGATTCGCCGTCTCAGCCTGTCAAGCTCGTCTTCCTCGCCGCACTCGTTGCGGCCTTCCTCCACCTCGTGCTCGACGTTTGCCAGAACGAGGGTGTCGCTCCGCTCTGGCCGTTTTCTCCGCGGCGCTATCAACTCGATTGGACGGCGCGGCTGGACCTCGTCGTTCTGGCGATTCTGCTCGCGGGCGTCCTGCTCCCCAGGTTAGCCGGACTTGTCACGGAAGAAATCGGCGCGCGATCGAAAACTCCGCGCGGGCGCGTGGGCGCTGCGATTGCACTGGCCGTCGCTGGTTCGTACCTCGGCGCGCGCGGGATTGCACACTCGGGCGCCGTGGCTATGCTCGATTCTCGCAGCTATCACGGCGAGTCTCCCCATCTCACCGCGGCTTTTGGGGAATCCGTCTCACCCCTTCGCTGGCACGGCATCGTGGAAACAGAGAGCGCGCTTCACTCCGTGGATCTCTCCGTCGCGCCCGGTTCCCCATTCGATCCCGAAGCCGGCGCAATCGCCTACAAGCCCGAGCCTTCCGCCGCGCTCCAGGCCGCCCGCAAGAGCCCCGCCGCCAAGCTCTTTCTCGCCGTGGCGCGCTTCCCCAAGGCTTCCGTCGAGCAAACAGAAGCCGGTTATCGAATCGAGCTTCGCGATTTTCCCTATGCGTCGGGCGCCGTCTCCGGCCGCCACGTCGCCGCAGTCATCGAAACCGACTCCTCCGCGCAAATCCTAGGCTCCGAACTGATCTGGGATCACGGCAGGTAGCGCCACGTACTCTTGCCCCTGCCGCGCAGTCCCGGTTCGAAGCAATCCAAGAACACCGAGCGCCGCACAGGCCCGAAGTTCTTCTCAACTCCTGGCCTCGACCGTCGCTACTTCGCAGGCAGTCCCGGCGGATGCCGATGCTTCAGGACAAACCGCGAAGCCAGATAGCTCAGCCCAACCAGCACAACGATGCCGATTACCACCACGAACTTGTGCGCTTCAAGAAACGGCAGCGCTTCCTTTCCATACCTCACGGAGAGGAATCCGATCGCGAAGTAGCGCACCAGTCGCGCGATAGTGACCGCCAGACTGAAACTCGCAAACGGCACCTCAAAAACCCCAGCCGCCAAAACAAAAATCTTGAAAGGGACCGGCGGCGGCAGAAGCGCCGCGAAAAGCATTCCCGCGAATCCGTTCTGCTCCACCCAGTGCCGTATGGCATGCCCGTGCTTGCCAGCCTGCCGGTGAAAAACCGCTTCCTCGCCTTTTCGCGCGATGAGATAGAGCACTATGCATCCGCCGACGGATCCGGCCGAAGCCATCAGCGCATAGAGAACCATTCGCCCCGGATGCCGAATCGAAAGCTGCACCAGCAGCAAGTCGTTGATCACCGGAAACGTGAGGAACGAGGAGTCCAGAAACGAGATCAAAAGGAGCCCGGGCGCGCCAAGCCCCGTCGCAAATGCGATGAGCTTGTTCTTCGCGGAGCTGAACCACTTCGGCACTAGAATTCACCCCCGTCCTGGCATCATTTGTCCGCGCTTTCGCCTCAACGCCCCTGCACCACCTCCACGATAGCCCGCGTGAGCCGCGAAAGCTCCCGCTCCTCCATCGTGAAGGGCGGCGTGACATAAATCACGTCGCTGAAAGGCTTGATCCACACGCCCTTCTCCACAAATCGCGCTCGCAAACCGGTTGCATCGAGAACGTTCGCCATCTGCACAACCCCGATCGCGCCCTTTACCCGGACGTCCCTGACGCCCGGCAATCCGCGGCAAGGTTCCAGATCTTCACGCAACTGCTCTTCGATTGCCGCAACTTGCGCCAGTCGCGGCTCGCGTTCGAATAAATCAAGCGAGGCATTCGCCGCCGCGCAACCGAGCGGGTACGCCATGAAGGTTGGCCCGTGCATCAGCGCCGCATCGGGATCATCCGAGAGAAAAGCGCCGAAAACTTCTTCGGAAGCAGCTGTCGCGGCCAGCGGCAGCGCACCGCCCGCCAGCGCTTTCCCAAGACACACGATGTCCGGAACGACGCCGCTCTGCTCCATCGCAAAGAACGTTCCCGTTCTCCCGAAGCCCGTGAAGATTTCATCGAAGATCAGCAACAGCCCGTGGCGCTTGCGGAGATTGTGCAAGGCTTCGAGCACGCCGGCATCGTGAAATTTCATTCCTCCAGCGCCTTGCACGAGGGGTTCGATCACCACGGCCGCGATTTCTTTTCCGTGCCGGTTCAGCAGAGCCTCCAGCGCGGCGCGCCGCTCGCGCGTGTCCGGCAGATCGGCCACGAATTGCTCCGGAACAATGCCCCGAAATAGCTTGTGCATTCCCTCTTCCGGATCGCAGACGGACATCGCCGCGAACGTATCGCCGTGATAGCCGCCTCGAAAACTGAGAAATTTCGTCCTTCGCTCTCCCTGGTTCAGCCAGAATTGCGCCGCCATCTTTAGCGCGACTTCCACGGCCACCGAACCTGACTCAGAAAAAAACACGCGTTTCAAACCGCCGGGGAGAAGCGCGGCGAGGCGCGAAGCAAGCCGGTACGCCGGTTCGTGCGCCAATCCCCCGAACATCGCGTGTGGCATCCGCGCAAGCTGCTCGATGATGGCGGAGCCGATGTGCGGGTTGCCGTGGCCATGGCACGCGGTCCACCAGTTCGACACGCCGTCGATGAGTTCCCTTCCGTCGGCGAGCAGGAGGCGAACACCATTGGCGGAGACCACCGGAAGCGGCAGCGGCGCTGCCTTCATTTGTGTGTACGGCAGCCAGACGTGGTCGAGCTTGAGCCAGGAAGGCGCGGTCATTTGGGGTACGGCGCTATTGCGCGAACGCAGCGCGGTCGAAATGATTCAGGAACACTTGCATGAGCGCCGTGCGATGGAGATTCGGAAGTCGCGGAATCTCTCCGATGACGCGCACATGCCCGAACTTTTCGATCGTTTCGCGATTTTCACGGTTTTGATCGCCGATCAGCACGACGCCGTGCACCGGAAGCTCCGCCGCATGCAGCGCCGCCAGCGTAAGCAGCGTGTGGTTGATGGTGCCAAGCCCGCTGCGTGCGGCAACAATGACCGGCAGCTTCAGCTTGACCATTAAATCGAGAATGAACTGCTTCGAGTTGATCGGAACGAGCACGCCTCCAGCGCCTTCGACCACCAGCCAGTCATTAATCAGGCTTGGCGGAAGGTTGATGCGCGAAAGATCGATTTCCGTGCCAGCCCAGCGCGCCGCGAGATCCGGTGAAACGGGCGGAACAAACTTATAAACTTCGTCCAGCGTGCGATCCGTGCCGATCCCGGCGAGCCTCATCAGCGTGGCCCGGTCCGAGCCTTCCAGCGTGCCGGTCTGAATTGGCTTCCAGTAGACCGCGTCGAGCGCGGCGCAAAGCAGCGCGGCCAGTGTCGTTTTGCCTACACCCGTATC
>DASRCZ010000002.1:0-7318 GCA_035652855.1 Candidatus Acidiferrum sp.
CATGTTGCCACCGTTCTTGCCCATGAGGTGGCGCATTTCTCCGACGGCGCGATTGCGGTTGGTGGTGACGACCTGAATGAGCATGCCGACGCCGCCCGGGCCGTAGCCTTCGAACATGACTTCCTCGTACTGCTCGCCTTCAAGCTGGCCGGTGCCGCGCAGAACGGCGCGCTCGATGTTGTCGTTCGGCATGTTTTCGTTCTTGGCGGCGGCGATGGCGGTGCGGAGGCGGGGATTGGAATTGGGGTCACCGCCGCCGATGCGCGCGGCGATGGTGATTTCCCGAATGAGGCGCGTGAAGACGCGGCCTCGCTTCGCGTCGGTGGCCGCCTTCTTGTGCTTGATGGTGGCCCATTTTGAATGCCCGGACATGACACTTCCTCGTAATCGAATTGCTTCGGCCCACAGCGGGGCAAAGCCTGGAATTTTGTTCGGCCGCAACCCCTCGCGCGGCACACACCCGTCTTGGGTTTGAATCCTGCGGAGACCTACGGAAAGCCGTAAACCCTGGCGGACGTAAGGAAGTTTAGCACAGGGTGAAGCGCTCGGAAACCCGGTTATACTCAGCAGTCGGGACATGAGCGCTTCCCTCTCCGCATCCCTACCGGCCGTTGCCGCCGAGCAGCCTTCGGCGCGACGGAGAGTCCTCATTGTTGTCACTCACGTGATTCAGTACGGATCCCCTTTTTTCAGGGTGCTTACCCGAGATCCGCGGCTGGATATCCAAGTCGCGTATTGCAGCATGCAGGGGGCAGAGCGCGGCATGGACCCGGAGTTTAAGGTGGAAATTCAGTGGGACGTGCCTCTGCTGGACGGTTACTCCTGGGTGCATGTACCGAACAAATCGCCGAAGCCGGGGCTAGGGCGCTTTTTCGGCCTGTGGAATCCGGGCCTGTGGAGGATGATCCGGAGCGGGAATTTCGACGCGGTGGTTATCTACACGGGTTACATGTACGCGAGCTTCTGGTGCGCCGTGCTTGCCGCTAAATCGGCCGGAATCCCCGTGCTCATTTCCTCGGACGCGACCACGCTGCAGCCGCGGGACGGAGCCCGATGGAAACTTTGGGTCAAGCCATTCGTCCTTGGGCGCGTGTACCGGACCATTGACGTTCTCATGGCGGGCTCCGCCGCGGTGAGGGAATTGGCGTTGCGATTGGGCATGCCGGACGAGCGGATACAAATCATCCGGTCAGGAATGGTGAAGGAGGAATGGGCCGCCCGGCTGGAAAAGTTCGATCGCTCCGCCGTGCGCGCATCATGGAACATTCCGGAGAGCGCGCCAGTGGTTTTCTATTGCGCAAAGCTGCAGGGCTGGAAGCGTCCCTTGGATCTTTTGCGGGCCTTTGCCAGAACAAATGCTCCAGATGCGTATCTGGTTTACGCCGGAGACGGGCCGCAGAGAAAAGAACTGGAGGAAGAAACCCGCGCCCTGGGAATCGAAAATCGCGTGCGAATTCTGGGATTCGTCAATCAGTCCCAGCTTCCGGGTATGTACAAGGCATCGGACATATTCGTTCTCCCCTCGGAGTACGACCCTTGTCCGCTGGTCGTGCCGGAAGCCATGTTCAGCGGCTTGCCGGTTGTGCTCAGCGACGCGGTGCGCGGGCGAATGGATATGATCGACACCGGGAAGAGCGGTTATACCTATCGCTGCGGAGACATCGAAGAGCTTGCCGCGATTTTGAATCAAGTTCTCGGGGATCCGGAACTGCTGGCGCGCTTGAAGACAGGGGTGAGGAAACAGATGGAAGCATGGACTTTGCACGATTTTCTGGATTCCTGGGTTGGAGCCATCGAACTGGCCAGGCGATACAAGGCCGGGAAAAAAGGGACCAGCTGATGCGCTGGTTGCTCTCCAATGCACGGAACCGCATAGCCTTTGCCGCAAGGAATCCGTCTTACGCGCTTCGCTCCCTGGTTCGGGAAGTCTTGCTCGCCGACGAACGATTTCTTTCTTCCATCACCGGCGCTCCTGCGCGGCAAATTCGTTCCTTCCTTGACGAGCCCCTCGAGTCGCAAAGCTTTGCGGAATGTTTGCGCAAAGCGGAGGAGGAAACCAAGAAATTAAAGGTTCAAAGCGCCGATCTGTACGCGAAGAAAGTGCTGGTGCAGTACGCAGCCGTACGCGCAATGTGTCCTGACGTCGTTGTGGAGACCGGCGTGGCGAATGGGGTTTCGTCAGCCTACTTGCTGCTGGCACTCAAGAAGAACGGCCGCGGACGGCTTTATTCCGTGGAGCTTGGGGATCCTGCCTATCTTCCCGCCGGTAAACCGCCCGGGTGGATCGTCCCTGCGGAACTGCGAGAGCGGTGGAGTCCGCTCATTGGCGATTCGCGGGAATTGTTGCCGGGACTACTCAAAGATTTGGGGACGGTCGATATTTTCATTCATGACAGCCTTCACACCTACGAACAGATGCTGTGGGAATACCGTGCCGCCTATCCTTTTATCCGGCCCGGTGGTTTGCTGTTTTCCGACGACGCGGCCTGGAACGCCGCTTTTCCTGAATTTTGCCGGGAAGCAGGCGCGAAACGAGCGGCGATCATCCGGGGAGTGGGCTTCTTGAAGAAGGGCGCGAATTGAGGCTGGTCGTCTATTCACATTACTTTGCGCCGAGCGTGGGAGGCGTTGAGACGATCGTGCGGTCTTTGGCGAGCGGCCTCGCAGGGCTGCGCACGGCCGAAGGAAAGCCACAGTTTGAAGTTACGGTAGTCACGCAGACGCCCGCCGATGGATTCGACGACCGGTCGCTGGGATTTCCTGTTGTCCGGCGGCCGGGCCTCCTGCGGTTGCGTGCACTGATTCGCGGCTGCGATGTTTTACACGTTGTGGGGCCCGCCCTCGCTCCGCTGATTCTCGCCAAGGTGGCGGGCAAGCCCGTCGTGATCGAACACCACGGGTTCCAGACAATCTGCCCCAATGGCCAGCTTCTCATCGAGCGAGGAGGAATGCCGTGCCCCGGGCACTTCATGGCGGGACGCCACGGAGAATGCCTGAAATGCAACTCGGGGCGAGGCTGGGCGGCATCCGCGAAGTTGTGGGCCTTGACCTTTGTCCGGCGGTATCTCTCGTCGCGCGTGCAAGCGAATGTTATTCCCACGGAATGGCTGGGGAACGTTTTGCGGCTTCCCAAGGCAGTGCATATTGCTCATGGGCTCGAACCGCGACCGCCGCTGGCCGGGCCTGAAGCAGGTCCCGGCAAAACGCCGATAGTTGTTTTCCAAGGGCGGCTTGTGACGACCAAAGGCGTCGAAATACTCTTGCAAGCGGCGCGCATGCTTTTGGACGAGAACGTGCCACTCGAACTGCTGCTGATTGGAGAAGGTTCGGAAAGAGAGCGGTTGGAATGGATGGCAGCGCACGCGCCGCTGCAAGGAAAGGTGCGCTTCACGGGGAGGCTTGAGAGGGGGGAACTGGAGCGCGAGCTGGCCAAGGCGGATGTAGTTGTGGTGCCGTCGCTCGGGGGAGAAGTGTTCGGTCTGGTTGTCGCGGAGAATATGCAGCGAGGTCTGCCGGTAATCGCGTCGGACCTGGGCGCGTTTACGGAAGTCCTGGGAAATTCGGGAGTTGTGTTTCGGACGGGGGATGCACGGGACCTGGCGCAGTGCCTTCGAGGCATGCTCGCCAATCGTGAACGACGGATCTGGCTTGGCGCTTCGGCGCACCGCAGAGTCGAGGAACTCTTTTCCTTGGCGCGAATGATTATGGATCACGCGGCGTTGTACCGCCGGCTGACGCAATAGGCTCCCGGCTCAGGCAGAATTCGCGTTTGTTTCGCGGAAAGGTATGATGGGGCACCGCCCGCGGAAAAGAGACAAGGGGGTCTTCCTGTCGCGAGATGCCGCACACCACGACGAACAAAGGGCTTCACGAATTTGTAGTACAGAATGTGCTGGCCCGGCATTCGCGAGGCGGAGTTCGCGCGGCGGATTTGGGGTCCGGGCCGGGTTTGATGGCGGCCCGCCTGCGTTCCGTGGGTTGTGAGGTTGTGGCGGCGGATCGCGAGGCCACGGGATTCGTTGCCGGTCTGCCGCACGTGGTCATAGACTTCAATCAGCCGGACTTCGCCGCGCAAATGGGAGCGCATTCGTTCGATTTGATTACGGCGATTGAAGTGATTGAGCACGTGGAGAGCCCGATTGGGTTCCTGCGGAATATCGGCCAGCTCCTGGCTCCCGGCGGTGTCGCCGTGTTGACTACGCCCAACGTGGATTCTTTGCCGGCCCGCCTGAAGTTTCTTTTCAAGGGAAAGATTCGGACGATGGACGAGCGCAGCGAACCCACGCACATTTCGCCGATCTTCTACGATCTTCTCGTCCGGCAATATCTTCCCCTCGCCCGGTTGCGAATGCGCGAGCATTTGGTATTTCCGGCAAACGGCTTCCAACTGACACGCCCCATCTTTGCCGTCACCTTGCGGATGATGAGCGCGGTGATTCCGGGTGAAAATTTGCTCGGGGACAATCACGTTTTTGTGCTGGAATCCTGTCCATGAAACTGGCGTCCAGCGTCCCGGGCCTGCCGCTCGACCGAAGTTCACGCATTGCCCTGTTTTTTTTCTTGCTGGCCGTAGTGCTGGCTTATCCGGTGGCGCAATACATCCTCTCCGAAGACCTGTCCAGCCTGGCGATGGGCGGCCTGGCCGTTTTGGTGATTGGATTCGTCATCGCCATTTTGAATGACTGGAGGCGCGGCCTGTACATTTTCCTCGGCTGGTTGCTGTTTGAGGACTTCGTGCGGAAGTACCTCGGCAACAACATGGCGATCTATTTCGGAAAGGACGTGCTCGTCGGGCTGGTCTATCTGTCGTTTTTTGCGGCGTGGCGGCGCGAGAGGTTCCCGCTTTTCCGGCCGCCGTACCGGCTTCCGCTTCTGCTGTTCGTCTGGCTGGGGATCATGCAGGTGTTCAATCCCAGTTCACCGCACATCATCTTTGGGCTGCTGGGCGTGAAGCTTTTCTTTTATTACATTCCTCTGATGTACGTCGGTTACAGCTTCCTGGACTCGGAGGTCCAGCTACGAAGATTTTTCTTGTGGTGCAGCCTGGCCGTTGTTGTGATTGGCGGCCTGGGGATCGCGCAGTCCGTGATCGGGCCCAGTTTCCTGAATCCTTCTCACCTCCAGGCAGACATCCGGGAACTGAGCACGCTGTACCGGGAGGCGCCCCTCAGCGGAGACGTCGTGTACCGGCCCAATTCCGTTTTTGTCAGCGGGGGCAGATTCGCAAACTTTCTGATTCTGTCGTGGCTGATGGTCTTCGGCTTCACGGGCTATCTGCTGCTGCGGCACAAGAAGGGACGGAATTTCGTTTTCCTGGCCCTAGCGGCGACTGCGGCGGCGGTGGTCATGTGCGCCTCGAGGGGAGCACTCATGTGGTCGCTTGGAAGTTCGCTGGTTGGGGCGGCGGCATTCCTGTGGGGCGCTCCGTGGAAGCAGGGAGAGGCGCTTCGCGTGGTTCGAGCGTTGCAACGCGCGCTGCTGGGTATCGGTTTGGCGCTGGTCTTGCTGCTTGCTGCGTACCCCAAAGCACTGATGGGACGCCTCGCCGTCTATTCCGAGACGCTCTCACCGGATAGCCCCGCAAGCGAACTGGTGTGGCGAGCAAGAGACTATCCCATTAAGAATTTCTTGTACGCTTTCGACTTCCCGGATTGGCCGATTGGTTATGGCATCGGGACCACGGGGCTTGGAACGCAGTACGTAAGCCGGTTCTTTCATGTGAGGCCGCTTGGCGGTGTCGAAAGCGGTTTTGGCACACTCATCGTGGAACTGGGAATCATGGGCCTGGTCTTGTGGCTGATCATGTCCGCTGCGATTGTGATCTCCGCCTGGCGCGTGGTGCGCAAGCTTCGCGGCTCGCCGTGGTTTCCGCTGGCTTTTGTCATTTTCTGGTACGCCTTTTTGCTCCTGTTTCCTATCACGTTTAGCGGGATGGCGCCCTACGAGGACTTCGTCCTCAATGCCTTCTTGTGGCTGCTTCTTGGAATTCTGTTCCGGCTGCCGAGTTTGGCCCTGAGCGCGCAGTTCGCCGCGGGCGCCGCGCCAGTGAAGCCGCGGCGCCGATGGGTCGTCTGAATTGCGTATCGCCGTCGCTTCTCCTTTTGTGGACCGCCGGCACGGGACCGAACGGGCTCTGGCCGAATTGCTCACGCGTCTCGCGAAAAGTTACGGGCACGAAGTCCATCTCTATGCTCAGCGCGTCGAAGAGCTCGAAGTGTCGCGTGGGGCTGTACCGGGGCTTGGCGACGGCGCAATCTTCTGGCGGCGCGTGCCGAGCGTTCCCGGTCCGCATCTCATTCAATTTGTTTGCTGGTTCTATCTGAATCGCCTGTGCCGCGCCTGGGATGGCGTAATTCACGGGGCGCGATTCGATGCGGTTTTCTCTCCGGGAATCAACTGCTCCGACGCGGACGTGATTCTCGTGCATGCGGTATTTCACCGGCTGGCGCAGCTTCAAAGAGCTTCGCCTGCGCGCGGACTGCGAGCGCTACACCAGCGTTTGTATTACCGGTTTGTTTGCAGGCTGGAGCGGCGGATCTACACGAATCCGGGTGTGGCGCTGGCGGCGGTTTCGCGCCACACGGCCGAGCAGCTCCACCGTTATTTTGGGCGTAACGATGTGGCGGTGGTTCCGAATGGCGTGGACACCGGCTTCTTCTGTCCCGAAGAAGTTCAGGCAATGCGCGAAGCGGCCCGGCAGCGCCGCGGATTCTGCCCGGAGGAAAAAGTTTTGCTGCTGATCGGCAACGACTGGCGGAACAAGGGACTGCCCGCGCTTCTGGAAGCGATGTCCTTGTGCAAGGATCTGCCATTGCGAGGGCTCGTGGTTGGCCAGGAGAATCCGGCTGACTTTCTTGAGCAGGCGCGAAAATGGAACGTGGAGGATCGAGTACAGTTTGCCGCGTCCGAGCCGGACGTTCGGAGGTTTTATGCCGCGGCGGATGTGCTTGCCGCCCCTTCGCTTGAGGATTCCTTCAATCTGCCCGCGCTCGAAGCGATGAGCTGCGGTCTGCCGGTGATAGTAAGCGTGAATGCGGGAATCAGCGAATGGATTCGCCACGGCGAGAATGGGTTGTTACTGCAAGATCCGCAGGATCCGCGGGAACTTGCGGAGACCGTTCGAGCGCTGGTGACGAGTCCAGAGAGGATGAAATCGCTGGGCGAACGTGCGGTGCAAACGGCTGCTGGCCTTTCCTGGGATCGCCATGCGGAGGAAATTGAGCGGCTGATTTCCCGGCGGACATCAACGGCGAAATTGAAAAGCTAAAAGAAAGCGAAGGGCCACCGTTTGCACATTCCGATCGTTGAGATCCTCCTC
>DASRCZ010000003.1:0-4018 GCA_035652855.1 Candidatus Acidiferrum sp.
CCGTGACTGCCTCTAGCCCCGCACAAAAAGAGGGCTGCAAGGTTTGCTCCTTTGCAGCCCTCTGAACGAGTCAAAAGGTAATACAAGAGCAACAAACGCTACAGTAAGACTAGCACAAAATGGCTGTTTTGTCTATAGAAGCGGACGCGTGGAGAGGGTAGTCACGGCTTGTAAATTGCTGTTCTAAAAGAAGTTAAGTCAGAGTCCCTCGCCCGGCGCTGCCCTGCGGCAGCTTGGATACCAACACCCGCTGCTAAGCTTCCTTGGCCCCACCGCAAGGTTCAGCCCAAGGCTTCCGGCTCCAAGCTGGTGCCTCTTTCGCCCGCTGTTTTCTTCTCCCAATACTTGCGCACCCAGGCTTCCCAGCTCTTTCCCGCCGCCGTATCACGTCCCGTAAAGGCCAATGCCGCTATGTCGGCATACGCGATCCTTTGCCGCTGCTCCGAATTTGCCGGAATCAGCCGAACAAAACTGGTGGCGGCCGTGGCGCCTGACGTGCGGTCGAAAAGATAGCCTTCCACCTTCGAGCCATCCTTCAGAGTAAGCGTCACATCCCCGCGATAATCGAAAGCCTTCTCGATTGCCTCTCGCTTCTCCTCTTCCGAGGCGAGCCCCGGGCCAAATTCGACGGTCCAGCCCTGCACCGCTTCGCGTATCGTGCCGGGCGCGACTTCCATTGTATCGGGATTCAACGGCGCGGCTTCCGGAGTCGTCGTCTTTCCGTGGGCCGAAGACGCGCCAGCGCCTTGGCTATGACTCGGCCGGCCGGCGTGTCTCGGTTCCGTCACGCGCGCGTCTCCTCAAATTGGCCCTTCGCCGAATCGATCTGAACGAGCGGATTGTAGGAGTGCACCGGACGCACCGGCTCGCTGAGCATGGCGCGTGCGCCGGCGTCCTCGTACGTCCCGGAAAGGGCGGCTTTTACGTAGGCAGCCAGCCCGCTCCAGCTGAAGGTGTGATCCACGGCGGAAGCTTCGTAACCGCTGTGCACCATGCAATTCGCGCATTTGGGATTGCCGGACTCGGTGCCGTATTTCTCCCACTCGACCGAATCGAGTAGTTCCTGGAAGGTTTCTGCGTATCCGTCTTGCAGCAAATAGCAGGGCTTCTGCCAGCCAAAGATGTTGTAGGTGGGCATGCCCCAGGGCGTACAGGCGTAATTGCGCTTGCCCATTAGAAACTCGAGAAACAGCGGCGACTGATTGAAGCGCCAGGTCTTCTTGCGGTTCGAGAGAATCGCGCGGAACATCCGGCGCGTCCTGGCGCGGCCCAGGAAGTGCTTCTGGTCCGGCGCTTTGTCATAGGAGTAGCCCGGCGAAAGCATCATGCCCTCGACGCCGGCTTCCATCATTTCGTCGAAGAACGCGCGCACGCTGTTCGGGTCGGCGCCGTCGAAAAGCGTGGTATTCGTCGTAACGCGGAAGCCCCGCTTCACCGCTTCCCGGATGCCTTCGATCGCCAGATCGTATCCGCCTTCGCGACACACGGAAAAATCGTGGTGTTCGCGCTGTCCATCCATGTGCACGGAAAACGTCAGATACCTGCTCGGCGTGAAGAGGTCCAGCTTTTCCTTGAGCAACAGGGCGTTGGTGCAGAGATAGATGTACTTCTTTCGCGCGACCAGCCCGGCCACGATTTTGTCGATTTGCGAGTGCATCAGCGGCTCGCCGCCGGGGATCGCGACCGTCGGCGCGCCGCATTCCTCGACCGCGCGGAAGCACTGCTCCGGACTCAGCTCTTTCTTTAAGATGTGCGCCGGATACTGTATTTTGCCGCAGCCGGCACACGCCAGGTTGCACCGGAAAAGCGGCTCCAGCATAAGCACAAAAGGATAGCGCTTGCGGCCGGCAATCTTCTGCTTCAGCAAGTAGCTGGCGACGGTGAAGGCTTGTGAAATCGGTACGGGCATGGTTTTGGCGCCCCCTCCCGATTTTCCACTTCCGAAAGGGGCGGCTTTCGTCCTATCCGCGAATTCGAACGTGACCTCGAGCTGAATCCTCCCTGCCATTGTAACCGAGTACGGGGAGAAAGTGACTGGCGACCGTTATGAGTGACTCCTGTATGAGTGACTCCTGTATGAGTGACTCCTGTACGCCGGCCGAACGTTGGCCGCTGTTTGAGCGTCGAACCGCTCGTTTCTAGGGATTCGGGGTTCCTATTTGCGGCTCCTCCAAGGTCATCGTTTGAGTTGAGCTAGGCGTGCTCGACGCGCATTTTGATGTCGGCATAGGCGGCGGCGATGAGTCGGGTCAAAGCGTGTGTCCTGGCAGGCTCGGAGGGCCGGAGCTTTACGTGGCGCATGAATTTGCCTTTGCCTTGCAGCAGGCGGGCCGGATCGGGCAAGGCAGCACCGTGAAAGAAGCCGACGTTCACGTGCGACGTGAACACGTTGACGTAGGCGAAGGGCGCATCTCCGAGGCAGGCGACTGCACAACCGTCATGCAAAACCTCGCGTACTTCGTCGCCGCAGTTGCGCATCACGGCAAACCACTCCCGCGCCATTGCCCCCAATTCGCCCTTCTGCTTCTTCAGCCAAGCATCAATCGCCGGGTCGCGTACCACAGCGTTCTCGAACCGCAGCAGCGGCGAGGAACGCAACCGGGCCTGTTTGCCTAAATCCATCGCCGCACTCGCGAGCGATACTCGGCGTATTGCGCCGGGAAAACCTCCGTGAGGCGGGCTTCTTCAACGGGGATGACGGTCCAATGCAGGTAGGCCAGAACCAGCGGCAGGAGGATGACCGGCCAATTCTGGAGGAGCAAAGCTGCCTCACCCAGATACGCAAGCGTGCGGCTGACGTACATGGGATTGCGTGTGAAGCGATAGGGGCCCGAAGTGACCAACTGAGCCGGCACTTGACCTGGGACGGTGGTAGTGCGAGCGCGGCGAAACAACAGCAGGCACCAACCTGCCATCGCAGCGCCCACCGCGCAGAGAACCCACCCGGCCAGCATGGCCAGCCGCGTGACCTCCGGAGAAAGAGCTTGCCGGTGACGCGATTCCAGGCCAGCACCCGCGAGATAAGCGAGGACGAATACCCAAGGGACGGGCACGCGCATGAGCAACTGGAGAGGATTCGGCACGGAGCACCTGGACTGTGATAGCACAGAACCGCCCTATCGCTACAGGAGTTATCGCCCTTGCAAAGGCAGCCGCCCAAACTAGGCTTCCGCCGCGAAGGACAAAACAGCGGCTCAGCGAGTCCGTCGTGATACTCTGCGGCGCAAGGAGGACGCAGGCCATGCCCACGATGGAGGGAAAAGAGGCGCGTTTGTGGATCGATCGGTACGTGGCGAACGGCGGCAAGATGCGCGGAGTAGCGAAGGCGGTAAGAGGGCTGGTAAAGAAGAACGTGGCGGGATGCGAGGAATACGTGAATCCCTGGAAAATTCCCACCTTCGATCTGAACGGACCGTTGTGCTTTTACATGGTGGCGAAAAGCCATGTCGTCTTCGGATTCATGCGCGGAGCGATGCTGCGGGATCCGGAAAAGCTGCTGGAGGGAACGGGGAAGTATTTGCGGCATGTGAAGCTGCGCAGCGCAGCGGAAGTGCGGAGACCGGGAGTCCGTGCCCTGCTGAAAGAGGCGGCGGCGCTGAACCGCAAAAAGCCAGTCACCGGCACGGCGGTGCAGATGAACAAGCGCCGGGCGGAGCGCGCTCAGGCCGCAAAGCGAGTGCGCACGCGATAGGGCGCAGCTTCGGCGCGGCGCTCCGGCGCGAAATCGGCTGAAATGGCTGGCCGAGGCGCATGTCGCAACTCGGCACATTCGCCCGGCTTTGCCTTGACGCTCCGCGCTACCCGCCGGTACCGTATCTGTACTCAGCGCAATCGGGTGTGTCACGGTGGCTTCCGGGGAGCGCCGGGAACGAATCCGAGAAAAAATGTATTCCGATTGCCTCAAGGAGAGTTCAATGAAGAGGTTTGTCCGCCTCGCGTGGGTTGGCTTTACCTGCTGTTTGCTTGCGGCGTGGCTTCTCAGCGGCGAATCTTCCGCAGACGCCCAGACGTTTCGCGG
>DASRCZ010000004.1:0-3465 GCA_035652855.1 Candidatus Acidiferrum sp.
TTGCGAATAGATTTTATGCTCTTCGCGGAGAATTTTCTCCGAGAGCGAGGCTTCCGTATCCGTGTCGGCGACGGGAACGGCCGACTGGAGAACGATGGGGCCGGCATCGAGATTCTCATCCACGAAATGCACGGTGCAGCCGGTGAATTTCACGCCGTATTCGAGTGCCTGGCGCTGCGCTTCGAGCCCGGGGAACGAGGGCAGCAACGACGGGTGGATATTGAGAATGCGATTGGGAAAGGACTGCACGAAAAAAGGCGAGAGCAGGCGCATGTAGCCGGCAAGGCAGACGAGATCAACCTTGTGCTCGGAGAGAGCGGCGACGACCTGGCGATCGTAGGCTTCGCGCTCGAGGCCCTTTGAAGGGATGACGCGAGCGGGAAGGTTGCGCGCTTTGGCGCGTTCGATGCCGGGAGCGCCTTCGCGATTGCTGATGACGATCGCGATTTCCGCGTTCGGAATCCGAGCAGACTCTACGCTGTCCGCTAAAGCCTCGAAGTTCGAGCCGCGCCCGCTCAAGAGCACGCCAATGCGCTTGGTCATAAACACCAAACACTAGCACAGATGCGCGCGAGGAATCACCCGCGGGAATAATTCGGGCAAACCAGGGTTGTAGTAAACGGCTTGGCCATTGGGCGCGGCTTTCGCGGTAGAATGCGGCGCGTTCGATCACACACGAGGAAGTGAAACGATGAACAAGGGTTTCTGGGGGTTCAACGGGAATTTCGTGCGCGCGGGCCTGGGACTGCTACTAGCGGCGGGCTGGAGCTGTGCGGCGCGGGCGCAGAGCAGCGCGGCAACCACCACGGCCAACGCGCCCACATCCGCACCGAAACGCACGGCTGCCATGAGACGGGGCGGGGATCCAGCCGAGCCCCTGCACGGCAAGCTGCCGGCGAAGGCCATACCGAGGCCCGCGGGAGCGATTGCCCGCAAGGATATTGATACGAAGGGCATGGCAGTGCTGATTCACCAGCTCGTGAGCTGCGGCACGCGGCTGACGCTTTCCTCCTGGACGGATCCGAAGCGCGGCATCGGTTGCGGACGCGATTTTATCGTGGCGCGGCTGAACGAGATCGCAAAGCAGTCGGACGGGAAGCTGCAGATCGTGGTGGACAAATTTGAGTCGAAATCGGAGCGGACCGGCCCCAATCCGGTGCACCTCGAGAACGTGTACGCGATCCTTCCCGGGTCCGACCCTATGCTCGCCAAGACGATTTTCCTCATGGATGGCGATTTTGACTCCCGGCCTTCCAATGTGATGGACGCTGAGGCAGATGCGCCGGGAGCGGATGACGATGCGTCGGGTACAGCCGTGGCGGTCGAGTCGGCGCGGCTCCTGAGCAAGATTGCGGCCAAGGGAAAATCGCCGTTTCGCGCGACGATCTTGTGCGCGGCGCTCTCAGGCGAGGAGCAGGGCTTGCTCGGCGCGTACCGCCTGCTGGAGTGGACGAAGGAACATGGCTACACGGTGGGCGGGATGATGGACAACGACATCGTGGGTGCGGACCCCGCCCCCGGCGCTCCGCACCGCGTGCGCGTGTTTTCCGGAAACGGCGAGATCGAAGACGCGGATTCACCGGCGCGCGAGTTGGCGCGCGCGATTGAGGAGATCGACGGGCGCGACGCGATTCGCATGGTTTTCCGGCAGGACCGCTATGGGCGCGGCGGCGACCACTATCCGTTTTACAAGGCGGGGCTGCCTGCGGTGCGCTTTACCGAGCCGCTCGAAGATTACAATCACCAGCACCAGACGCCTCGGACGGGAATGGAATCGAGTACGGCGACCTTGAGAAGTATCTGAATTTCGCGTTCATGGGGAACGTGGCGCGCGACAACGCGGAGGTGCTGCGGCAGCTCGCCATGGCGCCGGCCCCGCCGAGCGAGGTGCGCCTGACGGGAGCGGTCACGCCGGACGCAAAGGTTTCCTTCAAGGCGGACGACGATCCGGAGCGCGCCGGATTCGAGATTTTGTGGCGCGAGACAACCGAACCGCGGTGGCGGGTGCTTGAGTTTGTCACTTCGCCGGGGCAAACGGTTCTGAAGGATGTGTCCACAGACAACCATTTCTTTGCGGTGCGCAGCGTGGGAAAGAACGGGGCGCGCTCTCTGGCGGTGATTTCGGAGGCGGCCCGGCGCACGCCTCCTCTGCCGAGCAACGCGGCCAAGCAATAGCACAAATCCTTGTGCGGGGCCGGCCGCGGAGAATAGAATCGCGGCGCTTTTGCGCACGGAACGGAATTTCATACCGGGGAGGAGTGGAAAATGAGAAGGATTTGGTGTTGGTGTCTGCTGGCAGGATTGAGTCTGGCGATGACGGGACGCGCTTTGGGCCAGGCTCCGCCGGAGCGCGAAGCCAAGGGCCCGGACGGCAAAGCGGCGGAAAAGTGCGATCCAGCGACGACTAAGGAAGAAGTGTCGGTAACGGATCACGCGATACGCATCGGCGGGCAGACGATTCCCTACAAGGCTACCGCCAGCACCACCTTGTTGAAGGACGAAAAGGGCGAGCCGGCCGGACTCATGTATTCGGTCGCATATACGCGCAGCGACGTCAAGGACTTGACCACGCGACCCGTGGCGTTTCTCTATAATGGCGGGCCCGGTTCCGCAACGATGTGGCTGCACATGGGCGCGTTCGGGCCCCGGCGCGTGTACACGGTGGACGGGCAGTTCACGCCGCCCGCCCCGTACAAGCTGGTGGACAACGCTGAGAGCCTGCTGGACAAGACCGACCTCGTTTTTATCGACGCCATGGGCACGGGCTACAGCCACGCCGTCTGCAAAGCGCAGCCAAAGGATTTTTATGGGATCGATGAAGACGTGGAAGCATTCGCGCAGTTCATCGTCACGTATCTCAGCCGGAATGACCGCTGGAATTCGCCGAAATTCCTCATCGGAGAAAGCTATGGGACTTTTCGCTCGGCGGCCCTCGGCAACTACCTGCAGAACCACGATACTGTCCATCTGAACGGCATCGTGCTCATTTCCTCGGTGCTGGATCTTTCTTCGCTAACGTTCACGCCGGGAGACGACCGGCCCTACGTTTTCTATCTGCCGAGTTACGCCGCCGTGGCCTGGTATCACAAGGTGCTGAAGGACAGGCCGCCGGACTTGGCCGCCTTCATTGATGATGCGCGCAAATACGCGCAAGGGGAATACGCCGCGGCGCTCTATAAGGGCGCGGCGCTTTCTGCCGCGGAGAAAGCTGCGGTGGCGAAGCGGGTCTCGTATTTCACAGGACTGAGCGAGGACTACCTAATGAAAGCGGACCTGCGCGTCAACCTTTCGCAGTTTCGCGCCGAGCTTCAGAGGAAGGAAGGACTGACGACGGGACGCATTGACGCGCGATTCACGGGCTACACCTACGATTTGCTGGAAGAAAACGCGCAAGGTGATCCCGAAGGGCCGGCGGTGGGCGGGGCTTTCACCGCGCTACTCAACGAATACAACCACGATGAACTG
>DASRCZ010000005.1:0-2094 GCA_035652855.1 Candidatus Acidiferrum sp.
TCAATCGGCGCGCCTTTCAGCTCTGGCTCCGTCAGCAAGCTGTGCCAGAAAAGCGCAACGGCGCTCAGGTAAATCGAAAAATGGAAGGCCTTCCACACGCGGCGTTTCAGCCGCAACCGGAAATACGAAGTCACCACAATAACCGTCAACATATAGAGCGCAATCGCGCCGAGTGTGTTCTCGAGCGGCTGCATTGGCGAGCGCACCGGATAGGCGAGATCCAGCACACGGAACGCCGGCTTGCGGTTCAGCAGCAGCGGCAAGGGATGCAGCGCCGCGCAAATCAGCGCCGCATACCCGCACCAATTGTGCAGACGGAAATAGTTGAAGCGCCTGTGCGGCCACGAGCGCACCGGGCTGTAGCGAAACGCCATCAGCACGCCAAGGAGCATGTTCGCGGTGACCGCGCCCACTGCCGCCAGGCCGACGTACGCGCTCCAGTCGAGTACCGTAATCTCCAATCGCCGTCTCCATCCTCGCGTTTATCCTGAGATGGCCCGCCTGGCTATCCGGTTTCAACTCCGCGGTGCGGGCCGCTGGACCAACCCCGCGGCTGGACCAAGTTTGACAGACCCGCCGCAACGCTCAACTCCCCCGCCTCTGCATTCCTCTCTCCCGCGCGCCCGCTTGCTCTGTGCGCTCCGGCGACTGGCCCCGTCCGGGGCCTCCAGCCAGCAATCACCGGTCGCGAGTTGCCGCTCCCATGCTACGATTCCAGGTTTATGCAAACCGGAATTATTGGACTGCCGCAAGTCGGAAAAACCACACTCTTCCGGATTCTGACCCGGGCGCATGTTGACGCCAAAGGTGGCCAGGCCACCCATATCGGCGTCGCCAAAGTTCCCGAGCCGCGCCTCATCGAGCTCGCCAAGCTCTATAACCCCAAGAAAATCACGTATGCGACCGTCAACTACGTGGATCTCGGGGGAATGCAGAAAGAGCGCATGCGCGAGTCGCTGGCCTCCCTGCGGGAAGTCGACGCCATTGCTCACGTTATTCGCGTCTTCGAGGATCCGAGCGTTCCGCACGCTGAAGGCAGCATCGATCCTCTTCGCGATGCCACCGATCTTGATCTCGAACTGATCCTTTC
The DNA here is from genome assembly GCA_035652855.1 of Candidatus Acidiferrum sp. Taxonomy (GTDB): domain Bacteria; phylum Acidobacteriota; class Terriglobia; order Acidiferrales; family UBA7541; genus Acidiferrum. The sequence goes on from DASRCZ010000005.1 coordinate 1,091, forward strand.
CGACCACGAACAAGTGGTGAAGCGGCTCGAACGCGTGGACAAGGACTTGAAGAAAAAGCGCGATGCCGCGCTCGAATTCGAGAAATCCGTTCTCGAAAAGTGCAAAGCGCACCTCGAAGCCGAAAAACCCTTGCGCGAACTGCCGCTCACTCCTGAAGAGCGCAAGCCCATCGGGGGATTTCTGTTTCTTTCGCAGCGCCCCATGCTCTACGTCTTGAATCTCGGCGACGAAGAAGCCGCCGAGCTTTCCACCGCTGTCGAGCGGCACAAGCTGGGCGCTCTCGAGGGGCGTCCCAACACCGCGGTCGTCGCCGTCTGCGGACGCCTGGAAGCGGAGCTCGCCGAAATGGAAGAGAAGGAGGCCGCCGAATTGCTCGCCTCCTATGGACTGGCGGAACCCGGCCTGAATCGCCTCATTCGCGCTACCTACGACCTCATGGGCCTTTTACAATTCTTCACCGCGGGCGAGCCCGAGGTCCGCGCTTGGACTATTCATAAAGGATCCACGGCCGTCAAGGCCGCCGGCGCCATCCATAGCGACATCGAAAAGGGTTTCATCCGCGCGGAAGTGGTGCGCTGGAATGATTTGGTTTCCGCCGGGAGTATCGCCGCCGCAAAGGAGAAGGCGCAGGTGCGCCTTGAGGGCAAGGACTACATTGTCCAAGAAGGCGACGTTATTTTGTTTCGCCACAGCGGGTGACGCGGCGAGAATGCCGGGTGTGCCGGCGACGCATGACTGACGCTGGCGCGTGGCCGAGGCAGTGGCCGGTCTTTAGATCGGCCTGGGCGGCAAGCCGGCCGTGCTGGCAAGGATTTCCATTTCGCCGGTCGACTTTGATCAAGCTCAGGGAGGCACGGACTGGGTCTGTGCTGCAGAATGAACCACGAATTGGCGTTTAGGACCGCGCTTGCCGCCGGACTCGGCATCGTGGCCGCCGCTGGAAATCTCCTTGGCGGGTACTTCGTCGTCTATCGCAACTGGTCCCGCCGCATGCTCCACGCAT
>DASRCZ010000006.1:0-16162 GCA_035652855.1 Candidatus Acidiferrum sp.
GCGCCTTCGAGAAAGCTGAATGCGGAGCGGGCGTGAAGTTCGGTGTACATGGGTTGGCATGAGTCAGTCGTAAATGCCGCGAATGAACCAGGCCATCGCGCGCGCGTCATAAACAACGCGAAAAACAGCACGCCCGCGCGATAGGCGATCCGGCGAAGGCCGGCTCGACAACGGATCAGTAAAATGTCTGGAAGAAAACACGAGTTCCAGGTCCCACTCTTCGTATTGCCAGGCCTCTTTGCGCCACCATTCGCCTGAGGATTTCCATGGGCCGGCGGCGGTCACCACTTTCCCGGCGAATCCCTGAAAAAACACGCGAGCGGGCTGATGCTGAAGCGAAAGCTCAACGCGCGCGGGAAGTGGCGGCCGGAAAATCCGGCAGCTCTGCGAAGGCTTTGCAGCGACGGGCGGCTCTTGCTGAATGGAAATGACGGATTCCTGCCGAGGAGAAAATGCTGTCATGCAAAAAGCATCCGGGCGATGGGAATCGAGCAACGCCGGCGAGCCGGCGTTTTGCTCGCCGACGATGGCCGCAAGGCGCGCGAGAGTGAGTTCGAGCTTTTCCACATCGGAATAGCTCGATAAAAAAAGGCCGTTCTGAACGGGGCGCATGCGGGCGGCCTCGGCGGCCATCCAGATTTTCGTGATGGGCGCCTGGGGCGGGCTGGATTGCAGACGAAGCCGGAGCAGCTTGAGCAGCGTTTTGGAATTGCGCATGGGGACGGGCAATTGGAGGCCGCGGGAATACACTCCCGGGGCTTGCTTTTGCCGAATAAGTTCCTTCCTGGATTCGACAGCCCTCTCGAAGGCGGGCTCCAGCTCGAAGCGAAGGCGAAGCACGCTCGCCGCAAGCGCGCGAGCGGCAAGACGCGCGCAGAGCTGATCGAGCAAGCGGCCAAGCAAAAAGGAAAGAGGTTCGAGCTCTTCCACGGCGCCGTCTATCTGCATTTCTTCCACGAAGGTGTGGGCGGCTTCGGCGACAACCAGGGTGCGCGGCCCAGCGCCTTGCGCAAGCGCATGCAGACGGACGCCTTCCTGACCGAGGCGCTCGGAAAGTTCGAGCACGGGCAGAGCGGCCAGCGCGCCGCAGGTCCGAATGCCCCATCGCTCGAGTGTCGCGGCGCTTTCCGGAGAAGGAGCGAGCACGCTCACAGGCAGAGGGCTGAGTTGCGCGGCTTCCTCGCCGGCAGGAATCACGCGAATCCCGGAGAATCCCCGTGCCGCAACGCAGGCGGCTTCGATGGTTTCGGCGATGGCGACATGGAGGGAAAGGCCGCACGCTTTTCCGCGCGTTAGAAATTGCCGGGCGATGGCGTGCGCATCGCCCAGCAAGGTGTCAAGGCCTTCCACATCGGCGACGATCAGGTCAGCAGCGGAATCCTCGATGCGCGGAGAAATCGACCAGCCCAGGTCCAGGAGCGCGGCATGGGCGCTTTTTTCAAAAGCCAGCGAACGCGAGCGGATTTCCAGGCCCGCAAATTGCGCGGCGGCGGATTTGGGCATGCCCAGCCCGACTCCGGCGCGCCGCGCGGCTTCGCTCATGGCAACAACATGAACGAGAGGAGGCGTGCCTTCGACCAGCGCGAAAGCGCGACCGGAAAGCTCCGGCTCCTGCCGCAGGACGGCTTGCACGGAAAAATCCGGAATGTGAACGGCCGCGAACATTTGCTCACGGTGCGTATGGACGCGCCGGCCATTTGGGCTTGGCGCGCGGCGGCTGCTGGAATTGAGTTTCGTATGGGCCGGCGATTTGTGTTGCGAAGCGAATACTGTCCTCCTCCGCCGTGCGGTGCAAATCGACACGGCGCGGAAGCGATTCCTTTTTTTGCGAGCGCAGCCGCTCGGCGCCGCTCCGGAGACTTTCGAGGAGGCGGGCTTCGGTAAGGCGAGAATTCGGAGCGGTTTGCGACCAGCAGGCGGCCTCCGCTTGCATGCGCAGCACCAGCGATGCGCAGGTTTTTGCATTGGACTCTTGTTCGAGCGCGAGCAGAATCGTGCGCGTATTTTCAACGGCGCGGCGCCATCGAAACCAGACGCTGAGCGGAATGCGGCGAACATGCCGCGGCGCGAAATCGCTGAAATCAACAGCAACGAGACCGAACCCGCCGCTCTGAAGCAACAAATCCGTGGCGCGCAGGACTTGCTCGAGTTCGCGGCAGCGAATCCAGAGCAAGCGATGCAGCTGCACGCCGGCGGCTTGCGCGGATAGGGGATCGAAGGCGTCGCGGCCATCGATAAGGGCACAGAGTTCCGCGGCGCGGGTGCGCAAAGCGAGAATGGCGGCAAGCACGCTGGTTTTGCCCGAGCCGGCGGTGCCGAAAATCTCCGTGAGCGCTCCACGCGGCAAACCGTGAGCCAGCGCGTCGAGGGCGGCGATGCCCGTCGAGGCGGTCTCCGCAAATTGCTGCTCGCGGTATTGAAATGGAGCGGCAATGCGCCCCGCAAGGGCCGATTCAACTTCCAATCGCAAAGCAGCGGCTGATTTATGACTCATGGCGACGGCAAAGCGCGGCCCCAGCCAGTATGGCCAGGGTCGCTGTGGTTTCGAGCACAGGCTCGTTTTTGGCGACGTCAGCGGGTGGAGGAAAAAAGAGGAATGTACTTCGCTTTTATTTCGCCACAGGCATTTTCACTCCAGCGAAGAGTCACGTCAAGAGTAAATTTGCGCGCGACGCTTCGCCGAGGATTTGAAGAAAATCGGCGCGCTGAAACGCTGACAGCATGGCGCGATTCCACCTCGCGCGCGATTTTCCACCGGTACCGGAGGTATGCGAGAATGGGCTTTTCGCCATTTCCTCCCCGCGAGCCGCAGCTTGAGCGGCCACTTTGAGCACCCAGGCCATCGGCCTTCGCGCATGACCATCCGACCGAAACCCGATACGCAAGCTTCACCCGGGGCTGTTTTGCGCCTTTTTCATCCGGCTGTGCGCGCGTGGTTTGAAGCGGTATTCCCCGGGCCGACCCGGCCGCAAGAACTCGGCTGGCCCGCGATTGCCCGCGGCGATTCCACTCTGATTCTGGCGCCTACCGGCACAGGCAAGACGCTCGCCGCGTTTCTCTGGTGCATCAACCGATTGATGTTCTCGCCGGCCCCGCACCGGCTTGAGCGCAGCCGGGTCGTCTATATCTCTCCCATCAAGGCGCTCGCGGTCGACGTCGAGCGCAACCTGCGAGCTCCGCTAATCGGCATTGCGCAAGCGGCGGAACGCCTGGGAATCGCATATCACGGCCCGGAAGTTGCCGTGCGAACGGGCGACACGCCAGCGAATGAACGCGCTCGCTTTCTGCGTCATCCAGCGGACATACTGGTGACCACGCCGGAATCCTTGTACTTGATGCTGACCTCGAATGCGCGTGAGATGCTCCGGCCGGTGGAAGTCGTTGTAGTCGACGAGATTCACGCACTGGCGCCGACAAAACGCGGATCGCACCTGGCGCTCTCTCTTGAACGGCTGGAACGCCTCTGTGGGCGGCGCTTGCAGCGTATTGGACTGTCCGCGACGCAGCGGCCGCTCGAGGAAGTGGCGCATTTTCTTGGCGGTTGCGACGTTTCACGTGAAACACCGGCGCGAGACGCGAGCAGGAGCGCGGCAAGGGAAAACGGCGCGGAAGAACTTCCAGGCGGAGTGTTCAGCGAATTCGCAGCGCACGCGGCGACCCCGGCGTATCGGCCGGTTACGGTGATTGACGCCAGCGAGCCAAAGCGCTTCGCCTTGCGCGTGGCGGTTCCGGTGGAAGACATGGCGCGTCTCGATGAAATCGAGCCGCTGCCGAGCGGCTCGGCTTCGCAAGGACCGCGCCGCGTTTCCATCTGGTCAGCGATTCATCCACAATTGCTGCAATTGGTGCGTTCGCATCGGTCAACGCTGATCTTTGTGAATAACCGGCGCCTTGCGGAGCGTATTGCCGGCGCGGTGAATGAGCTCGCCGGCGAAGTTCTCGTGCGGGCGCACCACGGCAGCGTCGCGGTGGATCAGCGCAAGGAAATCGAAGACCGGCTGAAACTGGGAACTTTGCGCGGCCTGGTCGCTACGTCCTCGCTTGAACTCGGTATCGACATGGGTGCGATCGATTTGGTGGTGCTCGTTGAATCGCCGCCTTCGGTCGCCAGCGGGATGCAGCGCGTGGGCCGCGCCAGCCATCAGGCCGGCGCTGTCAGCAATGCGATTATTTTTCCGAAATATCGCTCGGACCTGCTTGCCTGCGCCGCGGTGACGCACGCCATGATGGAAGGCGCCGTCGAAGCGACGCACTATCCGCGGAATGCGCTGGACGTGCTGGCTCAACAAATCGTGGCGATGGTCTCGGGCGAGGCGTGGGCAGTGGATGACCTTTTTGATGCGATTCGTGGTGCCGCGCCATATGCCGGCCTGCCGCGCCTGGTCTTCGAGCACGTACTGGACATGCTCGCGGGCCGCTACCCGGCGGAAGACTTTTCCGAACTGCGGCCGCGCATCACCTGGGATCGTATTGCCGGGCGGCTGACGGCGAGGCAGGGTGCGCGCCGCGTTGCGGTGGTGAATGGCGGCACGATTCCGGACCGTGGGCTGTACCCGGTGTACCTCGCCGGAGCAAGCCGCGGGGCCCGAGTTGGCGAACTCGACGAAGAAATGGTCTTCGAAACGCGGGAGGGCGACACAATTGTCCTCGGTGCCTCGACTTGGCGAGTGGACTCCATCGAGCACGACCGGGTCACGGTAACACCCGCGCCGGGTGAGCCGGGGAAAATGCCGTTCTGGAAGGGCGACGGTCCGGGGCGTCCCGCGGAGTTCGGCGAAAGAATCGGGCAGCTCACGCGCGAATTGGCCCGTATGCCGAGGCCAGTCGCATTCACGAAGCTCATCGAGCAGCATGGCCTTGATGCCAACGCCGCCGAAAACCTGCTCCGGTATCTCGAGGAGCAGCGCGCGGCGACACATGCGATTCCGAGCGACGAAGATGTGGTGATCGAGATCGTGCGCGACGAGCTCGGCGACCGGCGAATCTGCGTGCTCACGCCTTTCGGCACGCGTGTGCACGCGCCCTGGTGCATGGCGGCCACCGCCAAATTGCGCGCGGAGCGCGGCTGGGAAGTCGAATCGCTGTGGTCGGACGATGGATTTATCATCCGCCTGCCGGATAACGAGGCGCCGGTCGATACGACGTTGCTTTTACCCTCGCCTGCGGAGCTCAAGGATCTAGTGCTGCGGCAACTCGGCGCGACTTCGCTCTTTGCCGCAAAATTCCGTGAAGCGGCGGCGCGCGCCTTGCTTCTGCCGCGGAGGCGAGCCGGCCAGCGCACGCCGCTGTGGCACCAGCGCAAACGAGCCGCGGACCTGCTCGAGGTGGCTGCGAGGTATTCGTCCTTTCCGATCATGCTCGAAACCTACCGCGAGTGCGGCCGCGACGCTTTCGACCTTCCAGCCATCACAGCTCTGCTCGCAAAAATCCAGCAAGGAGCCATTCGGGTCACCACGCTCGAATCCGAGAAGCCCTCTCCGTTCGCCGCTTCGCTGCTCTTTTCCTATGTGGCCAACTACATCTACGACGGCGACGCCCCGCTGGCCGAGCGCCGCGCGCAAGCTTTGGCGATCGACCAATCGCAGCTCGAGGAATTGCTCGGCGATACGGATTTCCGGGAACTGCTGGATCCTGTGGCGCTGGACGAAGTGGAAGCGCGGCTGCAAATGCTTGACCCGGAATACCATGCGCGGCAGGCGGATGCCTTGCATGACATGCTTCTGAAGCTCGGCGATCTCTCCGAATCCGAGATGGCCGCGCGGTCGAGCAGCGAATTCCGAAGCTTTGTAGAGGAACTGCTGAAGACGCGCCGTATCCTGCGCGTTCCGATTGCGGGTGAGGTTCGCTTCATTCCTGCCGAGTATGCCGCGCGGTACCGGGACGCTTTTGGCATTCCATTGCCGCCAGGGCTGCCCGAGGTGTTTCTCGAGCGCTCGGCGGATCCGCTCTCGGAAGTTGTGCGGCGACATGCGCGAACGCATGGACCGTTCACGGTTTTCGACTTCGCGCGGCGATATGCCCTGAAGCCCGCCATGGCCGAGCCGGTGCTGCATTCCCTGCGCGCGCAGGGGAAATTGGCCGAGGGCGAGTTTCGGCCGCGCGGCGTGCATCGCGAGTGGTGCGATCCGGAAGTGCTGCGGCAGATTCGCCGCAAAAGCCTCGCGCGCTTGCGCCGCGAGGTTGAGCCCGTCGAGCAGCGGAGCTTCGTGCGGTTTCTCACACGGTGGCAGGGCGTCACATCGCGCCGAACCGGACCGGACGCTCTGTTGGACGCCATCGAAACGCTGCAGGGGGCGGCGCTGGCCGTCTCCGATCTCGAGCGCGACATTCTTCCGGCCCGCATCGCCGGTTATCAGCCGGCGGATCTCGACGCGCTCCTGGCCGCCGGTGAAGTGGTGTGGGTCGGCGCGGAGCCGATTGGCGATCGGGACGGCCGCATCACACTGTATCTGGCTGATTCCTTGCCGCGGCTGCTGACGCCCATGGATACGAACGACTCCAAGCCGCTCTCGGAAAGCGCCGCGGCAATTCTTCAAGTGCTCGGAGCGACCGGCGCATCGTTTTTCTCCCAAATTCATGCTTCGCTCGGCAAAGGTTACCCCGGAGAGACGCTTGCCGCTATTTGGGAGCTCGTCTGGGCCGGGCTAGTCACAAACGATACATTTCATCCGGTTCGAACACTGCTGCGCCCGGAGGACGAGCGGCGCGGACAGAAAGCCGTCGCGGGCGTGGCACCCGGTTCGCCGGAGTTTCTGCGGCGGCTGCGTTCGCGAAGCGCCGCGGGTGGTCCGGCCCATGGGCGCTGGTCTTTGCTGCGGCAGCGAATTGCCGCGATGCCGACTGCGACGGAGTGGAGCGCGAACGTCGCGCAGCAGTTGCTGCTGCGGCATGGTGTGGTGATGCGCGATACCGCTATCGCGGAGAACGTTCCGGGGGGCTACAGCACGATTTATCCCGCGCTAAAGACCATGGAAGAGAGCGGATGGATTCGGCGGGGCCTGTTCGTGGCGGGTCTGGGCGCGGCGCAATTCGCCATGCCTGCGGCGGTGGATTTGCTCCGCAATCTTCGCGACGAACCCGAGGCGCCAGAAGCCCTGGCGCTGCCCGCCACGGATCCCGCGAACCCCTATGGATCCATCCTGCCGTGGCCGAGCGGAGAGAGCGCGCTCGGAGACTCCGCCACGAGCAGGCATCCGTCGATGGCGCGGGCGGCCGGAGCCACGGTGATTCTGGTGAATGGAGAGCTGGTTGCCTTTCTGCGGCGGCGCAATCCTTCGATGCAGGTGCTTCTGCCCGAGACGGAACCTGAGCGCACAAGATTCGCGCAGGAGCTGGCCAAAAAACTCGCCGAGCTCGCTATTCGACGGCAGGGGCGGCGCACGGGGCTGCTCATTGGCGAAATCAACGGCGGCCCGGCCCGCGATCACTTTTTGGGACGCTTCCTCGAGGATGCGGGCTTTGCCGACACCGCACTTGGCTTCCAGATGCGCCGCATGACAGCGATCGCGGCGCTGCAACGCGAGCGGACCGATGCAGGCACGCATGCGAACGCCGAAGCGGAGGGCGAAGGGGACCAGGATTTGCCGGAAGATGCGCCGGACTTTTCGGAGACGGCCTGACGTGCCTGAAGGCGACACCATTTTTCGAACGGCACGAACGCTGCAACGTGCCATCGGCGGGCAAGAAATCACCCGGTTCGAGACGATGCTGCCAAGGCTGGCTCGTGTCGAAATCGACTTGCGCGTTACGGGACGCAGCGTCGAATGGGTCGAACCGCGGGGCAAATGGCTGTTGATGCATTTCTCCGGGGGCCTGATTCTGCTCACCCATCTCCAGATGAACGGCAGTTGGCACATCTACCGGCCGGGCGAACGCTGGAAACGCCGGCGCAGCGACATGCGGATCCTGATTGGCACGCCGAAGATGCTTGCCGTGGCCTTCTCGGTGCAGATAGCGGAATTTCATTCGGCGGCTTCGGTCGAAAGGCGGAAGGGTCTGGCGGCTCTGGGACCCGCGCTGCTGGACGAGCGGTTTGATGAAGAGGAAGCGGTTCGGCGCTTGCGCAGAATGGCCGGAACGGAAATTGGCGATGCGCTGCTCTCGCAATCCGCACTGGCAGGCATCGGCAATATTTTCAAGTCGGAGACGTGTTTCACATCGCGTGTGAATCCCTTTTGTCCGGTCGCTTGCCTGAGCGATGCCGACCTGCTGCGCATTATCCGGAACGCGCGGCAGCTCCTGCTCGCAAACGCCGCGCCAGCGGAAGCGGCCGGAGCCGTCACCTATTTTGGCGTGCGCCGCACGACAGGACGGGCGGACCCCGCGCAGGAACTGTGGGTGTATCAGCGCCGCGGCGAACCGTGCCGCCGCTGCGGAACACCGATCGAAGCGCGAAAACAGGGAGCGGGCGCGCGCACCACGTTCTGGTGTCCGCTCTGTCAGCCAGCCGCGGCAAAGCCCGCTGCCGCCAGATAGCCGTGCGCGCGTTTGTCGAAACCGCGGATGCCGTGGCGGCAACCACGAAGAAGCTGGAAAAGGTTCGGCTCGTCGCAAAGCTTCTCCGTACCCTCCCGCTGGAAGATGCCGTTCACGCGGCGATTTTTTTGACCGGCCGGTCGTTTGCGCGCCACGAAGAGCGGGTGCTGGGGATCGGCGGCGCAAGTCTTTATCGGCTCGTCGCGGAACTCTCCGGCCAGGGCACGGACCGGCTCTCCGCGATTTACCGAAAGCACGGAGACCTGGGCGAGGTGGCCAAGCAGGCGCTGGGGGCAACCCACGCCGGTCGCGATATATCGATTTCACGTGTCGTCCGCGGTTTTGATCAGCTCACCGGCATGCGCGGACAGGCACAAAAATCCGACGCGCTGAAAAGCCTGGTGCGCCAAGCGGGCCCGGACGATGTGAAGTACATCATCAAAATCATTACGGGGGACTTGCGGATTGGTCTGAGAGAAAATCTCGTCGAGGAGGCGATCGCCGAAGCTTTCGAGCGCCCCTTGGCGGCGGTGCGCCGCGCTAACATGCTTACTGGCGATATCGGCGAGACCCTGCGCCTGGCGGCAGCCGATAAACTCGAGACCGCGCCGGTCACCTTGTTTCATCCCGTCGGCTTCATGCTGGCGGCGGCCGTGCAAAAGGCCGACGACCTTTTTGGCGAAGCGCCCAGGCCCTTCAGCGTGGAGGAAAAATACGACGGCATTCGCGCCCAGGTTCACAAGAGCGGATCCCGCGTGAAACTATTTTCGCGCACCCTCGATGAGATCACGGAATTCCCGGAGCTCGCCGAACCCCTCTCCGCTTTGCCTGGCGAATTCATCCTGGACGGCGAGATCCTGGCTTGGCAGGGAACGCGCCCCTTGCCTTTTACGGACCTACAAAGGCGGCTCGGCCGCAAGCAAAACCAGCTGCACCTGTGGACGCAGTGGGAACTTCCGGTGCGATTCGTCGCGTTCGACTTGCTCTATGCCGAGGGCCGGCTCTTGCTGGAAGCTCCTCTGCGCGACCGGCGGATGGCTTTGGCGCAAATTTTTTCGCGACCACACCCGCAAACGGTTCAGCTCGCGCCAGCAAGGCTCTGCGGTTCGGCCGAGGAGGTGTCGCGGATGTTCCGCGAATCTCTTGCCTCCGGGCACGAAGGCGTCGTCGCTAAGGACCCGGACTCGCCTTACACGCCCGGACGCCGGGGCGGCTATTGGTTCAAGCTGAAGGAGGCCTACGCAACGATCGACGCGGTAGTTACCGCAGTCGAGTACGGGCACGGCAAGCGCCACGGCGTGCTTTCCGACTACACCTTTGCTGTGCGCGACGGCGAAACGCTCTTGAATATCGGCAAGGCCTATTCGGGTCTCACGGACAAGGAGATTGCGGCATACTCCGAATATTTTCTCGAGCACACGACGGAGGATCAGGGCTTCCGGCGCATCGTTGAGCCGACCGTCGTTATCGAGGTGGCCTTCAACAACATACAAAAATCACGGCGTCACGCCAGCGGCTACGCGCTGCGATTTCCGCGTATCTTGCGATCTCGCCCCGACAAACCGGTGGCGGAAATTGACACGCTCGACCGCGTCAGGGACCTCTACGCAAAACAATTCACGCTTCCGCGGCGGCATAGCAATGCCGGCGGCGCCTGACGGCTACTTTGAAGGGACCGGCCCTGCGGGCAGATTTGCTTCGAGATAGCGCAGCAGCAGGCTGAAGACGTGGTACGTTGTGCCTTCGCCCTCGCAAATGCAGTGTGTCCGATCGGGATATTCCATGAAGTCGACGGGCTTGCCCAGTTCGATCAGGCGGTTGAGCAGCAGTTCGCTGCCGGAGTAGTGCACGTTGTCGTCGCCGGAGCCGTGCACCAGCAGAAGGTGGCCCTTAAGACCTTCCGCGAAATTGACGGGCGAACTGTTCTTGTAGCCTTCCACGTTCTGGAGCGGAAGACCCATGTAGCGCTCCTGATAGATGGAATCGTAGAGCCGCAGCTCAGGGACGGGCGCGACGGCCATCCCGACCTTATAAACATCCGGCGAGCGGAACATCAGGCTGAGGGTGCTCGAGCCACCGCCGCTCCAGCCCCACACGGCGATGCGTGAAGCGTCGAGGTAAGGGTGCGACTTCAGCAGCGACTGGATGGCCGCCGTCTGGTCCTTCACGATCACCGGCTGAATCGCGCCATACACAACTTTTCGCCAGGCGCGTCCTTTCGGCGCGGGCGTGCCGCGATTGTCGAAGCTGACGACGATGTAGCCTTCCGCGGCTACGGTGTGATGAAAACCAAAATCCCCGCTCCAGGCGTCGCGCACGGTCTGCCCGGCAGGCTCGCCATAGACATACACAAGCACGGGATATTTCCTTGATGCATCGAAATGCGGCGGGCGAATCATCCAGCCGTCGAGAATCACGCCTCCGCCGATCTCCACTTTCAGGAATTCCTCCGGCGTATCCGCCGCCATCGCCGCGACTTTCTGCCGCAGGCCGCCGTTGTCCACGAGCACGCGCTGAAGGCTGTGGGCGGGCAGCCGCACCAGATCAACTGCGGGCGGCGTTTGTGAAGTCGAATAGGTGTGAAACGCCCAGCGCCCGTCGGGCGAAACGTCATAGGCATGCGTGCCTGTGGCGCTCGCCGGCGTCAGTTGTTCCGGCTCGCCCGAGCCATCCAGCCGCGCTCGAAAGAGATACGCCTGCGTGGCATTCGCGGGCGAGGCTGTGTAGTAAAGCCAGCCTTCCTTTTCGTCTAAGCCTTCATATTTGATTACATCGAAATCACCGTGGGTGATTACCCGCGCAGCTCCCGTTTCGCGCGAGATAAGGTAGAGATGCCGCCAGCCGGCGCGCTCGCTTTCAAAAAGAAATTCCTTGCCGGAGTGGATCCAGTCCATCGTTTCCAGGTAGTCCACCCAGGCCGCATCCTTGTCCTCGAAAACCGTTCTCACGGCGCCCGTATCCGCGTCTGCAATCAGCATGTCCTCGGTGTTTTGCAAGCGATTGAGGTGTTCGATCAGAAGCTCTCGCGTGCCCGGGCACCATTCCATTCGCGCGATGTAGTTGTCGCGCGGATCGCCCGGCACGGCCAGCCACCGCGTTTCTCCGCCTTTCGCGCTGATGACGCCCACGCGTACGGCCGAATTGGGCGTGCCCGGTATTGGATAGGGAATGCGCAGGCTCGCCGGATAGTGGCCCAGGCCCGGATACGGGAATCCGGTTACGATCTGCTTTGGCTCGCCAAGGTTGTAGAGTAGCGTGAAATCGCCCACGCCGCTCTGATCAAATTGCCAATACGCGATGCTGCGTCCGTCCGGACTCCAGCGAAACGCATCGCGCAGCGAAAGCTCTTCTTCGTATACCCAGTCGGTGGTGCCGTTGATGATTGTATCGGAACCATCGGAGGTCAATTGCGTAATCGCGCCGCTGGCTAAATCTTCGACGTACAGGTTATGCTGCCGCGCGTACGCCACCCTGCCGCCTTCCGGCGAGAACTTCGCGAACATCAGCGTGGAAGGGGGCGCATCGCCGCCGAGTTTCTTGAGCGCGCCCGAACGGCGGTCCAGCACCCAGTAATCGCCGCGAGTGCGCTGCCGCCAAACGGGCTTTGTGTTCGTGAAGATCAGCAAATGGGTTTTATCCGGCGACCAGGAGTAGTCCGCAATGCTCAGGGGTTTTGTTTCGCCCGCCGGAGTCAGTTGCGCCGCGCTGACCAGCACGGCGCGCTCTCCGCTTGCCGTTGCGTAACGCACAATCTCCTTCGCGTTCTTCACGGTGGCCGAAGGCTCGAGCGTGGTGTAGGCATTCCCCTGTTCGAGCCAACGCGCCGGGCCAAACCGTTTCGGCTCGAACTCATCGGTTTTGAACATCCTGCGGAAAAGCTCCTGCACTTCCGGCTTGACCTGCGCAGAAGCGCATGGCGCGAATCCCAGCAGCGTTCCAGCCGCAATGCACAGAAGAAAAAGCCATCGCTTCTTCATGACTTGCCCTTTCCGTATAAGGTGACAAATGACTCGTTGTCGCGGAGCTTCGTCAGTAAGCCCACCGCAGCAGCATTCCGCCCGAGGTGTAGCCCGCCCCGACGGCCACCAGCATCACCAGGTCGCCTTTGCGCAGCCGCCCCTGCTGCAGGGCGTCGCAGAGTCCCAGCGGAATGGTGCCCGCCGTTGTGTTCCCGTACCGGTCGATATTGACGAGCACCTTGCTGTCATCCACGGCAAGCCGTTCCTGCATCGCGCGGATGATTCGCAGATTGGCTTGGTGCGGCACCACCAGCGCAAGGTCGTTACTCGTCATGCCGTTTCTCTCCAGCAGGTCCACGGCCATTTCGGCCATGCGTCTCACGGCGTACTTGAAAACTTGCGACCCTTCCTGATGCACATAGTGCATCCTCTTCTCCACTGTCTCGTGCGTCGGTGGATGCAGCGATCCGCCACCCGGCATGTAGAGGAATTGCCCGCCGCTGCCGTCCACGTCGTGCGTGAAGTCGAGTATGCCTTCGCCGTCCGTGGCCGGCTCAATCAGCACCGCGCCCGCGCCGTCTCCAAACAGAACGCAGGTGGCCCGGTCCGTGTAGTCCAGAATTGATGTCATCGTATCGCTGCCGATGACCATGACTTTCTTGTGGGTTCCGGCTCCGACGAACTGCGCGCCGACGGTCAGCGCATAGACAAATCCCGAGCACGCCGCGGAAAGATCGAAGCCCCAAGCCTTCTTCGCACCAATGCGATCCTGGATCAAACACGCGGTCGCGGGGAACAGCATATCCGGCGTGACGCTGGCCAGCACAATCAAGTCAATCTCTTCCGGGTTCGTGTTCGTTTGCGCCAGCAGCGCCTTCGCCGCAGCGGTCGCCATGTGTGAACTGGCCATGCCCGCGTCCACTTTGTGCCGCTCGCGAATCCCCGTCCGCGTGCGAATCCACTCATCGCTCGTTTCGACGATCTTCTCCAGGTCCGCGTTGGTGATCACCTTTGGAGGGACGTATCCGGCAACCCCGGTTATCTTCGCCGCGATGCGATGGGACATGAAGCTCCTTGTGCCCGAACATGATTTCAGGAACCCAGAAGTCTATGCGATGGCCCCACGAAGGCACAAGCAGAGGTCTTCAAGCATCGTCCGCGAAGAGTCAGGACGGTGCGGAATAGCGGCGTTCCATAGCGGCGATCACTTGCGCCCGGCTTTCTTCCGGCGGCAGCGCTTGCTGCTGTTCCACCGCGGCCACTTCATCCGCAAGCGCCGCATCCTTCACAAAATCCCGAAGCCAGCGCGAGTAATCACGCTGCTGCAAATGAAAGAGCCAAGTGTCATCGTCCACGCCTGAAGCAAGCTGGACAAAAACTTTCATATTCTGCGCCCGCAAATTGAGCTTCCCGGCCGGACCCCGAAAATAGAAGCTTTTGTCCTTCCCCAGTTCCCCGGCGGCGTACTTCCGCCGGTGCCGACGCAGCTCCACCTTCGCCGGCTCCAGTGTGAACGCCACCGGCTCGGCCGATTCCGTGAACATCCATCCCAGAATGCGTCCCGACCCGCGGTGCGCGGCGTCAGGAGCGGGCGGACTCAGGCACATTCCCGATCCCGCGTTGAACTGCTGAATCACTTCACCGGGATTCGGTCCAATCGCGATGATTCCATTCACTCCGCTCAGCACAGCCGGGGAAATCCGGTCGGCGTGAACCGTAATCAGCGCAAAGCTTGGCAGCTCGCGCGGAATCGACTGCCGCGCCGACTCCAGGTCCGCGGGCAAGAGATGATGCGCTTCATCAATCACGATCCAGTGCGGCCGCCCTGTTCTCGAGCGCATCTCCTGGAGTCGCGGCAAAAGCCCGAGGAAGAATGACGGTCTATCCGCCGTCGGCACGCCCAGCAGATTGACGCTCATCGAGGTCTCGGGATTGCGCAAAATCTCGAGCACCTCGGAAATCGCCGGGATCCGGTCCTCGCCGCCGAGCGTTACGAAAGGTTCAAACTCGTCATAATCCCCTTCGGGATCAATGAGACACACTTGGTAATCACTCTCCGTCAGCCGCTCGATCAGCGCCGCCACCGTCGTTGATTTGCCGCTTCCCGAAGGTCCCGCAATCAAGAGCCGCGAATCGTAAGGGTCCAAGTCAAATGCCCCATTCGTTGCTGTTCGCCCGAGGCGGACGCGGCGCCGCGTGAGCCGCGGTTCGAGGCTCGTCAAATCGTCCCGCAGCAACAGCTTGATTAGTTCTTCGACGCCCGCGCCGTGGTCCCCCTGCGTCACCATGTCGGCGCGTTCCTTCAACGCGGGCAGCGCGTTCTGCACGGCGACGGAGCACTCACACAAATTGAGGAAAACGTGGTCGTTCTCCGCGTCCCCTACTCCCACGACGTTGTGGTGCGAAAGCCCGAGTTCATGCAGGGCGATCTTCAGCCCGCTCGCCTTATTCACGCTTGAAGGCAGAATCATCACGGCGTTCTTATTGAAGATCACTTGCAGGTCCAGCCCCGATTCCCGGATCGCCCTCAACACCTTCGTCTCATTGGGCCGCCAGGTCGCCACGATGGAGTGGCCCGTTTCCAGCGGGCTGACGCCGCGCCGTCTTAGCGTCTCCAGGAACGTCGCGGGTGGCTTGCTTGCCAGCACCTTCTGTGTTTGCTGCGACGGCCGGTAAATCACCGCGCCGTTCTCAACGATCAGCCGGTCAAAGATTTTCGCCTCGGGGAAGATCCGCAGGAGGTCGTCCAGTTGCCGCCCGGTGGCCAGCAGCAACCGCCTGCCCGAACGGGTCACGCGCTTCAGCGCTTCGACGGTCGAGGGCGGCACAACGCCGTCGCGCGCCAGCGTGCCATCGTAGTCGCAAACCAGGGCCATATACCGCATGTTGCTGTTGGGTAGATGCGTTCTCGGGGAAAACAGGTTCGCAATGCGCCCAAGCGGGATGAGCTGGCCGCGGTGAATCTTTCTAGTGGCCCTGGCGCAAGCTGCTGATCAAATTGCCGCAGACGCGCCGCTACGGCTTCGGGGGCAGAATTTCGTGCCGCCAAGTCAACGCGGCGGTCTTCTTCAGCGTCGCCGAAACAGAACAGTATTTCTCTTCGCTCAGTTGAATCGCCCGCTTCACCGCGTGATCATCGAGCCGGCCCGTCAGCCGGAATAGAATTTCGAGCCTTACCCAAACGTGCGGATGTTCCGCGGCGCGCTCACCCGAGCAAATCACCTCGAGTGCCTCCAGCTTTTGCCGTTGCTTCTCCAGGATGATCACCACATCGGTCGCCGTGCACGCGCCTAAGGCAACTAGCAGCAGCTCCATCGCTCCCGCGCCCTGATTTGACGAGCGGTCGGAATCCAGTGTGAGCTTGTGCCCGGAGGGAGTAACTGCTTGAAATCGCTGGTCGCCCATCCATTTCACGGAGGCTGTTTGCATGGGAGGAGTTCGCTTCGCCAGGATAGCAGACTTGGGTGGCACCGAACTGGGGATTAGCGCAAGCCCGGTCCGGCTGTACAATACCTTGCCAAACTAGCACCGACTACTCTCGTTCGCACGGAGGACGTTATGCGACTTCTGGCTCTGGCTCGCCTCTGCTTGACCGGATCGCTGCTTTTGCTTTTTTGCTTGCACCCGGTTTCCAAGGCGCAGCCAAACAGGAACGAGCAGCAATCTGCCGGGCAACCGTACGCGATCGAGTACTTCTACAAGGCGAAGTGGGGCCATGCCGAGGAATT
>DASRCZ010000007.1:0-24493 GCA_035652855.1 Candidatus Acidiferrum sp.
GTTGTCTTGTCCTTTGCAAATCGTGCAGTATTTTTCGCACGTGCAGGAGCGTTCGGGCTTGTCGCATTGCGCGCAGGCAACAGGAGCAGGCATCGCAGTCCCCCAAAGGAGAATGTACCTGAGAAATTCGCGCGCTCGCAACAAGCGAAGCCGCGCCGCGTGCGATCCGGTTCCTGAGGCGGCTTCTTTGACGGGTTTTGGAGCGCATGCTAGTATCTGCTTCTACTCGAGCAAAGCGGAATGGAATCCGGCACAACTTCGCCAGCGATGGAGCTGCGCAAAACCGCGCTCAACGGCATGCACCGCCGTCTCGGCGCAAAAATGGTCAACTTTGGCGGGTGGGACATGCCGGTCGAGTATCCGTCGAGCGGCGGTCTCATTGCGGAACACAAAGCCGTGCGCTCAGGAGTTGGCGTCTTCGACGTCAGCCACATGGGAGATATACGCATACGCAGCGGCAGCAGGCCCGGCGGAGCGCTCGCCGCGGTGCAACACATCAGCATGAATGACGCATCCCGGCTGGCCATCGGCCAGGCGCACTATTCGGCGATGCTTTACCCCGAAGGCACATTCGTGGACGACGTCATCGTGCATCGCCTCGGCGAGGACGATTACCTGCTGGTGATTAACGCAGGCACGCGCGAGAAGGATATCAACTGGGTCCGCGAAAACACCAGGCACTTCGACTGCGTCGTCGAAGACCTGAGCGACGCCTGCACGCAACTGGCCATTCAGGGCCCGCGCGCCGCGGACGTTCTCCGCAAGCTCACGGACGCCGATCTTTCTTCGGTCAAAAATTACTGGTTCACGCACGGGACGGTCTGCGGGCTGAACAATACGCTCATCGCGCGCACCGGCTACACCGGCGAAGACGGCTTCGAGATTTACGTGCCCTCGAGCGTCCCCGCGAGCGAAATGGTTTGGAGCAAAGTGCTCGAAGCCGGGCGCGAGTTCGGCATCGTTCCTTGCGGCCTTGGCGCGCGCAACACGCTTCGCCTGGAAGCAAAAATGGCGCTCTACGGCCACGAAATCAGCGAAACGATCAACGTATGGGAAGCCGGCCTGGACCGTTACTGCAAAATCGAAAAGGGCGATTTCATCGGGCGCGCCGCGCTGGAAAAAGCAAAAGCCGCCGGCCTGGCCCGCACTCTCGCCGGACTCGAGATGATTGAGCGCGGCATTGCGCGCGATGGATACGCCTGTTTCAATGAAAGGGGTGAACGCGTCGGCGTGGTCACCAGCGGCTCTCCTTCCCCGACTTTGTGCAAGAATATCGCGCTTGCGTATCTGCCGCCCGCAATGGCCGCCCCAGGCACGCCGGTTTATGTCGAAATTCGCGGGCAGAAGTGCAAGGCGCAGGTCGTGCCGACGCCGTTTTACAAGCGGCCGAAACCGCTCGCGCAACAGAGTGCGCCCAAGAACTGAAGGAACCGGAGGATTCGATGGCGTATCCCGCGCAGTATCGCTACACCAAGGATCATGAGTGGATCAGCCTCGCTAACGGCGTCGCCACCGTCGGCATCACCGACTACGCCCAGCACGAACTCGGCGATGTGGTCTTCGTCGAGCTGCCGAAACCAGGAACCAAAATCGAAACGGGCAAGTCTTTTGGCACCGTCGAATCCGTCAAAGCCGTCAGCGAGATTTACGCTCCCGCGGCCGGCGAAGTCCTCGAAGCCAATGGCGAGTTGCAGAATGCGCCGGAGAAAATCAACAGCGACCCGCACGGCTCGGCTTGGCTCATCAAAGTGCGCCTCGCCAACCCGGCGGAAGTAAACGCGCTCATGGACGCGGCCGCCTACGAAAGATTTATCGCCGAGAAAGGTCAGGACGCCTCCGCCTGATGCGTTACCTCCCCAAGAGCCCGGCCGAACGCCAGGAGATGCTCGCCGCTATCGGCGCAAAGTCCATCGATGAACTCTTTTCTTCCATCCCGGAGCGCTTTCGCCTGAAGCGCACTCTGCAATTGCCCGGGCCGCTTTCCGAATCCGAAGTTATCGACTATTTCCAGCAGCGCGCCGCCGAGAATTCCTCCGGCTATACGAGCTTTCTCGGCGCCGGCGTTTACAACCATCTGCGCTCCGTGGTCACCGACGCCATCATTCAGCGCGGCGAATTTCTTACCTCCTACACGCCGTATCAAGCGGAGATTTCCCAGGGCACGCTCCAAGCCGTCTTCGAGTTTCAAACGCTGATGTGCCAGCTCACCGGCCAGGAGGTGGCCAACGCGTCCATGTGGGACGGCTCGACGGCCACAACCGAGGCTGTGCTGATGGCCGAGCGCATCACCGCGCGCCAGCGCGTGCTTGTCGCTCGCTCGCTCCATCCCGAATACCGCGATGTGATGAGGACCTACGCCCAGAACTCCGGCCTCGCCATCGAAGAACTGCCGTACGAGAAGACTGGCACGCTCGACACCGGCGCTCTCCAACGCGCGCTCAAAGACGATGTCGCCGCCGTCGTCGTGCAATCCCCCAACTTCTTCGGCGCGATCGAAAATCCCGCCGAACTCGCCGGCGCCGTCCACGCCGCCGGCGCGCTCCTTGTCGTTGCCATTACCGAAGGCGTTTCTCTCGGCCTTCTCCAGCCGCCCGCCGAAGCCGATATCGTCGCCATGGAAGCGCAAAGCTTCGGCCTGCCGCCCAGCTATGGCGGTCCTTTTGCTGGAGTGGTTGCCTCGCGCGAAAAATTTATCCGTCAGATGCCCGGCCGCCTCGCCGGACAAACGACCGACAGCGAAGGCCGCCGCGGCTTCGTTCTGACGCTCGCCACGCGCGAGCAGCACATCCGCCGCGAAAAAGCCACCTCCAATATCTGCACCAATCAAGCCCTTTGCGCCCTGGCGGCAACCGTGCACCTCTCGCTGCTCGGCAAGGAAGGCCTGCGCGAAATGGCGCACCAGAATCTCTCGAAAGCTCACTTCGCCCTCGCCGAGATCGAAAAGGTCCCCGGCGTCCGCCGAGCGTTCTCCGCACCGTTCTTCAACGAATTTACTGTCGAGCTTCCGCGCTCCGTCAAGCTCACCAACGCCGCGCTCCTTCGCGAAAAGATCATCGGCCCGTATCCCCTCGGAACGGCCTATCCCGAATTGACCAAGCACGCCCTCGTCTGCGTCACCGAAACTACCTCGCGCGCCGAAATCGAGCGTTTTGCCGCCGCCTTGCGGCATGCGCTCGATCAGCCGCTCTGAGCGAGAGCGATTCCATGAATGAGAAAATCAAAAAAGCCACGCGTCACACCAATCAGAACGAAGGCCTGATCTTTGAGAAATCCTCGCCCGGCAAGCGCGCTTTCGACCTGCCGCCCCTGGACGTCCCCGCCGCCGATCCCGCCCGTGCCCTCGGCACGCACCATCGCCGCGAAGGCGTCGAAGGCTTCCCCGAAGTCAGCGAAATCGAGGTCCTTCGCCACTTCACGCGTCTCTCCACCTGGAACTACGCGATTGACCTCGGCATGTATCCGCTTGGTTCCTGCACCATGAAGTACAATCCCCGCGTTAACGAATTTGTCGCGCGCCTCGCCGGCATCGCCACCGAGCATCCCTATCAGCCGCAGGACCTCTCGCAGGGCTGCCTCAAAATCCTCCGCCTCCTCGAACAGTGCCTCCTTGAAATCACCGGCATGGACGCCATCACGCTCCAGCCCGCCGCCGGCGCGCAGGGCGAACTGACCGGACTCCTGCTCATTCGCGCCTATCTCCAGAAGCAAGGCAATCCGCGCAAAAAAGTTCTCATCCCCGATTCCGCCCACGGCACCAACCCCGCCACCGCCGTCATCGCCGGATACGAAGTCGAGAACATCCGTTCCGAATCCCACGGCCAGATCGACGTCGAAAAACTCCGCGAGCAAGTCACCGGCGATGTCGCCGCGCTGATGATCACCAACCCCTCGACGCTCGGCATCTTCGAGCAGCGCATTCCGGAAATCGCCGAAATTCTCCACGCCAAGGGTGCCCTGCTTTACATGGACGGCGCCAATATGAATGCTCTTGCCGGCGTCGCCCGTCCCGGCGATCTCGGCGTGGACGTCATGCACCTCAACCTGCACAAGACGTTTTCCACTCCGCACGGCGGCGGCGGACCTGGCGCCGGCCCCGTGGCCATGAAGAAAATTCTCGAGCCGTTTCGCCCCATTCCCATCCTCGTCGAAAAAGATGGTGGCCGTCTAGCGCTCGAAACCGTTCGCCCCGATTCCATCGGCCGCGTCAAAGCCTTCTCCGGCAACTTCGGCGTGCTGGTCCGTGCCCTCGCCTACATCCTCGCCTACGGGCCCGGCATTCGCCAGGCCACCGAGGACGCCGTCCTCAACGCCAACTACATCCGGCACCATCTCGATGGCCTCTACGAGCTTCCCTATTCGCTGCCCTCCATGCACGAAGTCGTTTTCAGCGACGCCTTCCAAAAGAAAAACGGCGTCAACACCATGGACATCGCGAAGCGCCTTATCGACTACGGCTTCCACCCCTACACAACCGCGTTTCCCCTCATCGTCCCCGGCGCGCTCATGATCGAGCCCACCGAATCCGAATCCCGCGAAGAATGTGACCTCTTCATTGACGCTATGCGCTCCATCGCGCGGGAGGCCGCTGAGACGCCTGAAATCGTGAAGACCGCTCCGCACACGACGCGCGTTCGCCGCCTCGATGAAGTCGGCGCCGCTCGCAAGCCCATCCTGCGCTGGAGACCCGAAACTCCCGCGCCCGCTCCCATGGAACACTCCGCGAAAGCGCATTCCAAGCAGCGCATCGATTCGCCGGTGGTTCCCACTGCCTGAATCCGCCTATTCCCTTCACGTCACGCCGCTCGACGGCAGGTCGCCCCCGGCGTTGCCCGCCTGCTATGCTCTTTGCAACACGTTTGGCATTGGAATCTTTCCATGAATCCTGCTGCGACTGCGTGGACACCAAAATCAATCCTTCTTCTCCGCGATTACGACCGCCACAAATTCCTATCTGACCTAATCGCCGGTATTACCGTCGGACTCGTTGCCCTTCCGCTCGCCATGGCTTTCGCCATCGCTTCCGGCGTGTCGCCGCAAGCCGGTCTCTACACCGCGATCATCACCGGCTTTCTGATTTCCGCTCTTGGCGGCTCGAAGACGCAAATCGGGGGCCCCACCGGAGCGTTCGTCGTTGTCATCGCCGGTATCGTCGCGAAATACGGAATCGAGGGACTTTTTACCTGCACTTTGATGGCAGGCGTCCTTCTTGTCCTTCTCGGCGTCACTGGCCTCGGTACCGCCGTCAAATATTTCCCGCGTCCCGTCATCATCGGATTCACCAACGGCATCGCCATCCTGATTGCCAGCACGCAAATTCGTGACCTCTTCGGCCTCAAGATGGATCACGTTCCCGGCGACTTCTTTCATCGCATGAAGGCGTTCGGGTTGGCGTGGCACACCATCTCGCCCGCGGCCACGGCCCTGTCGCTTATTTCCATCGCCGTGATGGTGCTCTGTCTCAAATACGCCAAGCGGATTCCCGGCGCCATTCTCGTCACTTTCGGCGCCACGATCGCCGTAACTCTGTTGCGCCTGCCCGTCGAAACCATCGGCACACGCTTTGGAGGCATCCCGAGCGGCTTGCCCGCCATCGTCGTCCCGAAGCTTCACTACGACGTGCTCCGCCAGCTGCTTTCGCCTGCGTTCACGGTAGCCATGCTCGGCGCCATCGAATCGCTTATGTCCGCCGTCGTTTCTGATCGCATGAGCAACGACAAGCACAATCCCAGCGTCGAGCTGGTTGGCCAGGGCGTAGCCAATATCGTTTCGCCGCTCTTCGGCGGCTTGCCCGCCACCGGGGCCATTGCTCGAACCGCCACCAACGTCCGCTCCGGCGCCAAAACTCCCGTTGCCGGCATGATTCACGCCATCACGCTGCTCGCTATAGTTCTCTTTGCCGCGCCGCTCGTCAAAAATGTTCCGCTTGCGGCACTGGCCGCGATCCTCATCATCGTGGCCTACAACATGGGCGAGTGGCACGAGATCCCGGAAATTCTCAAGCTGACCAAAGCCGATATTTCCGTCTGGCTCCTCACTGTTCTCCTCACCGTCATGGCCGATCTCACGTTCGCCGTCGAAGTCGGCATGGTCCTCGCCGCTCTCATGTTCATCCGCAAAGTTTCGCGCACTACCACGGTTACCCGCGTCACGAAGGATTACGTGGAGGACGGCCGGGTCCACGTACTGCAAGGCAAGGATATTCCTGCCTATGCCACGGTTTTTCGCGTCCACGGGCCATTCCTGTTCGGCGCAACTGACAAATTCTCGGAGATTCTCGGCTCCATTGACTCGCTGCCGCCCATCGTCATTCTCCGGCTTCGCAACATGACTGCGATTGATGCCACCGGGCTCGGCGCACTGCGCGATCTCGCCGACACGCTCCATGCTTCTGGCCGCTCGTTGCTGCTTTGCGGTGCCCGCGAGCAGCCCGCCGCGCTCATGCATCAAGCCGAATTCGAACGCCACGTCGGACCCGACAATATCTGCCCCAGCATCGCCGCCGCCCTCGCCCGCGCCGCCGAAGTCTACGAACAGCACCATAGGTCGTCTTCCCTTCCTGGCAACGGCAGCGTTAGCGTCGAGTCCGTCTTCAAATAGCCCTTCATCCCTCGCTCGCATCTCCTCTTCCGCCGATTCACACTTCCGCCATCTCGGATTTTTCGCTGTGTAACTTCGCCCGCTTAGCCTCTCTCCGGGCATCGGCGGGCACACGGGACGGGGCGTCGATTCCCTCGCTTTCAAACCCAATTATTCAAGGAGACCGTTGTGAAGAATCGCTTTATAGCTCTCGCCATGAGCGCCTTATTTCTCATGGGCACCTTGCCGGTTCATGCTGACGACGACCTGCCTCGTGGACGAATCAAACACGTCCTGCTCATCAGCATCGACGGAATGCACGCAGTCGACTACGAAAATTGCGCCGCATCGAACGCCTGTCCGAATCTCGCCGCACTCGGCCGCACGGGCGTCCACTACACACGCACGACCACCTCTCGTCCTTCCGACTCCTTCCCCGGTCTCATGGCTATCGTAACTGGCGGCAGCCCGCGCACCGTCGGGGCATATTACGACGTCGCGTACGATCGCGTTCTCGCTCCGCCGAAGGCTGCCACCGGCAATGGACTGCCTGGCGGCGCCTGCGTCCTGAATCAAATTAACGGAACGCAAACCGAATACGAGGAAGGCAATGAAATTGACCAAACCAAGCTGAATGGCGGCTTTCCGGGCTACTCCCTGACCGACGGCGGTGTGAAATCCATCGACCCCGATAAACTCATTCGCGATCCCTTCAGCAACTGTCAGCCCGTCTATTCTTGGAATTTCGTCCGCACCAACACCATTTTCGGCGTCATCCACGCGGCCGGCGGCTACACCGCGTGGTCGGACAAACACGCCAGCTACGCTTCGGTTTCCGGCCCTACCGGCACCAACCAGCCGAGCAACCTCGACGACTACTATTCACCCGAGGTCAATTCGCTTCAGATCGTTCTCCCGGGACTCAAGACCGCTGCGCTCTCCCCGCAAGCCAGCTTTGACTGCGGCACGCTGGTCCCGAATGGCGACGACTGGACCACCGATTTCGACGCCATCAAGTGCTACGACCAACTCAAGGTCAATGCCGTCCTCAACCAAATTCATGGCAGAACGCATCTCGGCAACGCCAAAGCTCCGGTACCCACCATCTTCGGCATGAATTTCCAGGCCGTCAGCGTCGGCCAGAAACTCATTTCCCCCAGGTCCGCCACCCGCAGCGACTCCAACTCCGGCGGCTATCAGGACGCCACCGGCACACCCAGGCCGAAAATGCTGGCTGAAATTCAATTCGTGGACGCCGCGATCGGCCAAATGGTCTCCGCGCTCAAGCACGAAGGTCTTTTCGATTCCACCGCCATCATCGTCACGGCAAAGCACGGGCAGTCGCCCATCGATCCGAACCGCTTCTTCCCCATTCCGGGCCATTCGGGTAACAACGGCACGCCGCCCTCCGGAATCATCGGCTCGCTTCTGCCGGCTGTTTACAGCGATCCGAACAACGCGCTCGGACTCGCCGAGGACGACATCTCCCAAATTTGGCTGGCTGATTCCACACGCACCACCGAGGCCGTGAACGACCTGGAAAATGCCGGGACAGCGATCGGTCTCGGTCAGATTTACTACGGCGCCGCGCTCGCTGCTCTATTTGGCACTCCGGGCGTTCCCGAACATCCCGGCCCTTGTTGCCGGCTCCGCGAAGGCGGCGATCCGCGCACTCCCGATATCATCGTGATTCCCAACGTCGGCGTCGTTTATACCGGCGGCCTCAAAAAACAATCCGAACACGGCGGCTTCGCCTGGGACGATACCAACGTCATGCTCCTAGTATCCAATCCTCATCTCGAAGCACGCACAAGCCACAGCTTCGTGGAAACCGCTCAGGTGGCTCCCACGATTCTGAAACTTCTCGGCCTCGACCCGGCCGCCCTTGACGCTGTCCGTGAGGAAGGCACGCCAGTCCTGCCCGGTCTTTTCGTCGACGCTGGCCACGACCGCTAACGGGGCATCAACCAACGGCCGGCGTCTTCCGGCGCGGTTCGTCCAGCAGTCCGTGTCCAGACGCTGCGCCACGAAGAGCTGCGAACTTGCACGCTGTCGGCGCCTGCTCAGTCGCATTTCGGCGCTCACTGCGTGTTGGTCTTGCCTGGCGCACTGGCCGGAATGACGCTTGCCCGCAAGGCCAGGCCTGCGCCCAGGTAGGAGGCCGCCACCACACCCATGACTGGCGAAAGAGCTGAGTGAAGCCAAACAGGGGCGGCCCTCCGAGCCGCCCTTGGTCTTTCGTCCCTTCCAGCTCCCGAACAGCTTCAGCGATGCCTAGCGTAAGTGGACCTTGCGCAGCAGCGCCTCAAAACGTGGATCTCCACGCAAGGGGTCATAGTAAGGCGCCACGCCAATCTCAATGATTGTGCTTAAGTGCTTGGTGGCCGCCACCTCCAGAAGCCGTATCGCCTCATCATGCCGTCCCGCAGCAACATACGCCATCACAGCAACCGCCGTGATCGGCTTGTCGCCCGCCCTTTGCCATTGCTCCCACTTCGCGATCGCCCGATTGGCGGCCTCCCTGCGGCCCCATCGTCCGTAGATGTACGCTTGTGATTCCCAAACAGCCGTACCGTCGTTGTGCTTCCAATTCTCGGCTTCCCTGAGCGCCTCTTCGTACATTCCCTTCTCCACAAGAACGTGCATCATCATCTGCGCGCGGGGAAAAGTCGGATCCATCGTCAGAACCGCGCGGAACTGCGCCAGCGCCTCGTCATAGCGGCGCGCCAAATACAGGATCGCTCCCCGGTCGCTTGCGATGATAAGCGACATCGGATCAAGCTGCCGCGCCTTCTCGATCTCTTCCATCGCTTCCGCATGCCTCCCTCTCAGCGAGAGCCACTCCGCATACCACTGGTACCCCGTTGCGTAGTGCGGATCGAGTTGAATCGCCCGGCGGAACTCCCGTTCCGCCCCGGGCCAGTCGTAAGCACGCCGCTCCACGATCAATCCGAGCGACGCATGCGCCTCTGCCAAGCCCTCGTTCAGCTCCAGCGCCTTCAGGGCCGCCTCTTGCGCTTTGGCCATATATTCGCCTTGATCCACCAGCGACCACGTGCTCATCAGCGCGAAGGTATCCGCCAGTCCGGCGTAAGCTCGCGCATACCGCGCGTCCTTCTCGATGGCCTTTTGAAAGAAATCCGCGGCCCGCTCAAATCCCTCCTTGGTGCGCTTGTTCCAGAAAAAACGGCCCTGCAGATAGAGATCGTAGGCCTCGTACGAACTCGTGTCGTTCGCTTTGGCCGCGGCGCCGCTTGTCCGCGCGCTCCTCCATCCCGCAGTTACCGCGATTTCATCTGCGATCTCTTGCGCGATTTCGTCCTGGAGCTGCAGCAAACTGGTCATCTCCCGGTCGTATTCTCGCGACCAAACCAGGGCTTGGTCCCGCTCCTCGAATAAGTCGCGCCGAAATCCTTGCGCGATCCCCTTCGCGGCGGAACCCCCCTTCCAGAATGTATTGAACACCGAGTTCCCGCCCAACTTCGCTTAGCGGTCTCTGGTTGTGTTTGTACCGCATCAAGGAGGATGCCGGGACCACGCCCAGACGTTCGGGATTGCTCTGGCTCACTCGCCCGATCACTTCCTCCGTCAATCCATCACTCAAGTAGTCTTGTTTCGCATCCCCAGTCAAGTTTTCGAACGGCAACACAGCCAGCATGGCTCGCCGCGGCGCCGGACTGCGGTTTCGTGCTCTTGCCCACCAGATACCCAGCCACACGCTCGCGACGACCACCGCGACCAGCAGTCCCGGAAGCCACCATCCCCGGCTAGACCTCGGAACCGCGTGCCGCCCCGCCGCCGCAACTTCAGTCGCTCCCGCCGGCGCCGCTCGGGCCGTCACCGTCTCCACCGGAGCGATGAACCGATACCCGACCCGAGGTATCGTCTCGACATAGCGAGGGTTTTCCGCCGTGTCACCCAGCACGGCGCGCAGTTTTTTCACTGCCACATTCAAGCTGTGGTCGCGGTCCACGAACGTGTCCCTCCACAGCCGTTCCTGCAACTCACTCCGCGTGACAAGGCTGCCCGGATGTTCGAGCAGCATGGAAAGCACCTGGAAGGGCTGCCCCGGCAGGCGCACCCGCACGCCATGCTTCCGTAGTTCTCTTGCCTTCAGGTTGACTTCGAATACACCAAACCGCAGAACATCCCCCGCAGAGGTCACCCACTCTTGCTGCATGATGCTTACAATCGCTCGGCGCCGAAACAGGGTGGTTGCCTTACCCGTCTAAACCGAATCTTATCCCTGCCTTAGCTGGTCATCAACAAATAATCATCCATGCATTGCGTTTCCATCATAGGTCCCGCTTAGCTTCATATCGCCAGTCACAGGAGCTTTCAAATGCACAAATCGCCCTTCTCCTCCGACTTCAAGCATGTACGACTTGCACAGCGCACTGCCGTCGCGGGGCGCCCCATCCCCACCCAAACACTTTTCGCTGCTGCGATTTGTGTTGTCGCCTTGCTGCTGGCTGTTGGCGCGGCCCGCGGAAATGGTGCCTCCCTTTTCCCGGTTTCCTTCATCCCCAACGGCCTTTTCTTCCTCAATCCAACCGGAGCTTCGCAAACACTCAGCAGCTCCGGCGGTATTGACCTAACCAACCCTTTCTTCCAGAAGCTCGGCAGCAATGGACGCTCCTGCGGCACCTGCCATCAGCCGAGCGACGCCATGTCCGTTTCCGCGGCAAGCGTCGAACGCCGTTTCGTCCTGACGGCCGGTCTGGACCCCATCTTTCGCACGGTCGACGGCTCCAACTGCAATCACAACGTCGATGTATCCACGCTTCAGGGCCGCTACGCCTCGTTTAGCCTGCTCCGAACCCGAGGACTGATCCGCGTCTCCATCCCTGTTCCTGCCAACGCCGATTATCAGGTTGTTGATGTCCAGAACCCTTACGGCTGTAACGAAACCGACTCCATCTCCCAGTACCGCCGCCCGCTGCCCGCCACAAACCTGCGCTTCCTGAGCGCCGTCATGTGGGATGGCCGCGAGTCCTCTCCCGCAACCGGCACCACCAAGATTTCCTACGACAACTATCCCACTTCTCTCGTCAGTAACCTCATGCACCAAGCCCTCGACGCCACAACAGGGCATGCCCAGGGAGATGGCAGCAGGCCAACTCCCGCGGAACAAAAGCAAATCGTCGATTTCGAAATGGGACTCACCAGCGCCCAGGCTTTCAGCAACTCTGTCGGCTTGTTGAACAGCGACGGCGCTTCGGGTGGACCTCTTCCGCTCGCCGTCCAGCCGTTTTTCATCACCATCAATTCCAGTGTGAATGCGCTTGTACCAGCCTTCGAGCAGCCCGGTGGACTCTCAACTCCCGGCGACGGCCGCTTCTCGCCCGAGGTCTTCAATCTTTTCGACGCCTGGTCTTCTCGCCCACGCCGCGATCCCCGAAGCGCCATCGCTCGAGGCCAGGCGATCTTCAATTCCAAGCCCATCCGCATCACGGGCGTCGCTGGCATCAACGACGATGTCTCGGCCGGAGGCCTGCTTCCTGGCGGAATCCCCGTCTTGCAGGGCACCTGCGGCACCTGTCACGACACCCCGAATACCGGCAATCACTCCTTTGCAACTCCGCTCAACATCGGCACCGGCGACCCGAGCGATTCCGATCCCTCGGTCAACCTGGGCGGCTTGTCCATAAAATATTTGCCGCGCATCACGGCCTGCCGGCTAGATCCCGCCTTCGGTTCCCTCACTTCCGACTGCAAAACCGTTTCCGATCTGGGTCAGGCTCTCATCGATGGTCGCTTCGACCATCTCGGCAAGATTAAGGGACCGATTCTCCGCGGACTCTCCGCCCGCGCTCCATTCTTCCACAATGGCTCCGCTCGCACCATCTTGGACGTCGTGCACTTTTACGAAACGCGCTTTGGCTTGGTTCTGACGGAACAGGAAGAATCCGACCTCGTAGCCTTCCTCAGCTCTCTCTAGCCGGCGCGCCGGGCCATGTCACTCGTCGCTTATTTCCGGCTCGTCATTGGCGTGACACCCAAGGCTGGCGGGCATTCTCCGGGATGCCCTTTCACCTTCAATTCGGCAACCGCACGCTCTCAAACACCGCCGCGCACGTTTTCTCGTACTTCCCAAACTCCCTCTCCGGCGCCACGCAAACGAAATACACAAGCCCCTCCGCGCGCAGCGTCGTCATCATCCAATCCGTTTCTCCGCCGCCAGCCGGCGATTCGTTGCTCAGATACGTCGAAAGCGCGGGCTCCCCGCTCAGCATGGCTTTCGATTGGCTCGCCACTTTCATGTTCGTGTTCGATTTCTTCAGCCCGTCAATCAGCTTCTGCGTTGCCTCTTGCAAAGCGCCTCCGCCGCCTGTGCTTCCCTGGTCCGCGTCCACCCGCACAATCAATCCATACGCCAGCGCGCCGGCTCCGCTCGTCGTCTGCACGATTCCGCCGTCCGGCGCGAACGACGCTCCCTTTCCGTCGCTGTCCGGATAGCGCTTCCAGTTCTCCGGATACCGCAGCGAATACAGATCCGTCTGGTACGGCGTCAGGTTTGCCGAAGGAGCCGGCACCGGCCCGCCCGGCTTGGCCCCTTTCGCTGGCGCAGGCATCGCCAGCAATTCCCTCTTGATCGCTTCGAATTGCGGCGAGTCCTTCTTGGCGTTTGCTGGCACGCCGCCCAGCTTCTCGATTTCCTCTTGGACGCGTTCCACGCGATGCTCCGGGCTCGGGTGGTCCGAGAAAAATTCCGGGGGATTCTTTCCTTTGCTCTCCGCTTCCAGCTTTTCGAAAAATTGCGCCAGCGCCCGCGGATCGTACCCCGCGTCGTAAAGCACCTGCGTTCCCATCACGTCCGCCTGCGATTCCGCCGAACGCGAATACCTCAGCAGCACCCCGCCCGCCGCGAAACTCCCGAGTTGCGTGATCAGGGCCCCGCCAACCGAGCCGCCAAAAATCCCGCCGGCAATCCCCAGAATCCCCTGCGCCGCTTCCGCCTTCGTCGCTTGATTTGTCCCGTGCCGCAGCGCCACGTGCGAAAGCTCGTGCGCCATCACGCCCGCGAGTTGCGCTTCGTCATCCGCCGCCTCGATCGCGCCGCGGTTCACGAACACGAAACCGCCCGGCAGCGCGAACGCATTGATGGCTTTGTCGTTCACGCAATGGAATTCCCACGGATAATCCACGCCGTTCGTCGGCAGCTTCGCGACTAATTTCCTTCCCAGCTCCGTCAGGTACGCGTCCACTTTCGCATCATTGCAGAGTGGCAGTTTGCGCTCCGCGTCCGCCGCGGCCTGCCTTCCAATCTGTACATCCTGCTGCGGCGAAAACATGTTCCACCCTGGCCTGAGCGGCGTCCGCTGCGCTTCGGCCACTGGCCCCGAAGCGACCAGCACCAGCATCACCATTGCGCATTGCACGGCACGTTTCGGCGCCAGATTCATCGCGACATTCACGTTTGCCGGCCCTAGCCCGCGCTTCCGCCCTCGCTCCATAACACTCTCCTTCGGCCGAGGTTGGGCCAGCCATCTCCTCACTCTAGCGGATTTTGCCGCCGAAAGAAAAAACAGAGCTGCTCAGCGGCCTCTGAACTCTCCGCTTCGGCCATTCCCCTCCCGCTCTGCGGCGGCGCGAGAACAACGGCAAGCGGCAAGAAGCCCGTTCCTAACGGAGCCTCCGCCGCTGGCCGTAGCTGTGTCCCGCGCGGGACGAATCGGTCGCAACTTCAACTCTGCTTCGTCTTCGCAAGTTCCGCAATGACTGCGGCAACCTTTTCGAGAATCTGGTTCCAGCCCTCGAGCTGCCCGCTCTTCGTTGCCTCTTCCATGGTTTCATTTCCAATGTAAGTGAGCTTCGTCTGGCCGTTTCCGAAATCTTCAAAAATGACCATGTCGTGCGCGTCCTCTATGGCCTCATGTTCGATTCCATAGTGCGAAGCCTCGACCTTGTTCCCCTTCGCGTCGGCGAAGTACATCGAGAAAACGATCTTCTCGTGCGGCACGATCTCGTGGTACTCCCCGCCGTTCCAGAACTCCTGCCCATCCGGCGATTTCATGCAGCAGAGAAATTTTCCTCCCACGCGAAAATCAATCTTGCAAACCGGCGCTGTAAAGCCTTTCGGCCCCCACCACCGCATCACATACTGCGGATCTGTCCACGCCCTCCAAACCAATGCGCGTGGCGCGTCAAAAACCCTGGTCACCACCATCCGCTCCTTCTCCTTAACCGTGCTTTTTGCCATTTTTGACCTCCGCTTTCTTCATTTGATTCACGACCGCATCCAACTTATCGAGACTCTCTTCCCAGAATCGGCGATAGTTCGCCGCCCAGTCGCTGACCGTCTTGATCGCCTCTGGCCTCAGCGTGCACACGCTCTCTCTTCCGCGCTTCCTCTTGATCACAATCCGCGCCCGCACCAGGCAGGCAATGTGTTTGGAGATCATCTGCTGCGACAGAGCAAACGGTTCCGTCAACTCATGAACCGGCGCAGGTCCGCGGGAGAGCCGTTCGATCATCGCCCGCCGCGTTGGATTCGACAGAGCCGAAAATGTTGTGTCCAGATAATTCACAACCATATGGTAGTGTATTGTGCGCCGATGTCAACCCTGAGTTTTGGGAGTTCCCGGCTTTTCTTGCCCGCGGCAAGGATGCCGCTCCGGGATCGCGGAGCAATTACCCGCCAGTCGTTCGACGTCCTTGCTGCAAGGCACCCGGTGCCATCCATTGGGGAGATCAGCACGATTGTCCGCCGTTCCACGCACGCGGCCGGCGCGCGCCCGCGGATTCGTGTCACTGCCGCCGAAAACACTCACTACGCCCTGATGCCGCCGGAAGATCGCAAGCTGCTGAAGTCTTTATTCTTATCGAATCGAAACGCCGCACGGCGCCATTGTCTTCACCGGAGACACTGCCCCGAGCGGCGCTGTGGCGCGGCTGGCAAAGGGCGCTGATCAGTTGGGGAATCGGCACATCCGAGAGTTCGAGCCACTCGCAAGTCCGTTCAGCCCAACCTGTTGCCTAGGTAGGCGGTACGGGTGTAACCCATCTCTCCGGGCCGGACCTTTCGAGACTGGAGCCGAGGGTGGGAGTTGAACCCACGACCTGCCGATTACGAATCGGCTGCTCTGCCACTGAGCTACCTCGGCCTGTTCTTGCGTGGAAACGATACTTGAAGACGATAGCATTCGGCGAAAAAAGCTGTCAATTGACGCGGCCCGTTTTTTCAGCACTCGCCGGCGGGTTCGCGGCGAGCCGCATTTTTCCTGAATACTCTGTTTACACCGGGCGGCCTGAACGAGCTTTGGCGGCTTGCGGAAGTTCCGCCTGCAAAACATCCCCGCCAGCGGAGCGTTGTGTGCCTGAAGGCCGGTTTACCCAACACCGCGACGTGGCCGCCCTCTGAATCTCAGCGCGAAAACGGATAGATCAGCCACGCAATGGCGATGCCAACCACCAGAAACAGCACAAAGGACCACACTGCGCTCTTCAGTTGATCCTTTACGCGCCGCCGGCTAAGAAAACCGAACGCCAGCGAAATGGTCCCGGCAAACAGCAGCATGACCTGGAGATGACTCATGTGCATACGCAGGCCGGCGGCATCGCTAGCCGTCTCGCAAGTAAAGCCGTCACGCCTTCCGCCCCCGGGCTGCTTCGTAAGCGTGCAGCGCAAAAAGCAAATTCAGCACGCCGGCTGTCGCCAGAAGCCGCGTTCCGTAGTCCCCGTCGGCGTGAGACACGTCCGGCCCGTCCGTCTCCACTACTTTCGAAAGCGGATAGAACGCGCCCGCTCCCAGGTCCGCCATAAACCCGAGTGTGGCGAACGGATCCGCGCTGTCCGAAGCAAAAATATTTCCGCGCATCCTCGCCCCGGCGAAACACAAAATCCCGACGGTCACGAAGCAAATCACGGCTCGGCCCCACATTCGAAGAAAAGCATGTCCCAGCCCCGGCACAAACCAGCCCGCGACAGCGAATGCCGTCGCGCGTGCCGTGTTCGGAGCAGGCCAGCTTGCCTCCGGCTCAGGCGAGGCCGCGGTAGGCTGCGGCAAATCCGCCGCCTTCTCCGCGGAATGCTCCAGCGCTTGCAATTTTTCTTGCTCACCCATCGCGGTTCCGTTTCATTCCAGCAACGGCAGGATCTCTGTCTGCACTGCGCCGGTCACCTCGGCGTCGCGCTCGTGAATATATACGTTCACTTCGCTGCGAATACCGAAGTCGGCCAGATAAATTCCCGGCTCGATCGACGTGCACGTGCCAGGAATCAGGTGCCGGACGTCATGCGTCTCGAGCCCGTCCATATTCGCTCCGTTGCCGTGCACCGATTCTCCGATGCTATGTCCCGTGCGATGAAAAAAATACTTGCCGTACCCGGCCTTCTCAATCACCGCCCGCGCCGCCTCATCCACCTGCCAGCCCTGTAGCGGCTTGCCTTTGGCGCGGCTCGACCGGATCAGTTCAACCGCTCTATCTCGTGCGGCGCGCACTGCCGCGAACACCTTCGCGTATTTCTCCGGCACCGATTCGCCGAGAAAACCCGTCCAGGTCACGTCGTAATATACGCTGCCGGGCGCCTTGGTTTTCGCCCAGACGTCCAGCAACAGCAAATCCCCTTTGCGAATCGGCGCCGCATGCTCCGCCGTCGGTCCATAGTGAGGGTCGCTGGCGTTCGCGTTCACCGCCACATCCGGTCCTTCGTTCGCGCCCACGCCCGCGGCCTCGAATTCCTTTAGAATCCACAACTTCAGATCATATTCGGTGACCGGCTTCTTCTCGCGCACACAACCCGCCGCATACGCGAACGCCTCCCGAATCACCCGGTCTACGACTGCTCCCGCCCTCCGATGCGACGCCAGTTGCTCTGGCGTCCAGACCGCTTCGTATTTCTGCACCAGGTCCGCCGAACTGACCACTTTCACTCCGGCGCTGCGCACCAATTCAATCGTCCCGGCGTCCACCATCGCCACGTAGGGAATTTCGTTCTTCGGCGAATATTGCATCGCCACGCGATTCGCCCCGCGCAGCATCTTTTTCAAGTTTCCGTGAAGCTCTTTTTGCGCCGAGTAGTAGAGCGTCTCCCCCGGAACCGCCGCGAGCGATTGCGTCTCAATCCTGTGCACCAGCTTCTTGGGTCTTCCCTTCGCGGGCACAAAATAGAACCAGCGCCGTGTGCGCATTCCCGCCGGGAGCTGCAGAATTCGCTGCGCGATTGGATCGCGCCCGCGAAAATCGTAGAACAGCCATCCCCCCACCCTCGCCGCGCGCAAGTCCGCCTGTATCGCCTCAATGTCAGCCGGCATCATTCCTCTCGCTGCTCCGCGCGCAGGCGTTTCCCCTAAACTTCCTTGCGCAGCAAATCCAATATCTGGTTTCGTGTGACTCCAACTGCTTCGACTCGCTTCACGCGGCTTCGCTCGCCGGCCAAAATTCTAACAGCCGGCCTCGGCGTTTTCAAAAGCGTGGCCAGGAAGGCAATCAAGCTCTCGTTCGCTCGATTTTCCGTTGCCGCCGCTCGCAGCCGCACCTTCAGCGCGCCTTCGATTACGCCCGCGATTTCGTCTTTGCTCGCGCCCGGCTGTACCCGCACGCGAAACACCACGCCGCCGCTTGCGCTTTCGCTGAAGTCAATCACTGTCTCGCCGGTTCTAGGCCCGAATCCTCTTCTGCAAGCCGCGCAAACGACAGTCGCGCCCGCATTCCTGCCAGTGTGCGCCAGCCAGGGCTCGTGCGCGGAAAGCAGACCGCGGTTGCTCGAAACGCCAGGATCCGCTCCCGTCCGCCCTCCCGGCCGGCTAAGCTCCTTGACGCGCCCCGAATATCGCCGTGCCCACCCGCACCTCGGTTGCCCCTTCTTCGATCGCCACCTCGAAATCGTGCGACATACCCATCGACAGCACTGGCAAGCTCAAGCTCAGCCGCTTGGCCACAGCGTCTCGCGATTCGCGCAACTTTCGAAAATATGGCCGCGCATCGCCGGCGTTTTCGAAAAACGGCGGAATGCACATCAGCCCCGCAAGTTGCAAGTGAGGCAGCCCGGCAACTCTTTCCGCCAGCCCCTCCAGGTCGCCAGTTTCGACTCCGCTCTTGCTCTCCTCGCCTCCAAGATGCACTTCCAGCAGCACCCGGAGCTTCTCCGCCGTGCCGCTTCCGCCCCGCGCCCGGTCGAGCCGCTGCGCCAGCGCAAAATCGTCCATCGAGTCAATGCAGTGAAACGCCTTCGTCGCTCGCGCCGCCTTGTTGCTCTGCAAGTGTCCGATAAAGTGCCACGTGGCATCGAGATCCGCGAGCGAAGCGCGCTTCCCCTCCCATTCCTGCACCCGGTTTTCGCCAAAGTGCCGCAGTCCCGCCTCGTACGCCTCGCGAATGGCCTCGGGCGGCTGCGTTTTCGTCACCCCGATCAGCGTGATCTCATCTCGCGCGCGGCCCGCGCGTTCCGCCGCCCCCGCGATACGCTCTTCCACTCGTAACAGATTGGCCCGAATTCCGCTCATCTTCCGTATTCAGCGCCTCACTCGCTCTTCGAGTTTGCGCCTTTCGTCTTTCGATTTTCGATTTGGCTTTAGCCTGCAACGGTCAGCCGTCCAGCGCCCTTCCAAATCCTAGCACGCGTCACGTTGCGCGCCCGGTGTCTTCCCGTTAGACTGGCTGCATCTCATGTCATCTCGCGGAAAACTCATCGCCATCGAGGGAATCGACGGTAGCGGCAAGCGCACGCAAGTGGAACTGCTTGCTAAATCCCTCACGGCTCGCGGCTATTCCATCTGCGCCACCGGTTTCCCGCAATATAACTCCTGGTTTGGGAAAATGGTCGGCCGCTTTCTCAATGGCGAGCTCGGGCCGCTCGAGAGCGTAGATCCACATTTCACTGCGCTTCTCTATGCCGGGGATCGTTTTGAAGCCAAACCCCAAATCGAAGCGGCCCTCGACCGCGGCCAGACGGTCGTGGCCGACCGCTATGTCGGCTCCAACCTCGCCCATCAAGCCGCACGAGTCCCCGCTACTCAGCGCGCCGCGTTCCAAGCATGGATCGAACATCTCGAATATGGCATCTACGGTTTGCCTCGAGAATCGCTGGTCCTCTACCTGCGTCTTCCGCCGCTCCATGCGCAAGCCCTCGTCCGGCGCAAATCCGAGCGCGCTTATACTTCCGCCAAGCATGATCTGCAGGAAGCGAGCCTCCGCCATCTCGAGGAAGCCGCCCAGATGTACGACCTCCTCGCGCAAAATGCTCCCTGGGTCACCATCCAGTGTTTCGATACCACTCGCAATGTCATGCGCCTCCCGGATGAAATCGCTCATGAGGTCCTCAGCGCCGTCGAGCCCGTCCTCTGTCAGCATGCCGCCGGAGGAGCCTCCTGACCATGGGCTTTTCCGATTTCCTCGGCAACGAACGCATTCTTACGGCGCTTCGCGGAGCGCTCCGCAGCGGCCGCGTTCCCCACGCCATGCTCTTCACCGGCCCGCGCGGCGTCGGCAAGTTCACCCTCGCGCGGATGTTTGCGCAGGCTGCCAACTGCGAGCGTCTCACCGGGGACTTCTGCGGCGAATGCGACACCTGCCGCCGCATCGCTCCGCTTGCCGAACCGCAAAAGCTCCTCGAGCAAGGCCTCATCGAGCGCGGTGAAAGCGCCGACGCAGCCACCGTCGAGCGCATTCCCCTTATCCTGCAATCGCACCCGGATGTTTGGGCGCTCGTCCCGGACCCCGTGCGGCTCAAAACCCCGGTGGCCCGCCCCATGCTGCGCGCCGGACAAATTCGCGCTGTGCAGCGCGCCGCTTACTTCCAACCCATGGCTCGTCGCCGCGTTTTTATCCTGGACGGCGCCGAAACCATGCGCTCCGATGTCTCCAATTTCTTCCTCAAAATCATCGAAGAGCCGCCCGGAAACGCCACTCTAATTCTGATCGCTCCTTCTCCCTATTCGCTGCTCGGCACCATCGTCTCGCGCTGCATGCAGTTTCATTTTGCTCCCCTGCCGCTCGCGCAGGTCGAGCAGTTGCTCAAGGAAAAAACCGGCAGGCAGCCCTCTCATATCAAGCTTGCCGCTCAGCTCTCCGAGGGCAGCCCCGGCCGTGCTCTTGAAATGGACGTGGAAGCCACCGAGCAGCGCCATCGGGACGCGCTCCGCATTCTCGATCGCGCCGCCAAATCGCAGGGCTTTGCCCAGCTCTTTGCCGGCACCGCTGCGCTCGCCAAAGATCGGGAAACAGCTTTCGACGAGCAGCTCGCCATTTTCTACAGCCTCCTGACCGACCTGCTCGAACTCACGTCTGCTGGCAAGCTCCTGATGTTGCGCAATCCCTCCCTCGCCAAGGAACTCGAAACCCTTGCCAAAACCGTCAGTCCGGCATGGGTCATGCGCGCTATCAATGGATTCGACGAACTCGCCTCAGGAGCACGCCGCAATCTCAATCGCCAGCTTGGCCTCGATGCCCTCGCCGCCGCCCTGGCGGCCCCTCAAGCTCGGTAGCACTTCTTTCCGGTCGCAGGCTGGCTGTAGGAAATCGCCTGCGCGGCTGGCGCTGGCTTTTCATACTCGAAGGGCTTCCGGCTATCGTTTTCGGCGTCGTGGCCCCCTTCTACGTCAGCAACCAGCCGCGCGAAGCGAGCTGGCTTCCACGGGAGCATTTCCGGGCGGAGCCACGCGGTGCTCAGGTCATTAACCTCCTGGTCGTGCGGCGCTTGGATTGCTGCTTTCCTACGTGTTGCCGTGTACGATATTTCCAAGAGATTTCCTCGAATGAAGCCAGCCATCCGAAGTCGCCGCAAAATCTTCGGGCAACTCTTGGAGCATGCCCGTCGCCAGCCGCATCGAGAGTGTTGCGGGATTTTGGCCGGCCAAAGCGGTGTAATCACCAAGGCGTTCCCTGCGAAGAACGTTGCGGCTGATCCGGTCTGGAACTACATGATTGCACCCTGCGAGATCGTGCGCCTCTTGGCGAAATTGCGCACGTTGCGGCTGCAATTCCTCGGCTTCTACCATTCCCATCCGCACTGGATGGACGTGAACGCGCCTTCGCGCAGAGACATCGCGCTGGCCGGCTATACCGAAGCCATCCATTTCATCGTCACGCCTCGCCCCTACGCAGACGCGCCCGTCCGCGCATTTTCCATCCGAAATGGGCGCGCAACGGAGCTGGAAATCGAGGTTCTGCCCTGACCCAAACGGCAGGGTGCTTGGTGCGCGGTGCAATGGGAGCACTCCGCCAGTTTGTTCGCCCACAAAAGAGTGTTGGTGCCAGAGATTGCGTCGCCATACTTTGAAGTTGACACACCCATGGGTCACTTCGGACGCGACAAGCGAGGCGGCATTTCGCCCAGCGGCCTTTGCCGCGGTTCATTCCCTCGGGCATCGTCCATCGGCGCTGCTCCAGGCCGCGGCGCTACCCTATCGCATTTCTCGCCACGTACCATAA
This sequence comes from Candidatus Acidiferrum sp., assembly GCA_035652855.1. GTDB lineage: Bacteria > Acidobacteriota > Terriglobia > Acidiferrales > UBA7541 > Acidiferrum. The sequence continues at coordinate 21,952 of DASRCZ010000007.1, forward strand.
GGAAATTCGCCGATATGGCTCGACGGCGCTCCAACGTTCCCGTATAACTAGCTTTAGCTTTGTTCATCTTTATAAGCCGGGCCGTGATCCCGGCGAAAAGAACCCGAGGATTCGGCTCCGGAATATGCGCGAGTATTCGATTGCCGTGATTCCTGGCGACGGTATTGGGCCGGAGGTCATCTCTGCTGGGCTGCGCGTTCTGAAACTGCTCGAAGGACGCGCGGGAGACTTCCGGCTGCGTGTGGAAGAATTTCCGTGGGGTTCGGCTTATTACCGCAAGTTTGGCGCCATGATGCCGCCCGATGGGCTGGGGCGAATTCGCAACGCCGATGCCATCTATTTTGGCGCGGTTGGCGCGCCGGACATTGCGGACGACGTGACCCTGTGGGGTCTGCGGCTCGCCATCTGCCAGCGCTTCGATCAGTACGCGAACGTACGCCCCGCGCGCATCTTGCGCGGATTGGCTTCACCGCTGCGGGATTGCAGGCCCGCCGACCTGGATTGGGTGATCGTCCGCGAAAATACCGAAGGCGAATACGCGGGGCACGGCGGGAGGGCGCACCGGAATTTCCCAGAGGAGCTGGCGACCGAGACGGCCGTTTTCACGCGGGCCGGAATCACCCGGATAATGCGCTTCGCGTTCAAGCTGGCGGAATCACGCCCGCGGAAAAAACTGACCGTGGTCACGAAGTCCAACGCGCAGCGCCACGGTCTGGTGCTATGGGACGAGATTGCGGCGGAGGTCGCCCGCGAGTTTCCAAAAGTGTCCTGGGACAAAATGCTGGTCGACGCTATGACCGCGCGAATGATTGGCAAACCTTCATCGCTCGACACCATCGTGGCGACCAATCTCCATGCGGACATTTTGTCGGACCTCGCAGCCGCCCTAGCCGGCGGCATCGGCATCGCGCCCACGGCGAATATCAACCCGCAAGGCCGGTTTCCCTCGATGTTCGAGCCGATTCATGGCGCCGCTTTTGACATCGCCGGCAAGGGTATCGCCAATCCCATCGGCGCGCTCTGGAGTGCCTCCCTTATGCTGGATCATCTTGGTGAAGAAGACGCCGGGCTCCGGCTCATGAATGCCATCGAGCATGTGACCGCGTCGGGGGTGCGAACGCCCGACCTTTGCGGGACCGCAAGCACGCAAGAGGTGACTTCGGCGGTCTGCGACGCGTTGCAAACCTAGGCCGCAAACCGCACAACAGCGTGCTCACCTTCTCTTCGTCCAGCTATTTTAAGACAGGGTTGACAGAGTACGCGTTTCCTTTCTAGCATACGGGCGTAAAAACAAGTGTGCTTGAGTCAGTCGCGGCGTTGCAGGCTCTTGCAACGCTTTGCACCGATTTCAGAATCATAGTTTTCAGCACCGACAAATAGAATGATTACCGTACAACAGCTTACGAAGAAGTACGCTCGCAACACCGCCGTCGATCACATCTCCTTTTCCGTGGAAAAGGGGCAGATCGTCGGCTTCCTTGGCCCAAACGGCGCCGGCAAGACCACCACGATGCGCATGCTTACGTGCTTTTTGCCGCCCACTTCCGGCACCGCGGTGGTCGCCGGCTTCGATGTCCTCGAGCAACCGCTCGAGGTGAAACGGCGCATCGGCTATTTGCCGGAAACGCCGCCGCTGTATCTCGAGATGCGCACGGCCGAATACCTGACCTTCGTCGGCAGGCTCAAGGGCCTGAGTGGTCCGGCGCTGGCGGAGCGCGTTGAGTACGTGCTGGGCCGCTGCGCGGTTGCCGATGTGCGCGATAAGGTGATGGGCAAACTCTCGAAGGGGTACCGCCAGCGCGTGGGGCTTGCCCAGGCCATCATTCACAACCCGGACGTGCTCATTCTGGACGAGCCGACCGCGGGCCTGGATCCCAAGCAAATCAACGAAACGCGCGACCTGATCAAGAGCCTCGCCGGCGACCACACGATTATTCTTAGCACTCACATCCTGCCGGAAGTCGAGCAAACCTGCGAGCAGGTGATCATCATCAACCGCGGACAGGTGGTGGCGACCGACTCCGTGAGCAATTTGCAGAACCGCGCGCGAGGCATGGGTTCCGTCCTGGTCGGCGTGGCCGGGCGCGGCGGCGCTCTCGATTCCGCAACGGTCCGGCGCCGGCTCGAGGTTGTTCCCGGAGTGAGCCGTGTTTCTCTGCGAGAATCGCGCGATGCGCAGTTTACGTTTGAGGTGGAGAGCAAGCAGGATCGTGCCATCCGCGGGGAACTGGCCCGCGCCATCGTGGAGTCCGGATGGGACCTGAGTGAGCTTCGCTCGGCGGCCGTAAGTCTCGAGGAAGTTTTCCTGCAGCTAACCGCTTCGGACGCCGCGCCCGCGCGGGCTGCCGCCCCAGCTTCGCGAGAAGCAGAAGCCGTGGCCGCGAAGAGCTAGGATGCGCCAATGAGAAACGTCTGGATTATCTGTCGCAAGGAACTCCGCAGCTATTTCGTCTCGCCCATTGCTTACCTGCTGCTGGCCATGTTCGCGGTGATCTTTGGATTCTTTTTCTGGAGCATCGTGCAGAGCTTCGTGCTCTACGGC
>DASRCZ010000008.1:0-145010 GCA_035652855.1 Candidatus Acidiferrum sp.
ATTGGGCGGTCCTACGGACGTCTGGGGCCGGACGTGGACGGCCGGCGATCTGTCGAACGCGAATTTCCGGATCCGGGTGACCAACGTGGCGGGGTCAACGGCCCGCACGTTTTCATTGGACTGGATAGCGTTGCGGGTGACGTACCAGTGAACGGCGGCCCGCGCACACTGTAGCTCCGCTTACAATGCCGCTGGACAGGCGCAGATCCCAATTTTTGGGAACCGCTCCTGTCCGCCAATAGGGACATGCGGCGACGCAGCAATCAAATGTAAGCCGCTCGTGTCCTGACGCCATTTCAGGCCTGCAAACGGTGATTTGGAAGGAGTCGTGCAGTAAGTTGTCAAGAATTTGCCAATTACTGCATGAGTTGAAGGCTGTGCATCGCCAGTATGCGGATGCGGCAATGCAGTATTTTCGCCAATCTATGTCTTCATTCGACTTGGTCATAAAACCCCGCGGCGGGTGGCAGCCGATTGACGTTCACGAGCTTTGGCGCTATCGCGAACTGCTCGGCTTTCTGGTTTGGCGCGATATCAAGGTCAGATACAAACAGACGCTGCTTGGCGGCGGTTGGGCTGTGTTGCAGCCTCTGATCGGAATGTTAGTTTTCGGGACGCTGTTTACGACAGTGGCCCCCATCCGGAGCGACGGATCGCCATACCCGCTGTTCGTATTTGCCGGTCTGGCGCCCTGGACATTTTTTGCAAACGCGCTCGGCCTGGCGAGCAACAGCTTGGTCGGCAGCGAACACATGATCCGCAAGATCTACTTCCCGCGAATATTCGTGCCGCTGGGGGCGACATTTGCGTTGGGATTGGACATGTTGATCAGCGTTGCGTTCATGGGTCTGGTGATGGCTTATTATCGCTGGCCGGTGAGTCCGAAGATATGTCTGCTTCCCATATTCATAGCGAGCTGTTTTCTTATAGCCGGGGGGCTGGGCCTGATTCTTTCAGCGCTGAATGTGCGCTATCGCGATGTGAAATACGTCGTTCCATTCTTCACGCAAATGGCGTTTTTTCTGACGCCGGTGATTTACCCGCTCCGCAACGTCCCGCCCCGGCTGAAAATGCTTGTCGGTCTGAATCCGATGGCTGGAACCGTGGAGGGTTTCCGCTACGCTCTGCTTGGGAGTCCCGCATCCTGGGACGTAATTTGGACGTCGCTGATCGTCAGCGTGGTCATTTTTGTCATCGGCCTGTATTCGTTCCGGCGCCTGGAACTCACTTTTGCAGACCTGATTTGAACCCATGGATCCGGTAATAGAAATCCGAAATCTCTCGAAATCGTATCGCCTAGGAGAGCGTTCGCAACTGTACGGCAGTTTTCGTGAAGCGATGATTCGCGGCATCACAGCGCCGTTTACTCGTAGAAATGGCAAGGGCCGCGCGGCGCGGGAGCCCTTCTGGGCGGTTCGGGACATCAATGTGGATGTGCATCAGGGCGACACGATTGGCATCATCGGGTCAAATGGCGCGGGCAAGAGCACGATCCTGAAAATCATTTCCCGTATTACGGATCCGAGCTCCGGCGAAATCCGGGTTCGCGGCCGCATTGGAAGTCTGCTGGAAGTCGGAACTGGCTTTCATCCTGAACTGACCGGCCGCGAGAATGTGTATCTCAATGGCGCCATACTCGGCATGAAGAAAACAGAGATCCAGGCGAAGTTCGACGAAATTGTCAATTTTTCGGGCGTGGGCCCATTCCTGGACACGCCCGTGAAGCGCTATTCGAGCGGCATGTACGTTCGTCTGGCATTCGCGATCGCGGCGCATCTCGACCCCGAGATCTTGATTGTGGATGAGGTTCTGGCAGTCGGCGACGTGGCTTTCCAGAAGAAATGCCTGGGCAAGATGGCGGAGGCATCGTCTCGTTCACGAACGCTGCTATTTGTCTCGCACAACCTGGCGGCCGTCGAGAGCCTTTGCAACCGCGGCATCGTTCTGCAGCACGGCCGTCTTGTTTTCGACGGCTCGTCGAAGGACGCCGTTCAGTTTTATTTGCACAACGTCGAGGAGAGCGGCGCCGGCGCCCGCTCGCATGTCGTTGATCTGACCGGCGCGCCGGGCCGCGTTCGCAAATACGAGCCACATTTGAAGCGGCTCGAACTCTACCACGGTGATGGCCGTCCACTTACGGGCGATGTGAGAGCAGGCGAGCCGCTCCGCGCTGTTGTCGTTTTCGATCTCGAGCACCCCTGCATGAGCTTTGACGCCTCAATAGCCTTCGACACGCCAACGGGCCAGCGTGTATGCACGGCGCACTCCGCCTACGAGCCCGACCGCGAGCACGAAGAGCGTATTGGCGAGCAGAGCTTTGTATGCGATATTCCCTCGTTGCCGCTGGTGCCCGGCGAATACAAGATCGGAGTGGGATTGGATATCGGCGGATGTGAGGTGGACTGGATAGACGGGGCTGCGTCTCTGACCGTGCTCAAATCCGACTATTACGGTACGGGCGTAATCCCGACCAAGGGACACTTCCTGCTCGACAATCGCTGGAGTCTTGCGCATGAAACGAGCGAGGTGTATTCATGACCCCAACGGTCAGTTTTGTCGTGCCGTGCTATAAACTCGGTCATCTGCTGGCCGAATGCGTAACATCGATCCTGTCGCAGACATACGGCGACTTCGAGATTTTGATCATGGACGACTGCTCGCCGGACAACACGCCGGAAGTGGCGCGGTCCTTCAACGATCCGCGCGTGATACACGTCCGCAATGAACGCAACTTAGGCCATCTCAGCAATTACAACAAGGGAATCCAGCTGTCCCGGGGCAAGTACATCTGGCTTATATCCGCCGATGATCGGCTGGAAGTGAACTATGCGCTCGAAAAGTATGTCGCCGTAATGGAGCAGCACCCCAGCGTCGGGTATGTTTGCTGTACAGGGATAGAGCTCGTTAATGGCCGGCGACATCGCGTCGCTCCGTATTCCGTTCAAGCGCACAGAGACGCAGTGTTCCGCGGAAAGGACTTTCTACGCAGGCTGCTTTCAAGCAATTCGATTATCGCCGCCGCAGGCATGGTCCGACGCGAGTGTTACGACAGCGTCGGCATGTTTCCGTTGGATCTTCCATATGCCGGAGATTGGTTTTTGTGGTGTGTCCTGGCGCTGCGTTATGACGTGGCCTATTGCGCTGAACCGATGGTCGCCTACCGGCTGCACACGGCGTGCATAACTGAAAGAATTCTCGATGACAATGCTAAAGTCTGCGCCGATAACGATGTGATGGTTTTATGGCGCGTAATGCGAGAGGTTCAGAAACTCGGCGCGCAGGACCTCCTGCGCCCATGCATGCGAGCAATCGCGTATGAGTATGCTCGTCAATTGCTCGGCAAGACATACCGCGGTCGCGAGTTCCGTCGCACAGAACAGCAATGCGCAGACTCGATCAGCCAGTTCACTCATTGTAATGTCGAACGTCAGACAATTACGGCGCTGATGCTGACCTCCGCGGGCGATCTGTGTGTTCAAGCCGGCGCGCCTCAACGCGCGATGAGGTATTACGAACGAGCGAATCGAATACGCCGCACGACCTCGACCGCTCTGAAACTGGCGCTGGTCAGAACAGGCCGCCTGGGAGCCGTGGTTCGGCGGTGCGCATTCACTCTTCGCCATGCATAAGGGCGACGCACAGTAGAAGTTCTTCAGTCGATACGAGCCAATGTCCGCCACTGTTCTGTTCATACACACCGCCGGCAATTGGATTCGCGGGAGTGAAAACGCCCTTCTGACGGCCCTTTGCGGCCTGGATACGGATCTGATACAGCCCCTGTTGGTCTGCGGCAATGATGCTTTGGCCGATACGGCGCGAGCGCGAGGGATCGAAGCGATTGTTCAGGACATGCCCCAACTGATGCTCGACGGCTCGTCGCGCCAGATACAAGGCATCCGCTGGCTTAGAGCGGTTCGCACTATTCGGGCATTAGCGCGAACACGCTCGGTCCAGCTGGTATATTGCAACGGCGGCAGCAGTTGCCAAATCGGGTATTACGTGGCAAAGGCTGTTCGTCGGCCGGTCCTGTGTCATATACATTCGCCGTACAATCTCCGTCACATTTTGTTGTATCGACTCTACCGGGCGAACCGCGTACTGTTTGTGAGTCGCGCGATTCAGGCGAGCATATTAAAAAAGCGAGCCTTCCGCGGGCGTTGTGAGGTGGTTTACAACGGAGTTGACACGAGGACGTTTGCGCCGCCTGAAACACGCGATCCGGAGTGGAAGCGAAAACTTTCGATCGCCCCCCATAGCGTCGTATTTGGGCAAGTATCGTCGTTAATACCGAGAAAAGGCGTCGACGTGTTATTACGGGCGTTTCGGCGTGTGCACGATGAGCATGAGACGGCTCGACTTGTCGTCGTAGGCGACGGCCCGCACCGTCGTGAGTGCGAGCATCTGGCTTATGAGCTCGGCGTAGCGAATGCCGTGGTGTTTACGGGGCAGGCGGATCCATTGCCCTACTATCAGCATGTATTTGACGTTAATGTGCTCGCATCGCGCAGTGATGCGTTCCCATTATCGCTTCTGGAGGCAGCAGCATGCGGGCTGCCAAACCTTGCTGCAAATGTAGATGGAATCCCGGAGGCTGTGTCGGACGGTCAAACGGGCTTGCTGTTCGAATCAGAGGATCACCTGATGCTCGCGAATAGAATGTTGATCCTGTTAAAAGACCAAGCGCTGCGCCAGAAGCTGGGCGAGGCGAGCCGACGCGGCGCCATCGCGTCGTTTTCTTCAGAGAGTTATTGTGCGACGATTCAGCGCATAGTGTGTGAAGAGGCTGCGCTAAATGTCGCGCCGGACGGCGGCGCGCAGCGCTGCATCCGGCGGCAGCAGAGCTTGCCCCACTAGCGCTCCGAGGCCGCCCTGGGTGTTCTTATGAATTGGCAGCCGTGGAACGACTTCCATCACGTTCCTGCGAGCACGCTTTCGTGAACGAATCAAATACAACCGCGACGGCGGCGCCACGGTTCGTCCGTGCGCCGGCCCAGCGCGTCACGGCTGACTGCGACGACAAGCCGGAGCGCGCCGGTCGCCGCTGGCGTCTTCACAGACGCACGTCTTCATTCGCGCGCGATATCATCTGTGCGTCTCGAATGAGGTCGATATGCTGTCGCGCTGTTGTGTTGCTCGGCGCCATGGTGTTCAATGCGCCGGGAGCGCAATTGTTCGTCGAGTCCGCACAATCGGGCGCGGGCGGCTGTGTTGTGATCGTCGTTTCGTTAGCGACGGGCGGGCGCCAGATCGCCGGCGTACAGTTCGATTTTCAGTATGATCCGTCAGCGTTTACGTTGAGCCCCGTAGTGGACGAACAGGCCCGGGTCGCCGGGAAGGGCTTATATTTGTCCAGACCTTCAAACGGCCAGCAGCGGGCAATGATAATCGGTTGGAATCAAACCCCTTTCACCGACGGCAAGCTGATCAGCGTATTGGCGAACATCCGCGACGATGCGCCGAACGGATTGTATGAACTTCAACTTAATAATCCGGTTGCGGTTGACGCGGCAGGCGATCCGGTTCCAATCTTCGGCGCATCCGGCGCGATTACGGTGCAAGGGCCCGCAGGAACTGCGCCGCCTGTGGTTGCCGCCGGCGTCTTGAACAGCGCCAGCCTTCTCAGCGGCGCAGTGTCGCCAGGCGAACTCCTCACAATTATTGGCGCAGGCATTGGACCGCCGTCGCCGGTTGCGCTGCCATTTGCAGGACCCGGCGTTATCGCGACGGGAGTCTCCGGCGTCTCGGTAACGTTCGATGGGATAGCGGCGCCGATTCTATATGCGGACAGGAATCAACTCAACATCGTCGCGCCGTTTGCAATTAGCGGCAATGTGACGACGCAGATGGCGATCGTCAACGGTCAGAAGGCGCTTCCGCCGGTTACTCTGGAGGTCGCGCCCGCCAATCCGGGCATCTTCACGGTAAATTCGAGCGGCGCCGGGCCGGCATCCGTATTGAACGAAAACGGCTCAATCAATTCTCCCTCGAACCCGGCGGCGCGAGGTTCGGTGATTGCTATCTATGCAACTGGCGCCGGACTCCTGAATCCACCATCAGCCGATGGTCATATCACATCTAATCTGGCGTCTACGGCGGCGCCCGTTTCGGTGACGATCGCGGGCGCTTCCGCTGAAGTGCTGTATGCGGGCGCTGCTCCCGAAATGGTTGCCGGCGTAGCGCAGATCAATGCACGGGTGCCCGTAGAGATCCCTCCCTCGTCCAGCACGCCGGTGAAAGTAAAGATCGGGGAAGTGGAGAGTCCGGACGGCGTTACCATTGCTGTGCAATAGGCTCCTCGGCCCACAGACTGGCCGTCCGGTTGCTCTTCAAAAGCAGGAGTCAGGGAGGGCGGCGCTTCGTCGTTTCATGCATGCGCCGGCGTAACGTGCTCAATTTTCGGGCCAGGTCGCCCCTGACGAGCGGAATTTGGGGACAAAATCCGCAGTTAGGGCAATTCGAGTCCTGTGGACAAAGCTGATCGCGGAGTGAAAACACACCGTCTCCAGAATTCCTGACGCTGGCCCCCGCCGTGCTTTAGCAACAAGATGTTGACGGCTTAACGACCCAGTCTCATGGCGCTACAGAATACCGCAGCTTCGCAAAAATCTTCTTCCACTTTGGCCGGGATCGCTCCACTTTCGATCGCAAGGATGCTGTGGAAACGTAAGCTCTCGATCGCGTTGATTTGGATTATTGTCAGCGGCGCGGGGCTGGCCCTGGTTTCGAAAATTCCTCCTGTCTATAAAGCGTATGCGCTGATTCTGGTGGATTCACAGAAAATCCCTGAGCAGTACGTTTCCTCCACGGTCGTCTCCGACGTCCAGGACCGGTTAACGGCGATTTCGCAGCAGATTCTGAGCAGTGGAAGATTACAGCAGATTATTGATGAATTCGACCTCTATCGCCAGGAACGAGAGCAGCACGACCGTGAGGAGATCCTTGAGATGATGAAAAGAGACCTGGAGATCACGCCGGAGAAGGGCTGGACCGGCAGAACCGTATCTTTCCGGGTCAGCTATCAAGGACAGGACCCCAAAACAGTCGCCGACGTTGCAAATCGAATCGCTGATTTGTACGTACAGGAAAACTATAGAACGCGGGAGGGCCAGGCTGAAGGTACGACCGAGTTCATTCAAAGCCAACTGGATGACGCCAAGAAAAAACTAGACGAGTTGGAGGCCCAGGTCAGCCAATTCAAAATCAGGTACAATGGCGAACTGCCTCAACAGGAGGCGTCCATTAACAGTACGCTGGACCGCCTGCAGGTAGAGCTGGAAGCGAATCGGGACGCTATCAACCGCGCGCAGCAATCGAAGGTGATGCTGCAGGACTCGCTTCGCGCAGCCGAACAGGCCGAGCAGTCCGTCCTAAAAGAACTCCGGGCGGCGCCAGCTCCGAGCAGCAGCGGCCCGGCGGCGCCGGTGAGCTCGCTTTCTGCTCCGGCATATAAGCCACGGAAATCAGAGATCCTTGAGGCGGAGCTGAGCGATCTAATGCTCCGGTATACCGAGGATCACCCCGAAATCAGACGCCGTCGCGCGGAACTGGAGCGGGTGCGGCGCGCCGAGAGCCTGGAAGCAGTCCAGTCGGCGGCGAAACCGGACGGAAAGACGGCTGGTGCTGGCGAGGCCCCAGCTCGCCAAGCCAGAGCTATTCCGGATCCGCCCGAGTTGGTAAAGGCCCGCGAGCGAATAGCCGCGCTCCACTCGCAAATAGCGCTCCTTAACACGGAACTGTTGACGCGCGAAGCCGAGCAAAAAAAGATTCTCGCCAATATCGCCTTATATCAGTCCCGTGTGAGCAACGTACCCGTCCGCGAGCAGCAGATGGCGCAGATTACTCGCGATTACGAGATTACGAAGGCAAACTATCGCTCGCTGCTCGACAAAAAGATCGCCGCGGAGATGGCGGCGGACATGGAGCAGCGTCAAAAGGCGGAGAGATTTACGATTTTCGACCGGGCCCGTCCTCCGGAAAAGCCATTCAAACCCAATCGAATCGTATTGAATCTCGCGGCGTGCGTGGTTGGACTGGTGTTCGGCCTGGCGTATGCAGCGGCCACCGAATATCGGCTCGGCGCAATATTGGGCGAGTGGGAGTTGCCCAGCGGAGTAGCGGTATTGGGCCGAGTCCCGCGCATAGAGATTGCCTCGCACGTGACGAACATGGCGAGCGATCCTCCGGCCGGCAATGGCGCGACCGGGTCCCCCATGTTGGGAGATAAAAAACTCGGGTCGGCCGTGCTGATGTCGCTGCTGTGCTTATTAAAGATGTATCCCTGAGCTGGTCGTAAGCAATGTATTTACAGTACTTCCAATTACAGAAGAGTCCGTTCGGCATGACGCCGGACCCGGATTTCCTGTTTCTCACACCGGGGCATCGCGAGGCGCTGGCGGGTCTGACCTATGCGATCCTGGCGCGAAAAGGATTTCTGGTTCTGACGGGCGATGCCGGCACCGGGAAAACGACCCTGCTCGCGCGCGTATTGCGATATCTTCCTGCAAACCGGGTTTCCTCGAGCGTCATTCTGAACCCGACGCTGACCCCTGCCGAATTTCTAGAAATGACTTTATTCGGCTTCGGAATTTCCGATATTCCAGCCAGCAAGTCGCAACGCCTGATCCAGCTGCACTCTTTGCTGCTGAAGGCGGCGGCGGAAAACCGTGTGTGCGCCCTGGTGATTGATGAGGCGCACAAGCTGAGCGCGGAAGTGCTTGAGGAAGTCCGGCTGCTTGGGAATTTCGAGCAGAGCGATCAGAAACTGCTCCAGATCCTTCTGCTGGGCCAAAATGAACTGGCTGAGTTGTTGAATCGCGCGGAGCTTCGACAATTCAAGCAGCGGATTGCCACCCGCTTTTCTATTGGACCGCTGAGCGCTGCCGAAGTGGAGCAGTACCTGCGGTATCGCTGGACCAAGGCGGGCGCGTCAAACACGCTCCCGTTTACGCCTGACGCCATCGATCGCGTCGCTTGGTATTCAAAAGGCATTCCCAGGGTAATCAACGCGATTTGCGACAATGCTCTGCTGCTGGCCTTCGGGGAGACGAAGACCACCGTCACCGCGGGCCATGTTCAACAGGCTTGTATCGATCTTGATCTGGTGACTGCGGCGCCGGTTTCGGCGCCCGAGCCAGTCAATTCGCAGCCGAGCGTTGTGTCGCCTGCGCCTGTTTTAAATAGTTTTGAACGATATAAGACTACGAATCAATCGCGACTGGCCAGATGGGCGGGCAAACTGAGGCTCGCGTAACGCCATCGTCGAGACGTTATGGGGAAGATCTACGACGCACTTCGTAAAACGGCTCCGAACGAGATTTCGGATACCGTTGGGCCAATGCTGGAGGACCAATCCGCCGGACCGGTTGCGGTCTCGAGCGCTGATATCGGCACTGACGTTGCCGCGGTCCTGCGAGGCGGCGACGTGGTTGAAGCAGAGCCGCAGGCGGCGGCCAAACGCGCCGACCGCAGCCGCGTGGAATATATCCCGGTCGTGGACAGCCGGACAGTCTGCCTTCGCATCGCCGATGTAACGCCGGTGCTGCCGTTTGACGAGACTGACAACCGGGCCGCAGAGCAATACCGGATCATACGCACGCGGCTGATCAGTCATCCCAAACAGCCGTCGACGATCCTGATTTCAAGCGCCGGACCCGGGGATGGAAAAAGCGTGAGCGCTATCAATGTAGCCGGCGCCCTCTCGTTGAAGACGGAGGCCCGGGTGTTGCTGATGGATGCGGATTTCAGGCGCTCCAGCATCCACACGCAGCTCGGGATCAGCCGTTCGCCAGGAATTGCGGAAGTGCTGACTGGCGCGGCGACTCTCGAGCAAGTGATTGTTCGCAGTCCGGCATTCCCGAATCTGTATATTGCTCCGGCGGGGGAGCCGCATGCGAATCCGAGCGAGCTGCTGGATTCAACCGCATGGCGGACGTTATCCGAGCAGGTGCGCGGAAGTTTCCGCTACGTGATTATGGATTCGCCGCCGGTGGGCTGCGTCGCGGATTACGAGCTGCTGCAGGCTACCTGCGACGGCGTCGTTCTGGTGGTCCGTCCGGATCACACCAAGCGGCAAGCGTGCCTGAATGCGTTGAGCGTCGTCCCAAAGGACAAGTTGCTCGGCGTCATTATGAATTGTGTAAGCGACTGGCCGTTAGGCCATGATTATTCGTACATGTACTATCACAAAAGTCCGCCGGCAAAAGGACGCACGGCGGAGGCGCCCTGAAGCCGGCGTTCAAAGATTCACTCAGTCGGGTATGCGGATGCAAATTCGGACATCCAGAGGCAACGGCAATCTTCGTTATGTATCCAAATCTTAAGTTGCAGTTGTGGCGTTCCGGCTTGAGACAAAACCGGCTGGCGCAGATGGTTGGTATTCACGAAAGCCTGCTCAGTAAAATTGTTAACGGCTTTCGCGAACCCGACCCTCGCATCCGAACCCAGATCGCGGCCATACTCAACAGCGATGAAGGCTGGCTTTTCACTCCGGGCGATATCACGGGGATGCGACCTGATCAGACAGGCGGCAATCCGAGAGAGCGGCGTGAGAGTGAACAGTAACGCGTCGTATTCGCCAGGTTGTGGTATTCTGCTCGCAAATACATGCCGGCACAGCCGTTATGGTATCTGCGGATCCCCGAGATTCTGGCCGGATTACGTATGCCGTCCGCACCGCCGTTCCTGGACCGTCCCGCGATCGAGAAACTTTTCGGGGTCAGCCGGCGCCAGGCCATCCGTTTACTGAACGCCGCCGACGGATATCAGGTTGGCAAGACCTTCCTCATCAGCCGCGATTCGCTGATCGGCTACCTGGAGCGAATCGAGAAATCCGGCGCCGCCGGCCAAGCGCGAGCGCGGAAGCAGCGCGTCGCAACGGCGCTGGCCGAAGTCGCCCATCATGCTGCCGCGCAACGGGTTCGGATCCCTGTCGATCCTGATATTCTGCGGCGACGGCCGGCCGGTCTGCCGGCGGGCATCGAGCTGGTCGCGCCCGGCAAGTTGCAGATTTCATATACGCGAGCGGAAGATCTGCTGGCCCGCATCGTCGAACTCGCCTCTGCGGCGACCAATGATTTCCCGGCATTTCGGAGACTCTACGAGGCTGGCCAGTGAACGGTCCGGTCGCCATTTCCCTGCCCCGGTTCGAGGGGCCCCTCGATTTGCTGCTCGAACTCGTCCGCAAAAACGAAGTCCAGATCACCGACATTCCGATCGCCGAGATCACGCGACAGTATCTTGAGTATCTCCGGCAGGCTGAGCAGCTTGATATCGAACTCGGGGCCGAATTCGCCTACATGGCCTCGGTGCTCATCCATATAAAGTCGCGATCTTTGCTCACACGCGATCCGGAAATTGCGGCGCAGGAGGAAGATCCGCGCGACGAGTTGGTGCGGATGCTGCTCGACCACGACCAGGTCCGTCACGGCGCCGAGTTTCTAAAACAGAAACTTGAGGTGGCCGAAGCGTCCTGGTCGAAATCCTCGATGCATGATTTTCAGGAACTCCCAGCCGTAGAGCCGAATGCATCCGGCGAGTTCAACCTGCTGCAGATTCTACGGCTTGCCAAGCAGGCTCTGGATGCGGCGCGCACGTTTGAAATCGTTTCGCAGACGGAATCCGTGACGATTGAGGAGATGATCCGTTGGCTCGAGGAGCGCATCGGCGAGGGCTCGACCGATGCCAATCAACTGCTGAAGCAGCACAAGGGCGAACGACGCGCAGCGCTCTTTTTGGCCTTGCTAGAAATGGCAAAGATCGGCCGCATTCAGGTGGACCAAAAGACTTGTTTCGGGCCGATTTTTATATGGCACAACCGTGCCTTAACGTAGAGCAGACGATCAAAGCGCTATTTATACAAGAAGTTCTATTTTATCAAGGACTTCTGAGAAGTTCAAGGAGGCCGGGGTGTGTGGAGCGAGATCCACGGCGCTGAGAGCCACTGTGGCTGCTAATGTAATCGCGCGATGCAACTATGGACACATTGCGCAGCGTGCAGCACTTCGATAACATAAGCCGAGAACAATGAGTTCTACTTCTGTTTCGGCTCACTTCTATGGCACGCGGCAGGTTGCTATAGCGCTGGGCGTAAGCAAGAAGACGATCTACCGCTGGCTTGAGAGGCGCCTCATTCCAGAGCCGCGGCGCACGGCGGCCGGATACCGTCTCTGGACCGAGCAGGAAGTTGAATCGCTTCGCCGGGAGCGCATCCAGCGGCGCCGGAGGTCCGAATGAAGATTCGTTTCACCATCGCTAACCAGCGCGGCGGCGTGGCCAAGACTACGACGGCTGTCACCTTAGCCCGGTGCTTTGCCGACATGGGCCTGAAAACCCTGCTGGTCGATGCGGATCCACAGGGCTCGATCAGCACCATCCTGAAGCTTAAGCCGGAGCATTATCTGTTCGATTTTTTGTTCCAGGGGCTCATCCTGCGGGAGTGCATCGTCGAGCCGTGCCCGAATCTGCACATCCTGTGCGGCGGACGATCGACGACCGACGCCGAGCAGCGCGCCGTAACGCAGCTAGGCCGGGAACGGCTGTTTGAAGACGCCTTCAGCGGCTTCGATGACGGCTACGACGCCGTTCTGGTGGACGTATCGCCGTCGATTACCCTGATGCAGGCCTGCGCCATGGTGTATACAGGGCATGTTCTCATTCCGGTCTCCATGGACACGCTGAGCGTATCCGGCGCGGGCAGTTCACTGGTGTCCGCCCAGACGGTTTCGAAGGCCTGCCGCTGTAGAGTAAACGTGCTCGGTCTGTTGCCGACCATTGTGAATAAGCGCTTCGCGATCACCGAAGTGGTCATGGGCATGATCCAGGAACTCGCTGCCAAACACGAAGTCCCCATTTTTGACCCGATCCGCACTGACCAGGCTGTGCTTAAGGCGATGCGCGCAAAGGAGTTCCTCCAGGATAACGCGCCGGATTCGAAGGCGCTCGCCGACTATCGCGTGGTTGCCGAACGCGTCGTCTCGCTGTTTAGCGAGGGCCAGGAGATTCGAGATGCCGCCGACCGACCGGCCGCGGTCGCGTCGTAATCCGCCGCGGGATCGAGAAACGCTCCGAGCCGAGCTCGATGAGCTGTTAGAAAATCCTGCGCTGCGGCCTCCTGACTGGCTTACCAAATTAGGAGCCACGGGGGCTGTCAGAACCTCAGGGATCTCAACAGCCTCTGCGGCTCTGGAAACCCCAGGGGCTCTAGACCTACCAGGGGCTCTAGACCTACCAGGGGCTCTAGACCTCCCAGGGGCTCTGACTGAGCCTTCGCAGCCACACGTCCAAAACACCACAGTGGTCATCAACGCCCCTGTGGCTCGACGCATAAAAATAAAAGAAATCAAAGATGTGCGCGATGGACTCACGCGCGCCCAGGGCGTGGTGCTTGTGACGATGTTCGAGCACGGCGTGCCGGTCGAGAACGGCGTGGCGCCATTTCGGATCTGCACCAAAGGTCTTTCCGAGCTTGCGGACCTGGCTCATGTCGGCCGAGATGCGTTGCGTCATAAAATGCTTCCTGCGCTGCGGGAAAAGGGCTGCGTTTGGGAGGTGGGCCGCTACGATCCCGAGACCCGCCATCCCCGGTCGTATCTGGTGCTGGATTTTCTGACCATCAGGACC
This sequence comes from Candidatus Acidiferrum sp., assembly GCA_035652855.1. Classification (GTDB taxonomy): domain Bacteria; phylum Acidobacteriota; class Terriglobia; order Acidiferrales; family UBA7541; genus Acidiferrum. The sequence goes on from DASRCZ010000008.1 coordinate 13,618, forward strand.
ATGTGGGCGGCTGCGGGGATTCGGCATTTCATCCCGGGTCGGACCCCGCAATTGTGCGGACCCGACGGCAGCCCGCGCACGTTCACGCCGCCTGCGGACTTCGATCCGCTGGCTTATGTCCCAACCCCAGTGGCTTCAAGCGCCAGAGAGGCTCCCGCGCCACTGGCTTCTGAAGCCACTCCGGCTCATCAGACCCCAGAGGCTCTAAAAGCTCCTGTGGCTTCGAATGAGGGCGTCGATCCACAACAGGCCGCGCTCATCGAGAGACATCGGGTTGACGGGCAGATCCGTTTACGGCGCGTAGTTACGGATCCGGAGATTGACCCCGTGTGGCGTGACTGGGCGAAACGGCTGCTCGATCAAGGCGCGCTTGCCTGGGAAAAGAATCCGGCTGCTGACGGGTAAGGGCGGGGAAGCCCCGCGACCGAACATTCCGTGCAACTCCTTACACTTTGGATTTACTGATTCCAGTGAGCGACTCGGCGATTCTCTTGATTCACTGCCCGGACCGGAAAGGACTGGTCGCGGAAATGGCGGCATTCCTGTATCAAAACGGCGCCAATATTCTGCATGCCGACCAGCACCGCGACCATGAAGAACAGATGTTCTTCATGCGGATTGAATGGGACCTGGCGGATTTCCAGCTGGACGAGGCGGGGTTTGAGCGGGCTTTTCGTCCCATCGCGGAACGGTTGGGGTTGACCTGGCGCGTCGAGTACTCACGCGATCTGCCACGCGTGGCGGTATTCGTATCGCGGCAGTTGCACTGTCTGGCGGACCTGTTATACCGGTATGCGAGCGGGGAATTGCCGTGCAAGATACCGCTGGTGGTCAGCAATCACGCCGACGCCGAACCGCTGGCGCGCTTTTACGGCGTGCCTTTCGTTCATATACCGGTCAGCGCGGAAACGAAGCCGGAAGCCGAGCACCGGCAGATGCGCGCAATCGACGAAGCCGGCGTGAATACGATCGTGCTGGCGCGTTACATGCAAGTGCTTTCTCCCGAATTCGTGGCCCGCTATCCAGGGCGCATCATCAACGTGCACCATTCGTTCTTGCCGGCATTCAGCGGCGCGAAGCCGTATCATGCGGCGTACCGGCGCGGGGTGAAGCTGATTGGCGCGACGGCGCATTACGTGACCGAAGCGCTCGATGACGGACCCATCATCGAGCAGGATGTGACGCGCGTCTCGCACCGCGACAGCCTGGCCGATTTGATTGAAAAGGGCCGCGATGTGGAGCGCGTTGTGCTGTCGCGGGCCGTCCGCTGGCACCTGGACCGGCGCATCCTTCAGTATGCGAATAAGACGGTGGTTTTCGACTAATGGTAGCCGGCTTGCACGCCTGGGACAGAGTTCGATTCGGGGCGACTGTTGCGTTTCGCCTTTGCCACAAGCATAGCGTTGGTTTGCGCCTTCCGGTTATCGGCGCAAAATGCCGTATTATCGATGTCGCCTACGCCCAGCGTAGCCGGGGCCAAAGTGACGATGCCAATCTCCTTGACCGTTCCGCCGGGAGCGAAAATCGCGGCGCTGCAGTGGTCGCTGATTTATCCGGAAAGCGACATCGTATCCGTGAATGTGGCCGCAGCGGCGGCGGTCCAGATGGTTCACAAAACAGTGGTGTGCTCCGGGAAACGGGGAAGCGCCACGTGTGTGCTATTTGGAATGAATCAGAGTGTCATGCCGGATGGCGTGCTCGTCCAAGTGACATTCGAACTTTCAGAGCAGCCGCATACGTTGATTAACATCGAGTTGAACAACATCGTTGCGGCGACGGCTGTCGGCGGACCGGTTGCGGTCTCAACAGGTTCTGAGCCGAAAATTGTGGTGGCGCCGCGTGCGCCCAGGACCATGTGACCCGGACTGGATTCTAAATATCAGCGACAGTGGAAACTTGTTCGGACGGCCGCTGGGCGGGTTGCCGCTCAAAGTTCTGTGTTTTGTGTGTATTCGGGTATGGCGCCGAAACTGCTCCAATATTCAACTCCTGATGTCTCGGCCGGTGCGCAACCTCATATATTCATATTGGATGATGTTGTGTATTGCGCCAGCCGCGTCTGGCGATGTTATACGGTACGCCTCGACCGACTTTTTGGCGAAGGGTCATTGTTGCAGTATGGCAGCGGATCGGCCGTCGATGCGCGTCGATGACTTTCTAGCGGTGACCGACGCGGCCGCCGCTGCCCTGACGGATGAAATGCCGGATGTGCGTTTGCATGGACCCTCATGGCTTTTCTTTTTCATGGCGATTATGGCCTTCATAGCCGCCAAAACCCTGCTGTTCTATCGTCCGGTGCATCGCGCCACCGTGGCATACGCCCGCCTGTATTGGGCTCTTTTCAACCCATTAGAATTCTAGCTATAGCTAGAGCTCCGTTTCCATCCATCCCTTACACGTTCGACACACCCTCTTCAAGATCAGCACGGATCTTGAACACCCAAAGGCCGGCTCACGTCATTCATACGGCGGGAGTGGATCTGGTCAGCCCCGGCAGTGCTGGAGGGCGCGGAATAATATTCCGCTATCGGATAGAGCAGCGGCCGCTCAGTTCGCACTGGCCATCTGTCGAGCCCCTGCTCGTCGGCGATCTGCGACGCTTTGAACCCTGGCTTACAGGGGAAAGGAGTTGCCGGATATAACCGTGGCGGCGTGGCTCATACTATGCACAGGAGCGAATGTTTTTACAGCAACGCAGTCAGGAAGTGAGTTGCGCGTGCTGCGTGCTTATCCAGTACATTCAACCCCTTGCGCCCGGAGAGAAGCCAGACAGGCCGTACGGCTCACCGGCGAGCGCGGCCATCTGAACTGAATACGCTATACAACAAATCAGGAATTTGCTCCGCTATTTGGGTCGTCGTTACGTCGCCGCGGAGTGGCATACGCTTCAGACGCACGGACAAGCGCTGACCTGCTATTTGGCCCCTTATTTGCCCAGTAGTTTATCTCCAACTTGGCAGGATAACGGTGCAGTGAAAGGCCAGCGGGGAAATGCCTATCTTCCAACGGTTCGCAGACAGCCTGGTTCTTATTACCTTTTCTTTGGTGTACCGCGCGGCAGTGACGCTGCTGAAGTACCGGAGAGCTGGCTAGCGTAGCACATGCTCAATGCATTTACCGTCGATGTAGAAGAATATTTCCACCCGACTGAACTTCAAGCTGATGCTCCGACCAGACGCTGGCGAACATTTCCCTCCCGGCTCGAAGATCAGATTCGCCGCATCCTGGATTTGCTTCATGCACACAACGTATCCGCAACATTTTTTATCCTGGGCTGGATTGCAAACCGCCAGCCTGGCATTGTTCGATTGATCGCCAGTTACGGGCACGAGATCGGATGCCACAGCAATACTCACCGGTTGGTCTATACGCTCTCACCGGCTGAATTTCGCGAAGACACGAATTGCGCAGTGGCGGCAATCGAGGATGCCTGCGGAATCAGCCCCACTTGCTACAGAGCCCCCAGTTACTCGATTACGGACAAATGTCTTTGGGCTTTCGATATTTTAGCTGAGTGCAATTTTTCTCACGATTCGAGCGTTTATCCCATCTGCCATGATCGATATGGCATTCCCGGCTTCAGTCGCCACGCGACCATCGTGCATACGCCGTCCGGTCCGATTCAGGAAATTCCTCCCGCCACCGTTCAGCTCAGCACTCATAATATAGCCCCGATTGGAGGCGGCGCATATTTTCGCCTTTTGCCGTACAGATATACGGCCGCCGGGATTCGCCGCGTCAATGAGCAAGAAGGTAAGCCCGTGTGCATGTATGTGCATCCGTGGGAGATTGATCCGAAGCAGCCGAGGATCGCAAGCGGTTTTCTTTCGCGCTTGCGGACCTACGCCGGTCTGGGTTCTGTCGAACGCAAACTGAATCGCTTGCTCTCCGACTTCCGGTTTCGTTCTATCGGAGAGATCTATCCCGCAATAGCCGATGGCGGTTCACATCATGAAACGTCGTCAAACTGTGGTCATAGTGTGGCGATCGGATCAGCCGGCTGAAATGAGCCGCGCTCTATTCTCTGCCTCATAGCATCGTAGTAATGGTAATGCACTTGCCGTAAGTCGTTTGCCGCATTCCAGCCGCCTCGCTAGCGAATGTCGGAGCTGAATCGACATGAAGACGGTCATAGTACTGGTTCCGATCGCCGTTTTGGGGTTCAGTGTATGGATAAGCATCCCTCGCACTTTCCATCCTCCGGCGGCAATCGCCGCCGCATATCGGTGCCCCATGCATCCCGCATACATACAAAACGCACCGGGCAACTGCCCGGTATGTGGAATGCTTCTGACGCCGACGGGCGCTTATCGAGAAAGTGATAAAAGCCTTGCAAGCAGTGGGCGGGCGCCCGTGACAGTCCGTCCGGAATATCAGCGTACGCTAGGCATCCGTGTCGCCGAGGTTCACGAAGTGGCGCTCGAAAAGACGATCCGAGCAGTCGGCCACGTCTACTTCGGCGCGCCGTCCAGATTCGCTTCCGAACAGGCGGGCGCTGTGCGTGAAGTGTATCGCACAATTAGCGCTGTCGGCGGTCCACGGCTGCGCCGTGCAGATGCAATATTGTCGTTATCTACTTCATCTGCTTCAGACTTGCGGATATCGGAGGTCACGATCGTTCGCGCCCTCAAACCTCTTGTTCTCTTGTCTGTACCGCAACCAGGGCAGCGCGTTGAGAAAGGAAACGACCTATATACATATGTTGATCTGTCTCTTCTTTCCGTCCTGGCCGATATCAGAACCCCCGATATGCAGTTCGCAAAGATCGGCGCGCCCGCGTATGCGACATTGCCGTCGCACCCTGGAAAGGTGTGGCGCGGCAGGATTCGTGAAGCCACCCAGCAGTTCGATGAACGGACGCAGACGCTACGAGTAAAAGTGGATTTCCCGAATGGCGAAGCCGATATCTGGCCCGGCATGATTGCCAATGTGGAGTTGCGCTGTCCAGTCCGGCGGGCGCTTGCCATACCCGAAAGCGCTGTTATCGAAAATGGCGAAACGGCAATCGTTTTCGTCGCAAAGCCGGGCGATCTGTTTGAGCCCAAACCGGTTGAGCTCGGGCTGCGCGCCAACGGCGTAGCCGAGATTCGACGCGGATTGCAGAGCGGAGAACGCGTCGTCGCTTCGGCAACGTTCCTGATCGATGCCGAATCGCAATTGCGCGCTGCGGCAATTACACGTTGAGTGCTGACCTGAGCTCGTCCTGATGCTTGCCTCCATTGTTCGCTGGTCGGCTACGCACCGTTTCATCGTCATTGCAAGCTGGTGTCTCATTGCGGCGGTTGGAGTCTGGACACTGCCCCGGCAGCGGGTCGACGCTCTCCCCGACGTTTCGGATACCCAAGTCATCGTGTATGCGAACTGGGCTCAGCCGGCTGAGCTGGTGGAAGCGCAGGTTACGTATCCGCTTACGATGGCTCTCCTGGGCGCCCTGCAAGTGAAGACGGTTCGCGGGTACACGGAATCCGGGTATGCCCTGATATATGTGATTTTTGACGACGGCGCGGACTTTTTCCGGGCCCGACAAAAGGTATCAGAGGCGTTGTCGAGAACCGGTTCATTACTGCCGGCAGACGCGCGTGTGGAAATAGGGCCCGAGGCGACCAGCGTCGGTTGGGTCTTCCAATATGCGCTCATCGATTCTGCTGGAAGGCGGTCGCTTGCGGATCTCAGGGCGCTCCAGGACTTCCAGTTGCAACCCGCGCTCAAAGCGACGCCTGGCGTCGCGGAAGTCGCCAGCGTCGGTGGCTTTGAAAGGGAATACCAGGTTACCGTTGATCCCACCTTTCTGGAAGACAACGACATTTCTCTTAAGGCTGTTGTCGAAGCCGTCCGCAAATCCAATGCTAATGCCGGCGCGCGGGTAATCGAGTTTTCAGACCGGCGATACACGGTGCGCGGCCTTGGGCTGGCGCATAGTATTGAAGATCTGGAGCGGATTGTCGTTCATCCGGATCATCCCTACAAAGTGGAAATGGGATTAGCGCCTGCGCCTGTGTTGCTTCGTGACATTGCGCACGTGGAAGCCGTTCCGCAGACGCGCTGGGGTATAGCCGATCTCGACGGCGCCGGAGAAGTCGTGGGCGGGATTGTGGTCATGCGCGCTGGTGAGAACGCGTCAGAAACCGTCCGCCGTGTGAAAGAACGGCTCCACGCATTCGAACGGTCCCTACCGGCCGGAGTGCGTATTGTAACGACGTACGATCGCTCGGACCTGATCAAACGGTCGCTCGCAACGTTTCGTAATGAGTTGCTGCTGGCCGCATGCGTGGTTGCGCTCGTCATTATCATTTCATTGCAACATTTTCCATCCGCGATTGCGGCCGTGGCGATTATCCCGGCAACGCTGCTCATTGCGATGGGACCGATGTACTGGCTCGGCGTGAATCTGAATATTATGTCGCTGGCCGCAATGGTTCTCTCGACCGGCGTGCTGGTGGATGGAGCCATTATCGAAGTGGAAAATTCGCACCGGCGGCTGAGTATGGCTGGCGTTGCAGGCGACGCGCGCCCTGTTCTGATTGAAGCCATGCAGGAGGTAGTTCCTGCCGTATTCTTGTCGTTGCTCGCAATCGCGGTGACGTTCCTGCCCGTATTTGCGCTCACGGGTCAGGAGGGGCGCTTGTTCCGGCCCATGGCAGCCGCGAAAACGATCGTGATGGCCGCAGCCGCGGCTCTGTCGCTGACGTTTGCCCCCGCCTTGCGCAGCGTCTTCAGCCGCTTGAACCCTATTGTATTTCGGCCGCGATGGCTCGCTTCCATAGCCAACTCCATGCTGGTCGGCGCGTACCGGCGGGAAGGGCAATCGCATCTATGGCGTACGCTGTACGCCATATATGAGCGAGTATTACGTCGTGTTCTCCTGTATCCCAAGACAACGATTGCAATCGCGATTGTGCTGATGGCCGGTACGGCTCCACTGTACTTCCGGCTTGGCCGCGAATGGGCGCCGTCATTAAACGAAGAAACTCTCCTCTACATGCCGACTACGCTGCCCGGCATCCCCGTCAGTGAGGCCGCGCAGCTGCTCCATAGACAGGATGCCGTGCTGCGAGGCTTCCCAGAGGTGGCGAGCGTTTTTGGCAAGGCGGGTCGGGCGGCGACCTCGACAGATCCGGCGCCCCTCAACATGATCGAGACCACCGTCGTGTTAAAACCGCGCGAGCAGTGGCGGGAACGGCATCGCTGGTATTCCGGCTGGTCGCCGGAATGGTTGAAGGACTTGCTGTTCCGGCGCTTCGCCAGCGACCGGATCACGTATGACGAACTGCTCGCCGAAATGAATCGCGCGACCGCGTTGCCCGGCCTGGTGAACTCCTGGACGATGCCGGTGCGCGGGCGCGCCGAGATGCTCACGACAGGCGCGCGGACGCCCTTGGCGGTGAAGGTTCTCGGACCAGATGCGCGCGCGGCGGAACGGATCGCCCGGCAGGTGGAAGCACGGCTGAAACCAGTTGCTGGAACGCGTTCGGTGTTTGCAGAACGTGCGCAGGAAGGATATTACCTCGATATTGACGTTGATCGCGACAAGCTGGCAGCGTATGGACTGCAAATGACGGACGTCCAGGATGTGATCCACTGCGCAATTGGCGGCGCGGAGGCGACGCGTCTCTTCGATGGCCGGGCGCAATATCCGGTAACCGTCCGATATCCGAAGAAATTTCGGGACAGCGTCGCAGAAATCGAGCGCATTACGATTCTCAACAGCAGCGGAGAGCATGTTCCGCTAGGCGCAATTGCGCATATCCGCCCAACGCGCGGGCCCGGGATGCTGCGCACCGAAGGCGCTATGTTTGCGTCGTACGTATACATAGATACGGATTCTGATGACATCGGGACGTATGTTTCAAAAGCGCAGGCGGTCATGAACACGATCGCCACGCCTCCCGGATGCTGGCTCGAATGGGCGGGCGAGTTCGAAAACATGCTGCGCGCGAAGGCGCAGCTACGAATCGTGGCGCCGGCGACGCTTGCGCTGTTGATAGCGGTGCTGTATCTGAACACGAAATCGTTTGTAAGGACCGGTGTTGTGCTGTTGGCGGTCCCGTTTTCGCTTGTGGGCGCGCTGTGGATGATGTATGCGCTCGGCTATCATGTTTCCATCGCCGCTTGGGTTGGAATGATCGCGTTAATGGGGCTGGATGCAGAAACGGGCGTATTCATGTTGCTGTTCATCGACCTCGCATACAGCGCCGCACGCCGCAACAACGCCGTAAAAACGTCTGCCGAGCTGAAAGACGCGATTATCGACGGAGCGGCAAAGAGGATGCGGCCGAAACTGATGACCGTAACAGCCGCTGTCGTCGGACTGTTGCCAACTCTGGTTTCGACCGGCACGGGATCTGAAATTGCGAAACGAATTGTCGCCCCCATGGTGGGGGGCTTGCTAGCCTCATTTGCGCTTGAGCTTCTCGTCTATCCTGCCGTTTACTACTTGTGGAAGCAGCCTCGCCCCGTCAGTGAGCCTAAAAGCGCGCTTGCGGCAAAGCGTCACTACTGAATCTGCACGAAGGGAGCGACCGAGGGCACGCCATTGCTGTTGACGAGGAACAGCATATAGTAGCCCGGAGGCGCAAGGTTCCCGTTCGCTGGGGCGGATATCGTGAGCCCGCCCGCAGTTTGTTGAAATGCTAAAGGCACGAACCGAGCATTCTCATCGAAGAAGTGCGTCACCGCTCCGGTCCGGATCAATACCGCGCTGGCAATGCTTGCAGCATCAGGCGTGCCGACGAAAAATGTGGAACCGTATTGGATTTGCGCCGGCGCCTGGGTAATCGCTGGCCGCGCGCCCTTGAACAGGTAGGGCGGCGAGAAGAACTCTGCATTCTTCTCGTCTGGAACCTGGCCGAAATCGGAGCCCATGCCGGACACCAGCACGCGGCCATCTGGCAGCAACACTGCCGTTGAGTGGTATTCGCGCGGAGTGTGCATCGACGCCATCGTGGTCCAGGTCTGCGTCTGAGGCGACCACAATTCCGCCGCATATACTGCATTTGCGATGTTCCCGCCGTTTTTATCTGTTTCGCCGCCGGTCGCCAGAACTGTTCCGTCCGGCAACGTCGTAAGGTTCAGAAAGCTTCGCGGATAAACCATCGAAGGGGTCTGCTGCCATTTCGGCGAGGGCTGCGTCATATCGAGCACATACGTGGTGTTTGTCGATGCGCCCACGTCCTGACTGTCAGCCGCGCTGCCGGCTTTCATGATTTTCCCCGGCACATACATGGCGGAACTTCCGCCATCAACAATGTTCGGGTCGACAACTGACCAGGACTGCGTATTTAAGTCAAGAATATCCGTCACCACGGCATATTCGGATCCACCAACGTGAATCACCCGGCCATCCGGCAGCAAATACATGAAGGGGTACGTTTCGAACGGATTGTAGGCGTTGGGCAGTTGGGTCCATTTATTCGTGACCGGATCATAAATCTCAGGAACTCCGGCGTTGGTATGACTTGCGGTCTGCCATCCGGCCGTCACCAGAACACGGCCGTCTGAAAGCGTTGTCGCCGTCGGATACCAGCGTTTGTACGCCATGTTCGGAACCGCGGTCCATTTGTTCGTCGATGGATCGAAGATTTCCGCATTTGCGATTCCGATATTGCTGCCGCTTCCGCCGTAGCCGCCAGCGACGAGAACACGCCCGTCGGCGAGCAGAGCGTGGCCGGAGCAAAAGAGATCTGCGGACGTCGGAATATTCTGAAAGGTGTTATTGATGTAATCCCAGACCGTCGGCGTCATGCCGTCCTGATACAGCAGGACTTTGTTGTTGTTCAGCAGAATTAGGTTTACCGCAACGGTGGGAATGTTTACCACAGACGACCAGCTGCCCATCACGGCTGGATTTCCTGAGCGGTCCACGGTGATGGAAACAGCGGCGGACATCGCCGTATTTCCGGCAGTGTCCCGCGCCCGGGCCGTTATCGTGTGCTGCCCATTGGCAACAGTGCTGGTATCCCAAACCATTGAGTACGGAGGGGTGGTTACTTCCGACCCGAGCTGAGCGCCGTCGAGGAAAAACTGTACGCCGGCGACGGATGCGTTATCGGAGGCTACGGCCCAAAGTGTAGATGAGGTGGTCACAATGCCGCCCTGGGCCGGCGCGATGACGGACACAGTCGGCGGCGTGGCGTCAGGGACTCCGGAAGCGGCCGGCAGGACTTCGCAGAGACTGAGATTCCACCGGTCCGAAGTCGGCGAGGTATCGTTGATGCTGACCGTTGCTCCGGCTGCCGGAGTTGGACTATTCTGCATCTGCACCCAATATGTGTCGCCGGCCGGCGTCAAATATTGGTGAACAATACTCTGGCCGGTTCCTGCCGTCCGACCGACCGCTCTGTCGTAGTCGTTGCCGACGCCAAAGACCCAGGAATTGTTGCGAGTCGTCACGAGCGAGGCGCCCGGCGCCCCTGACGCGGCGTTCTTGCTTGCGATGGCGCCGATCGCTCCAGAACCGTTTGCCCCTGACGTATCCGCGCCAGTGAAACTGACCACCGTGATCGAGGAGATAACGCTTTGCGACAACGAAGCGGTTACCGAAATATTGCTCAGCGGCCCGGCCGCAAATGCGCGCCAGATTTCGGATGTGCCGGCCTGCCCATTTGACCGAACTACGAGATTCCAGGTCAGTCCGCCGCCAGAAACGCTAGTGACTGTCGTGTTCGCGCCAGCGAGATAGTCAGTTGCAATGAAGGCCAACAGTAGCTCGTTGCCCACAGTGGTCGAGAATGCCGGACTGGTAATACTGGGCGCAGCCGCGGTCCCATCCGTTGAAACCTTAATGTCAATGCCGAGCGAACCCACGGATGCTGTCTGAGCTGTGAAATTCACGCCCGACACGTTTGCGTTGGAAACTGTTGCTGATTGAGACGCTGGCATCATCGTATAGCCCGCTTTCGAGGGCGTTACTGTATAGGCGCCATTTGCGAGACCAGTAAAACTGTAATTGCCTGCAGCATCCGCCGTAGTGGTCGCTTTTGCGGCGCCATTCAGCGTTACCGTGGCGGATGCTCCGGCTGAAGCCGGGCTGATGGTTCCGGAAATGCTCCAGGTGGGTATCGCCGTGGCAGTAAAATTGATCGCAGTCGCGTTGGCGCCATTAATCGTAAGGGACTGGCTGACTGGGTCGAAGGTATAGCCATTCTTGGCGGGCGTTACGGTATAGTTTCCATCCGGCGCGCCGCTAAAGCTATAATTTCCGGATGCATCGGCTGTAGTCGTTGCGCTCGCGGCGCCGGTTAGAGTGATCGTTGCGCCGCTCCCCGCAGCGCTGGGAGTAATTGAGCCCGAAATGCTCCACGTCTGGGTTGCGACCGCCGGCGGTAAAATCTCGCAGACGGCCAGATTCCACCGATCAGACGTCGGTGCGGCGTCATTGATCGTGACGGTCGCCCCGCTTATCGGCGTCGGCGCATTCTGCATCTGAACCCAGTAGGTGTCTCCCGCTGGCGTGAGATATTGGTGAACCAGCGATTGCCCGGCCGGGACAGTCCGGGCGATAGCATTATCGTAGTCATTTCCTACGCCGAAGACCCAGGAATTCGCCCGGGTCGTGATAACAGACGCGCTCGGAGCTCCGGACCCGCCGTTTCTACTGGCTGTCGCCCCGATTGCTCCTGAACCGTTGACGCCCGAGGTATCGACGCCGGTGAACGTCATTACGGTCATCGAGGAAAGCACCCGTTGCGAGAGCGTGGCCGTCACAGAGACATTCGTCAGCGGTGATGGCGCAAACGCGCGCCAGATCTCCGATGTGCCCCGCTGTCCATTGGATCGGACCACCAGCGTCCAAACAAGGCCGGCGCCGGCGACGTTCCGAACAGTAGTATTTGTTCCCGACAAATAGTCTGTCTCGATGAAGGCCAACAGCAGCTCATTGCCGCTTACGGTCGTAAAAGTGGGGCTTACAATTGTCGTACTCGATGAACTGCGATCTTGGGAGATGTTGACGTCAACCGCGATCGCGGCGTGAGCGCACGCCGCCACAGCCAGAAGCGCAATGAAAACCGTACAGCGCCAATCCTTCACCAAATCGTGCCTCCTCCGATGAACACACGAATCCTGTTCCTGCCGACCGTAGCATTCAAGATGCCACGTCTGGCGCGGCTAAGCAGAACAGGATGGTCGTCTTGCCCTTCCCAGCGCCTGATGCGGCGACCGGCATCGGTCCGGCTAAACGGGCGATTGCCTGTCCGGCGTTTCTAGCGCAAACTCCTAAGGATCGGTTCGCTTTTTATCTGCATCGGCAGCATGCGTGCACTCGAGAATTGACTCCTGTGCGCCTCTCACGACGATTTTGAATTGACCTGAAATGCCGATCTACTTTGTGAAGAAATGATGCTGAACGCGAACCTGCCTGTGCGGAGCGGCGCCATGCCAGAGTCGGCCGATTGCGGCTTATGGCCCGGGCTGCCGGATGTCGGCCGGCGGGGCCAAAGAGAGTAATACGATGAAATTGCGACAATTATTTCTCGGCGCTGTGACGGTGGCGCTGGCTTGCGCGGTGATCCTTCGCGGCCAGAGCTTTGAGATGGAGACCTTTAATCCACTGAGCTCGACTACATCGGGCCTCCACCTGTACGGCGCTTCCGTCTCCGGATCGTATTTTTCAAACCCGTATGGCGTCTTCCCGACCGGCGTCTTCGGCAGCGGCACTTCCGATCTGTCCACGCTGCAGACCTCCGCTACAGTGGGCTGGTTGCGGCAGAGCCAAACGGCCATTATGTCGCTCACGTATTCCCCGATGTTTGTTCACACGCTGAGTGGTCCGACATATCAGTCGTTGAATCATTCGGTCGCATTTTCGGGCAAAAAAACATTTGGCGCAAAGTGGACCGCGGCGGGTTCAGCGCAGGGGGTCATCAGCGACTTCAGCCAGCTTCTATTCGCAACCACCCCGTATGCCAGTGCGTCGAAGGTCGAGTCGACATTTGACGATTTGGCCGCCGCAGTGTTGACCGGTCGGTCCGATAACGCGGCCTTGGCGGCGTTATTTACATCCGCGCCGCTCGCAACCTCGCCGGAAACAGCAGTTCTGTATGGCAGTCGCATTCTCGCCGCATCGGCTGGGGCGTCCGTGTCTTACGCCTCTTCCTCTCGCTCGACCTATCAGGCGTCGCTACAGATAATTCGCGCACAATATTTCAGCCCCGGAAGCAATGGTTCGAGCAGCGGTCCGAACAACGTCGTGCCGGCGACGACATCCGGGCTGGGCAGCGTGGCATGGTCGTACTCGCTCACGCCCCGGACCGTTCTGTCGCTCAGCGCCTCTACCACCCGAACCATATCGAAATATCAAGATGCGTACGGTACACAAGCGATGGTAACGATTGGACACACCCTCAGCAGGCGCTGGTTTGTGCGGGCCGGACTCGGGGCCGGGTTCATCAGTCCTTTGCGGGAGACCATCGCGGTCTCGCAAGGCATACAAGCGCCGTGGAGAGCCGGAATCGGATTTAAGGGCTACGCCCATACCCTATTGGCGTCGTATGAACGCCCTGTTGCGGACATGTACGGCTTGGGAGCGAATGCGACGGATGTCATCTCGGTTGCCTGGACGTGGCAGCGGCCCGGCCGATCTATTTCGGCATCCGGCGCCTTCGGTTATGTGCGACTAGTCGGTCCAAGGTTTTCCAATGAGGGCAGCTGGACTGCGCATGCGTCCACACAAAAGGCGTTCGGACCGCATTGGGGAATGATGATTGGATATACGTATCTTCACTCGCCGAATATCCTCATCGCTTCCGCATCGACGGCATCACAAAGCGGAGTCATGGCGACGTTATACTGGTTGCCGGTTTCACGACGCTGAACAATTTCTTTCACCCGCCGCAAAGGCGCGTTTCCGCGCGTAGCGCTACCGGTTGGGGTGTAGAGCAGGGACTGCTTCGGAATCCGGGCCGGTCTCGGAGGCATCAGCGGCGCGATCACATATGCGGGCTGCGCGCCGCCGCCGGACCATATGCACCGCTACCGAGAATGCGATCAGCGCCGTTCCGACTACAATATATGTCGCCGGCTCAGGCACATCCATGACCGGATGCTCTACAAACGTGTGATTGGCAGTAGCGTTCACCCCGCCAGAAATATCGGCGCTGACATGAGCCTCGTGCTGAAGCACGGGTTTGGCGCACACCGTTTCGAGCAGGAGAAATACGGTATACGTCACAATCGCTCGGCGGCGGGCGCATGGAACCCCAATCATGTGGATACAACCTGTTCTGCAGGTCGGGGGCCACTAAAAGAGGATGTATGGAGAGTAATTAAACTACTGCAAGCGTATGTCAACGCAGGCTTTAGACGCCCGCTGTATAATTCGCTTCGAGCGCCCGCGGCTCACCTATTGCAGCTGTTCCCTGCTTTGAGCCGTCAATGCCCAACTTTTTCATTTTGTACAGCAGGGCCTTATAGTCGACCTTCAACAATGCGGCCGCTTGTTTCCGATTCCACCGTGTCGCATCCAGCGCGCTGAGAATGACCTCGCGTTCTGCGTGATGCTTCGCCTTCGTTACTTGCTCGAGCACGGACGCGGGTTCTGCCGGCAGCGCGGCTTCGGCAGGCCGAGCAGCGACCATGCGAGCCATTTTCATTTGAATTTCTCGGGCGATCATATCCTGATCGCGCAATACTACAAGCCGGCGCATCACGTTCTCGAGCTCGCGAATATTGCCTGGCCACGAGTACACCAACAACGTCTCCTTCAGCATAGGAGTGAGCGCCGGGATCGACTCCCCCCCGTGTTTTCTTATCAGAAACTCGGCAAGCGGGATGATATCCTCGCGACGGTCGCGTAAGGGAGGCAGGTGAAAATTCAAGACATTCAGCCGATAATACAGATCCTCGCGGAAGGCGCGCTCGGCGATGGCCTTTTCCAGGTCTTGATGGGTCGCCGCAATCACCCGCACATCCACCCGGACCGTTTCCTTGCCGCCGATGCGCTGGAACTCTTGGTCTTGCAGGACCTGTAAAAGCTTTGCCTGGAGTTTAAAATCCATATCGCCGATTTCGTCCAGCAGAATGCTGCCGCCGTTTGCGAGCTCGAACATCCCTGCCTTCTTCTGAAAAGCGCCGGTAAATGCTCCTCGCTCGTAGCCGAACAGCTCGCTTTCCACCAGCTCGGAAGGCAGCGCCGCGCAATTCAATTTCAAGAAGGGTTTTTCCGCGCGATGTGAATTGGCGTGGAGTTCCCGCGCAAGCACTTCCTTGCCCGACCCTGTCTCTCCCTGGATCAACACGGGCGCGTCGGACATGCCGACTTGCCGCACCAGCTGCTGAATGGCGCGCATGCGCGCATTCGAGCCAAAAAAGACGGAGCGCTGTGCTGTCGGCGCCGCCGGGGCGGACAACCTGCCGGCATTGTCCAAGGCCTTGGTCAGCGCGTTCTTGAGGTCCTCGTGGACCACCGGTTTGCCCAAAAAGTCGGTCGCCCCGCACTTCATGGCCTCAACAACGTTCGTCGTGCACGAGCCGTCCGAAATCATAATAACCGGGAGATCATAGCGGTCGCGCCGGATCTCGCGAAGCGTTTCGATGCCGTCTTTTCGCGGCATCACAATATCGAGCAAAACCGCGGCGATCTGTCGCCGCTCTCTCAAGCAGGCCAGGGCTTCCTCTCCGTCCTCGGCCACTTCGACGCGATAGCCCATACACCGGAGCGCCATCGCAAAGTACCCTCGGACTTCAGGTTCGTCTTCAGCCACCAGAATCGTGCTATTCAGGTTGTCCATGGAACGCTTCTGGCTATGCATTTCGCAGCCCCATTCTGCAATCCGCTTCGGAGACGCATTCGGCGGCCGGCTCCTGCTGCATGGGGAGCACAAAGGAAAATAACGCGCCTTCCGGCCGGCTCTCGGCCCATACTTTGCCTCGATGCTGAGTGATGATCATTTTGCAGATCGCAAGCCCCAGACCGGCGCCGGAGCGATCGTCCCGAACGGCGTACGACGTATAATCTTCAAACATTGAGTCCAGATGTTCCGGCCGAATGCCTGGCCCCGAATCCTGAATATCGATTCGATACGCATTCGGCTCTTGTGATCGCCTGAATCTCCGCTCCTGGTCAATCGTTCCGTTTAGATTTGGAATCCGGCGGTCCCAGAAGTATGGATATCCCTTAATCGCGATCCAGCCATGCCGCGGCGTAAACTTGCATGCATTGTCTAGTAGATTCACCAGCACCTGCTCGATTTGGCCCGGCTCAAAATACAACAACCCGCCGGGCGGGGGAATATCCACAAAGATTTCAATGTGCTTCTCATCGGCAAATTGGGCCACCTCATGAAGAGCCTGCTCAATACACTCCCGAATGTCGGCCCATTGAAAGTTTGGCTGCTGTTCAATATGGCCGCTGACGCCTAACTGGAACATGGCGTTCGACATTCGTCCTAAACGCTTGGCGCTCTTGAGCATTCGCTCCAAAACTTCTCTCTGTTGCGATGTAAGAGGACCTAATTGCCCTTCCAGAAGCAACCCGCAATAGCCGGTCAGCGCCGAAACCGGCGCACGGAAATCATGTATGGCCCGGGTCAGGAAGTTCGTG
The DNA here is from genome assembly GCA_035652855.1 of Candidatus Acidiferrum sp. GTDB lineage: Bacteria > Acidobacteriota > Terriglobia > Acidiferrales > UBA7541 > Acidiferrum. Next base: position 30,155 of record DASRCZ010000008.1, read on the forward strand.
CGCTCCTGATCATACTCCTGCAGCTTCAGATTGGCGTGAATGAGGCATTGCAGAAGCTCGTCGCGATCTAAACGCAAGGCCCGGACGTCATCGCCCCGCGACGACCTCCGGGACGCAATGACCTGACCCAAGATCGCCCGTAGAACCGGCCTGGTTAACGGCTTCAGCAGTATGCCCGCCCCGACCTCGGGATGCAGATCGCAAAAAAGGGAAATTTCTTTCCGGCGCAGAACGACAAAATGCGTGCGGCCCCAGGCAGCGCACTGCGGCAACGCAATGTCCGGCGAAAAGTCAAATATGTAAAGATCGTCTCCGGCGCTGACCGTCGCGCCAGGACGGATATTGCTCAGCTCCCAGTCAATATCTGAGTGCTCACTGATGAGTTCCCGCACTAAGTCGGCAATCGTCCCGTCCGACGATACGATGCATAGAGTGATACCGACACGGTGTCCCATTAGTTTGTGTTTTTGCCCACGGAAGTTACAGAAATGTCGCTTGACGCTTCAGAATAGCGCCATTCCAAAAAATGTCAAGGTTTGTTAGTCCTTAGTACTATCTTAGTACGCCTAGTCTAGACGCCTAGCCGTAAAGACTCAAACCACGCCACCAAACGGCATCATCGGCGGACCGAGAAGCCCTCTAATGAAACAAATCGGAATAGATTCTCAAAATACTTCCACACAATTCCAGGAAATAGAGGCTGGCAGATAAACTGCTGATCACGGGTACTTTGGTGTGCGATACAAAACGGCAGCGCTCCTGCCTCCTGTGATGACCAGCTTCACTGAACGAAGAAGACAAGGCCGTGTAGAGGTGCGTTGGCCCGTTCGGCTCGCACGTCAACCGGGGGAACTCCCGATTGCGACCTGCACAAATAACATAAGTTCCAGCGGTTTTTATTGCTATTCTCCCGAATCGTTTTCACCCGGTGAAATGCTGAGCTGCTCGATCGATATCCCCGCCTGGACGCCCGGAGCAGCGGATGAACATCTTACGCTCGAATGCCGCGTTCAGGTGATTTGGGTAGAGCGCGTAGAAGCCATCCGTCAGTTCGGGATTGGCTGTCACATTCATGACTACGTTGTCACCAAGCAAGTCCGTGAACGCATGTCTACGGTCCAATAGGTTCGCTCGAGGGCCCCATCTTCTTCCCCGCCGCCGCGTTGGCTGGGACGCGGCGTCGCTGAGAGCCTATTGCGGGATGTTGGCGGTCGCAGATCCGAGACGATTCGTCAGCGTCACACTCTGCGGCGTAACTGCATTGGCGTCACCCTGTACCGTAAATGGTTGGGTAAAGACGAACTGACTGCCATACTGCCCGGAAGAAGCGTCCTGAAACCAAGCATTAAATAAATTCTCTACTGGTACTGTCAGGGTCGAAGTTTGACCGGCGACGCTGAAGGTAAAGGTGGCTTGGGTCACCTCTCGGGCTGTGGAAAAACCCGTTACTTCGATATTGAACCCATTGCCTCCCCGAATGAGTCGCACGCTTTGGATCACGGGGGCGGCGCGCTCGATACGGATCGTGACGGACGGGGCTGGCGTAGGCGTAATATCAATCCCCCCCGCCAGCAGCCGCAGGGATACGGTAATAGTCCCAGCCACAGTTCCGGTCTGCAATGCAAGGCGCGTCGCCGACACCGCGTTCAAAGTCCCGGCCGCAACCGTGAAGTCGGCGCTCCGGCCGCCGGATGCAAACTGAATCGTGCTATCGCCGCCGCCGCTGTCAGGAGCGAAGCTCAGCAGCGCCTGCCCGGAGATCAGCGCCGGGAATGGCGAGCTCAGGGAGATCTGAAAGGGAAGCTGCTCGGCAGGTTGCGCGCTCGCGGGCAAGTTCGAGATTACCGCCGACGGAGTCGGCGGCAGGCTCACATTGATCCGGAATAAATCGACATATGTGGTCCTGACGCTGTCCGTCACGCGTACGGTGAACGAATACGTCCCTGCCGCAGCCGGGATCCCGCTGATCACGCCGGTTGCCGGATCGATGGCCAATCCGTCCGGCAATCCATTTGTAGACCATGTATACGGCGGTACTCCGCCTGACGCTGTCATCGATTGCGAAAACGCCGCGCCCAGGGTGGCCTCCGCGAGTTGCGACGCGGTCGTTATGGTCAGCGATGAGGGGCTGACAGTGAGCGTGAATGTTTTGGTCCCGCTCGCCCCGGCGGCGTCCCGCACCAGAAGCGTTAAGGTAAATGCTCCTGGAGTAAGGGGAGTGCCCGAAAGGGTCGCCGTCGATGCGTCAAAGCTTAACCCGGGCGCCCCGCCGTTCGTTAGCGACCACGTATAAGGCGCCGTGCCGCCCACAACCGTAAACGTCTGCCGATACGAGGCGCCGACGGCGCCACTCGGCAATGTTGCGCCGGTTGGAATCGTCAGTGTAGGCGGATTCACGACTACAGAGAACGGTTGTGAAACTTGCGCCCCGGCGCTGTCAGAGACCTGGATCGTGAAGTCGAATGTCCCGGCGGTCGTCGGAGTGCCACGGAGCGCGCCGGATGACGGATCTAGCGTTAAACCACCGGTGTTGCCGGACAGCACGGTCCAACGGTAAGGCGGCGCGCCGCCCGAGGCCGAAAACGTTTGCGCGTAGGCGACTCCAACCGTGCCGCTGAACAGCGGCGGCGCTGTCGTGATCTTGAGCGGCGCTGAATTGATCGTCAGCGCAAACTCTCGCGAAGCGGATAACTGCGCAGCATCGGTTACCTGAACCGTGAAATCGAAGACTCCGCTGGCCGTCGGAATTCCGCTGATCGCGCCGCTTGCCGGATCGAGCGTCATGCCGGTCGGAAGACCTGGCCCGACGGTCCATCGATACGGCGGCGTCCCGCCGCTTGCAGTCAGAACTTGCATATAGTTCTGTCCCACCATCCCGCCGGGCAACGGACTCGCAGTCATAATCGAGAATGCTGATGATCCCGTAATTGTGATCGAGAATGTTTTGGACGCCGCCTGGCCAGCGCTGTCGGTCACCTGGGCGGTGAAATTGAACGTGCCCGCGGTCGTTGGAGTCCCGGCAATGGCGCCGGAGGAATTCAGCGCCAATCCGGGAGCTACAGCAGTGGTGGACCAGGTATACGGCGGGGCCCCGCCTGTTGCGGTCAAGGTAAACGCGTATGCTGCGCCGGGCGCGCCTTGCGGAACCGCTGAGGTCGTAATCGTTACCGCCGAGCCCGTCACGGTGAATATCAGGCCATTGGATGAAACGCCGCCTGGATTGATAACGGTGATCGTTCCATAACCTGGATTCGCCAATATGGGGGACGGAATACTCGCGGTCAATTGAGTGCTGCTGAAATACGTAGTCGGAATCGCTGCGCCGTTCCATGCGACCACAGACCCTAGCTGAAAATTTGTCCCGCTGACCACCAGCACCACGCCGGGGCTGCCTGCCGGCGCTGTCGACGGACTGATCACCGTGACAGCCGGCGCCGTGCTCTGCGCCGACGCAACGGCCCGAAGTAGTATCGCCAGGACGCTACAGAATACAGCGCGTTTCCGGCTCATTGAGCGTTCTCCGGAGCGCCCGACGACGGCCGTTCGATCGGAACAAACCACATGCGCAGATTCGCTCCCGATCCGTCGAAAAGCATCACCGGGCCCGTCGATAGATCATTGACGCGAAACATCGCTGCGGAATTTACCGCATCCAAAGCGGTCGGCCGGCAGTCGCACGAAATGGTTTTCCAAAGCCCGCTCGCGGAGTCGAACTCTGCAATCAATCCCTCCGCGTACGCGACATGCGCGCGGCGCCCGTCGCGCGAGAGCCGAACCGCTACCGGATTCGAGATCTGATCGCCCGCGATCTGGCCGTAATAAGAGGTCGCGCCGCCCGCCCGAATCAGATACAGTTCGCCGCTGCGCGATACAGCCAGCCCGTCGCCTCCATCCGGCCGAAAGCAAACAGCGGCCATGACGCCGGGAATCGAGAGCTGCATCCAGCCGGAATTTGCATTGAACAGCCAAACCGAATTGGAGTCCGTGACGAACAGAACCAATGCGCCGTCATCGCTGACAGCCAGATCCGCGGCGCTGCCCAGACCGTCCACTGCAAGCTCCTCGGTCACGGCAGGCGCATCCGGCAATCCGGTGAGGACCTGAAGGCGCGCCGCGCTTTGACTGTAAAGCAACGCCGCGCGCGCCGATGGACTGAGGACCACGCGATCCGGAGAGACCAGCGCGCCCTCGATCAGGCGAACCATCGGCGCGCTCTGTGGAATTCGCGCCAGGCGGACGCGACCATCATCAGCGGACGTCGCCAGTACAAACCGCAGTTGCGCTGCCGCAGCGGCATGCGCCACTGCAAAGCCAATGTCGAGCGGGGCGCCCACCGCAGCCGCTCCGGGAACGCCCAGGATTGGCCGGATCGCTTTCAGATTGCCGTCGTAGACAAACCCCAGTAATGGAATGCCTACCAGAGATGGCGACGAGCTCTGAGCATTGACCAGCCGGCAGGACAGCAATAGCGCTGCAGATGATGCCAATAACGCGTAATAAAATCGCATGTTTTAGTGAGGTGGACCAACCGTGCCCGTGCCGGGCGTGATGCTGATGGCAGGAGCCGCCGGCGTTGGCGAACTTCCGCTGGAACTATTTTTTCCTCCCAGCGCCGCAGCCGCCACGCCCCCGCCTGCGGCAGCGCCGGCGATCGCCAGGATGATCGCCACCTTCTTGGCGGATCCGCCGCCGGAGCGCTTGCCGGGAACAGCCATATTGAATTGGGTAATATTGGTTCGCGCCGTTCGACCACGATACGATGCGGTGACGTGGATCTGTAGTCTGCCCGTGATCTGGTTCGCCTTTAAACCCTGCGCCGCCGCCCGACCTTGCTGGTCGGTCGTGACTACCAGATTTTTCGAGCCGTTTGCAAACTCGCCGCTGGCGCCCTCGGTCGGCACTGTGAACACAACCGCCGCCCCGGCCACCGGCCTTTGGTTCTCGTCTTCCACCCTCACGACCGGGTCATGCGTGGCCCGCTGGCCAATGTTGTTGATCGCCCCTTCACCAGCAATGACGACGATATTCAGGCCGGCCGGCGGATTTTGGGCGTCCGCAGGCGGGAGCACAAGCTGCGCACAAATCACCGCCGAAAGCCCTGTACAGAGCGCTTTCATGTTATATCTCAATAGCTTTCCTTTTCACTACAGGCGACAACCGAGGTTGAAGCGATCAGCTCTCGTAAAGCAATTTGCTTGCCCGCAACACGTATCGGACCGCTCAAATCCAGCCCTCCGGATCGTATGATCGCTGCCATAGTGGAGATAAACCACCTAAAGGATAATATCGGCTCCGATCGCATACTAAACATTCAGAAGGAATCCCAGTATTTCGCCCTGAGCGGGGCGGGGGTATCTCGGTCGTGGATTTCATGAAGGTTGAGGCTTTCAGCAGCATTACCATCATTGGTCCGGCAACTGCATGGAAATGTGATTCAGGTTTTTAAAATGATGGAGCTAAATAGCAGCGCTGTATTCAGGTTGTGCCTCGCCGGTTTTTTTCTCCTTGCCGGCGGCTTTCGCCTGAATGGCGCCGAGGATCAAAAAGCGCCGCCGAAAGATCTTGTCGAGTACGTTCGCGAAGCCGCCAAACTTGGCTTGCAGGATGCGCAAATCCAACAGAACGCAGTGAATGCGGGCTGGTCCGCCAGCACGGTGGAGGAGGCGATCGCATACGTTCGGTCAGGAAAGCAGCCGGACCAATCAGCCCCATCCACAACTGCCTTGTCCCACCCGCCGGCCCCCAACACCCCCGGCGCCGCCGCAACAAGTGAGCCCGGCGCCTTCGATCCGTCTGCGCGATCGAAGGCGCGCGGCGTGCCGGATGACTATCAGATCGGGGCCGGCGACACGCTGCAGATTTCCGTGTGGAAAGAACCTGAGGCCTCGGTCGCCAATGCTGTCGTTCGCCCCGACGGGAAGATTGGAATGCCGCTGCTCAAGGAGGTCGAAGTCGTCGGACTGACGCCCCGGGAAGCCGAAAAGATCATCACATCGCGGCTTTCAAAGTACATCCCTGCCGCGGACGTGACCGTGGTCGTCTCTGGAATCAACAGCAAAAAAATCTATATTGTCGGCGCGGTGAAAAAAGAGGGCCCTATTCCCTATACCTATCGCATGACCGTATTGCAGGCCTTGAGCGAAGCCGGGGGGCTGAACGACTATGCCAAACGCAAAAAGATCTATGTACTTCGAACCGAGAACGGCAAGGAGTACAAACTCCCGTTCGACTACGACGCGGTCCTTAAGGGTGAGCGCATGGAACTGAATATTCCGCTATTGCCGAACGATACAGTGGTGGTACCGCACTAATTCAAGCTCCCATTCAGCCAATAAGACCGATTCGAACGCAGATGTCACAATTCTTCAGAACATCCCGGCTTGTTGCGGCCATAGCGCTTAGCTGCGGCTCTTTTGTGTACGCGCAGCTATCGACTTCTGCATACCGCGTGCTCGGCCAGATCGGGTTCCAGCAGAACGGTCTGAATATGGTGCAAGGCATGGAGTTGAACAGCCCGGCCGGCATCGCCATCGATTTCCGCAACGGACAATTGCATGTCTATGTCTCGGATACGGGAAACCACCGCATTCTGGCCTGGCAGGATGCCCGCAGTTATCAGAATGGAGACCCGCCGGCGCTCGTTCTGGCGCAGCCTGGACGACAATTCTCGGCGCCTCTCGGCATCGGCCTGAAAGGGCTGAACTCGCCGCTGGGCATGGCAGTAGATCCGACCACCGGCAACCTGTACGTCGCCGATTCCAACAATAACCGAGTGGTCCGGTTCCCGAATCCATTCGCCAATCCGGCGCGCGTCGAACCGGATGCGGTCTACGGCCAGCCTGGCTTCAACGTGACTTCGGCTGGCGTCTCCAGCAGTACGCTGAACAAGCCTCGCGCCGTGGCGTTCGATTCGAAGGGTAATTTATGGGTGGCCGACACGGGCAACCATCGCATTGTCCGATTCAGCGCCGCGCTCCTCGATAGCGCCTCCCCGCCGGCTGCCGATGCTGTTATCGGTCAACCGGACTTTTTTTCAAATAGACCGAATGCCGGAGGCCCCGTCTCGGCCTCGGGATTCGATACGCCTGCCGGGCTCGCGTTCGATTCGCAAGATAATCTCTATGTCGCGGACCTGAACAATACGCGGGTGCTGAAATTTTCCGCACCGCTCGGACCCTCAAATCAAAATCCTGCAGCCAGCAGCGTTTGGGGCGAACCCAACTTTCAGACCAGAGGCGTTATCGGGCAGCCCTCAGCCTCAACCATCGCCGCGCCGGCTGGACTGGCGGTAGATGCGGCTGGAAACCTGTATGTCGCGTCGCCTGCCGATAATCGCGTTTTGATCTTCCCGGCCACAAACGCCGGGGGCGCTGCCAGGAGCGTGCTGGGGCAGCCCGATTTTTCGTCAACCGCTGCGAACGCGAATGCTTCGCCCAAAGCCTCCCCGAACACGCTCTCAAACCCTCGGGACGTGAAAGTCGATCCGGCCAGCGGCATTGTATTCGTGGCCGATTCGGGAAATAACCGCGTCGTATCGTTTCCTCCGGGCTCCAAGTCGGCCACCCAGGTGTGGGGACAGACCGATTTCATTGCGAACTCTGTCAATCAGCTCAAGCCGGCCAGCATCGGCGCTCCCTACAAGATGGCCATCGATTACTCCAGCGCGCCGTATGCGCTGTATGTTTCTGATTTCATGAACAATCGCGTGCTAGCATGGCGCGACTCCGTCCGTTTCCGGAACGGCGATCCCGCCGATTTCGTGATCGGCCAGCCGGATCTGTTCACCGGCATCCCCAACGTTGATACGCGAGGATCTCAAACGCCGTCGCGGACGTCGCTCTCCGGTCCTGCCGGCATTGCCGTGAATCCAAGCGATGGCTCGCTGTATGTCGCGGATTCCGGCAACAATCGCGTTCTCCACTATCCACGTCCCGTCAGCCAGGTGGGGCGTATTACTCCGGACGCCGTCATCGGACAAACGGATTTCAACAGCAACGCCTCCGCGCTGGTGAATAGTTCCTCCCTGAAGTCCCCCATGGGCGTAGCGCTGGGACCGGACGGAAACATCTTCATCGCGGATACGGGCAATAATCGCGTGCTCGAGTTCGCGGCGGGCGCAGGCACGGGCGCGACAGCGATCCGGGTATACGGCCAGCCAAACAGCACATCGGCAAGCGCGCCCGCCCAGCCCTCGGCTCAGACGCTGGCGGCGCCGCAAGGCCTGTTCGTGGACCAATCGTACAATTTGTACGTCGCCGATACCGCGGCCAATCGAGTCGTCATCTTTCCGAATACCCAGTCTGCGCCGCCCGCAGGCGCCACAGCAGCCTTTGTGATCGGCCAATCCAGTTTCAATACAGCCGCCTCGGGTACCTTGAAAACGCCGACCGATGTCGCCGTTGACAGCGGCGCCAATATCTACGTGGCCGATTACGGCGATAATCGCATACTCATTTTCCCCTCCGTCGTGTTTTTGCCGGTTGCGGGCGCCGAGCCTGCGGCTGTCGTAGGGCAGCAGGACACGAAGGGAACCACTGCGAACTGGAGTTCTACGAATGGCCTCGCAGCCTCCGACGGCCTCTTCGGACCCATTGGAATCTATTTGGATCGCCAGGATACGCTATATGTCGGCGATAGCGGGAACAGCCGCGTCCTGCATTTCCTCAAAGCTGCTTTCCCCGTCAACAGCGCCACGTATCAGGCCGCCGTGCCGGTCAGCCAGGGCGGACTGACAACGCTGTTCGGCAATGGATTCACGACCGAGATCGCGACCGCAGCGGGAGCGTCCTGGCCAACCAGTCTCGCCAACCGCGAGGTCGTCATCAATGATGAAATTAAAGCGCCTATTTACTTCATCAATTCCACTCAGGTCAATTTCCAAATGCCCCAAAGCGCCCCGCTTGGAAGCGACCGCATCGCACTGCGCATTGCCGATACCGGCGAGCTCATCGCGGGCGGAAGCCTGCCGATCGCTGCCGTCTCGCCCGGCCTTTTCACCGCCACCCGGGATGGGAAAGGGCAGGCCGCTGCAACCAACCAGGATGGAAGGATCAACAGCTCGGCGAACCCAGCGGCGCGGGGCTCGATTATTACCCTATATGGAACCGGACAGGGCCGGGTGAGCCCGCCTGTGCCGGACGGCGTCGCAGCGCCTTCCTCTCCGCTGTCGAACACAGTCACGGTTCCCACGTCCGATGCGCGCGCATGCATTGCGTCGCAGCCGTCCATGTGCGTTGCCATCGGTTCGTCCTTTGCGGAGATTCAGTATTCCGGCCTCGCGCCCGGATACATCGGCCTGTGGCAGATCAATGTGAAAATTCCCCAGGAGGTTCCGCCCGGTAACGCCACGCCCGTGAGAATCCTTCTCAACGGCGTACCGAGCAATACGGTGACAGTCGCAATCCGGTAAGCGCACACACGCCCGCCGGCGCTCTGCGCTGTACGCAAGCAGCTGCCGCGGGCGTACTACGACGACGTGAACTCTGCATTTGCATTCAGCCTCACATCCACCTCATCCTCTGGGATCCTTCACGCTATCGATGGTGGTTATGTCGACTTAGCATAACCAATTTCGCGAAGGAAGATACATCTACACGGCTGTAACTGCCTAGTACGCGTGATCTATTCTGGCGGCCCGATGATTAGTGGCAATGTCTTGACTATGAGAACTGTGTTACTCACTGCAATAGTGATGATTTCCGGTTTAGCGGCATCGGCAACCCCCATCCAGATATTTTCTCGTGATGCGCTGAATGCCAATGATTTCGTGGATTGGGGTCAGTTACCGCCGCCGATTACCATCTTGGGCGAGGACGTATGGGTGTCATCCCACAATGCGCTGATGCCGGTGCACGCCAGCAGTTCTCACGAACTCTATTCCGATCAACAAGGCAATCCCTGGGCGGGCAATTTCAGCCCGGGTGATGCTCTGATCGGAACCGGCCAATTCTTTCCAGCCGCGCCGATTGAGATTACGTTCGATAAGCCCGTTCGCGGCCTGGCTACACAAGTCGGGTACAACATCATTTCCGAAGACTCCTTCCCATTCACGGCCTACCTGAAGCTCTTCGATCCTAATGGCGCTCTGTTGGGCTCATTCACAGCAGACGGCAACATGAATAATCATGCGGATAATTCCGCTGTAGTGCTCGGCGCCATCGATACAGAGGCCAGCATCGCCCGGGTCGAATTATTTGCGTCCGCGGAATGTGCCCCCGGGGCGTTTCAAAATTCCTTCACAATCAACCGTCTTGATCTCCTGATCGATGTTCCGGAACCAACGACCCTCATTCCCGTGATGCTCGCCATGACTCTGTTCATTACATATCGCCGCCTGGTCGTGAAAGCACGGCGCGCATAAAGACGTCCGATTCACCGCGGCGCGGGCGCGCGCCGCGTAACTCATCGCTCGCAACTGGTTCGCGCCAGGAGATCGTCTCGACCCGCAAAGCACCCGGCCGATATTGCCGGTGCGATAATTAGCGGCATTTCCAGCCGACACAAGCCAGCCCAGCTACAATCTATTGTGTAATCTATCCTACTGTATTGGGTCGCTATGCTTTAACCAGCATCGGCACGAAGTTTGCACAATAGACCACCCGACCAGTTCGTTTTGCCGTTTGCGTCACCCAACGCCGAACTACCAAGAAATCAGTGGCTTGTAAGGATCCGACGCAGACCTACTCTTCTGGCAGAGAAAATGGGCCCTTGTCTGGTACTATATTGCTAGATCGTTTGGTACTAGAGTACTATATCAATTCTAGCGCTGACGGACGATCTCTGTGGTCGGGTTCCTCAGCGCCAAACGGTCCCGATCCCGGTCAAGACTGGGTATAACTGGTGAGACCGGTGAACAATTTTATCCGAGGTCAGCAGAAGCCTCCTGGAAAGGAATGCAATGCGGGTTTTTCTGTCGCTTTCCGTAGTGCTGTTGTCCGCTGCGGGCTGGTCATCTTTAGCCGTCGCACAAACGCCGCCGCCGGTCATCTTTTTCACCGATCTACAATCCGGTCCGAATAGCGGAGGGGACGCTCAGGGCGGCTATTCCGGCGCTTACGTCACCATCTATGGAAATTTTTTCGGTGCGACGCAGGGGACGTCTACTGTGACGCTGAATGGGTCGTCATGTCTGCGCGTCGTGTCGTGGGGGACATCCTGGCTGTGGTATCAGCGAATAGTTGTGCAACTAGGCTCCTCCTGCTCCAGTGGAAACCTCGTTGTTTCAACTTCCGCAGGGCAAAGCAACGGCGTTCCATTTACGGTTCGGGCCGGCAATATCTACTGTATATCTCCAGCCGGATCGGATAGTAACAGCGGAAAGTTTCCATCCTCGTGCTGGTCGACCCTGGCGCATGCGCTCTCTGTCATGTCGGCCGGAGATACGGTCTATTTGCAGAACGGCGTGGTCAATGCCAATGTGAGCAACTATTCAGCCGTGGCTAATGTACAAGGCAGGCCGGGCGGCACGGCGGCCAGTCCGATCGCTATCGTTGCATACCCCGGAGCGACCGCTACCATTGGCAGCAACAGCGTCACTTATGCGATCCGTGTTCCACAAACCGGGGTGAATCCTGCCTATTACGTCATCGCCGGGCTGACATTGCGCGGTGGAGAGGGCTTGGAGATCTTTGGCGCCGATAACTGGCGACTCGTAGCCAATGATTTAAGCTGTCCGGCGGGAAGCGGCTACGGCTGTACGCATGTGGATCAATCGTCCAACATTTATTACTACGGCAATTACACTCACAATATCACCGGAAAAGTAAAACTCTACCACGGCGTTTATTTCACTACCAATACTAACCATGTCTGGGTGGGATGGAATTTGATCGACAATGACCCCAGTCATACGGGCTCAGCCGGATGCCGTGGTTTACAATTCTATTCCACCGGCGGCAACGACATGTATGATGTTCACGTTCACGACAACATCATCCGAAACACCGACTGTGATGGGATCGCGATGACGACGATGAACCCGGACCAGGGAACCGTCGAGGTCTATAACAATGTTATCTACAATGCTGGCATGGCCGATCCAGGAGATTTCGCCCACTACACCTGTCTGCAGGTCGCAAGTGGCAGTGTTGTCACCATGCCGGCTCAAGTTTACAATAACACTTTGTACAACTGCGGCTCTCGGGGGGGCGGATCGGTCGTTGGGGCTTTTTCTCTGACCATTCCAACCAAGCTAACCAATAATGTCGTATACAGCGCCAGCTCCGCGGAGCCATATCTCGCATCCGATAACGGCCCATGCTCCCTATTGAGCGGCAGCAACAACTTATGGTTTGGGGCCGGCCCGCCGCCGTGCTCTTCCAATCTCAGCAGCAGTCTGAATGTCGATCCCAAATTTGTCGCCATAGGCTCGAATTTTCAACTACAAAGCGGCAGCCCAGCCATCGACGGCGGCGCCAGCGTTTCCGCAGCCTTTTCGATCGATGGGGTACGGAGGCCTCAAGGTTCCAGCGTCGACCGTGGCGCATATGAATTTTTTGTAGCGACGACTACCGCGTCCCCATGCGACCTGAACGGCGACGGTTCGATTGACGCATCCGATGTCTCACTCGCGGTGAACCAGGCATTGGGGAGCACAACCTGCTCGTCTGGCGACTTGGACCGAGACGGCAATTGCACCGTTGTGGACGTTCAGCGAGTCGTCAACAGCACGCTTGGGCAAGGGTGCCGGGTTGGACCGTAGCGTCCCCTGAGGATGCCCTCAGTGCGGGCGCCGCTGCTGGTCCAGGACGCCGAGGACAACAGCTTCAAACCGGCGGACTGCCGGTCCGACGCCAAAATTGCGGCGCACGATTTCAATTCCCGCGACGCCCATATCGCGTCGCAACTGGTCGGAATGAATCAACACATCGATCGCGTGACTGATTGATGAGAGATCTTCGGCATTGACGCGAAAGCCGGTGATCCCTTCGTAGATTGCGTCGGCGGTGCCTCCCGCTACGCCGCCGATTACCGGCGTGCCGCATGCCGACGCTTCTATGAACACAATCCCGAACCCTTCAGTGTTGCCGGCGATGTCCCGATTCGGCTGCAGAAATATGTCCGCCGCTCCCAAATAAGAAGGGACTTTTGCTTCGGGTATAAAGCCTTCAAACCGGGTGTATGCATTCGCGCCGGTCTGCTCCGCCAGGGCGCGCAGCTCGCGCTCCTGTTCGCCGGCGCCGGCGATTATGTGCACCCAATCGGCCGGGAGCCTGCCGGCCCGCTTTAGCTGCGCTATTGCGCGTATGGCTTGGTCGATGCCCTTGCGTGGCGTAAGTCTTGCCAGCGATAAAATGATCCGTTTGCCCTGCCAACCAAGCTCCCGCCGCAACTTTTCTTTGTCGGGCGGCGGTGAAAACCGTTCAGTGTCAACAAAGTTCGGCAGGATGACAATCCGGTCCCGAGCAATGCCAGCGAGCTCCGCCGCCCGGTCGGCGGTATACCTGCTGACGGCGATATTGACCGCCGCCCTCCGCATTGCCCGCATCTGCGCCCGGAACAACAACGGCCGCAAAAACCGCGATGCGGATGCCGCGGCAAGTTCTTCTCCATGCAGGTAGTTGATCAAAGGAATCGCGCCTGGAACTTGCCCCATCAGCCACCCAGCTATATACGTAGCGCCGCAGATGACGACATCGGGACGAACCGCGCAAAGTACGGCTCGCCACTCCCGGCTCGTTCTTACAAAAAATTGTCCCGCTTCGACTAAACGGCTCGCCAGCGTGGCTGATGGAGCAAAGGCGAGCTCAAAACGCTGAATTCGCCGCACTTCGTACCCATTCTGGCGGGGACAGGATCGGTCGAATTGCTCGAGAACGCGCACATCGCCTCGATCCTGCCGCTGCGTAACCACGACAGCCTTGAGCGCTTGCAGTCGGATCAACATCTGGTGGTACAACTGTACAGCGCCGCCGTAACAGGAAGGGGCGTAGTATGGCGCAACCAGCAGAACTTGCGGCTTGATGCTGCGCCCAGGCGAGAGAATATTCGGGGCAGGAACCACGTCGTGTCTAACGGGCAATTGTCGGCCTCACGAGTTCTTTTAGCAGCCTGTTTTGCGTGTTTTAAATGAGGGCGGCTGCTTCAACGTTTTTTGGAGCGATCACCGCGCTCGTATATCCACCAGTTTCAGCGGCCGTAGCCAGAGTGCATCCATCGATGGCCTCCGCGCCGGCGCATTGGCTGTACGTATGAAGGCCCACCAGTCCCTCCCAGGTCGTCGGATCAAGCGTCAACAAAGCCTGCTCGCAATACTCCTCCGGGTTCAAGGTAGTAATTTCCTGAAAATTCAAACGATAGCCGTAACGCACGCTGCCATCCTGGCTCGGCCGCAGCAGCCTGCCGTCCTGTCGAAAAATGGGACCCGCGCCTCGGACGGTCCGGACATCGGCGCATATCGGGTTGGCCGGGTGACTCTTCCATTCGCCGGTCAGTTCACGGGAAAAAAACAAGAACAGCATCGTTCCCTCGGCGCGGCTCTCCTTGAGCGTGGAAAAAAACCACCAGAATTCCCCGTCATGCCAAATCGCCGTGTCCACCGCCCATAGGTTTGAGGCCAAAACCTTCTCGAGCTTCCACTCATGAGGAAAGTGAACAGCCCGATATAGCTCTACCGTCCGGTTGCCACCCGTCTCGGGCACCATGAAGATCTCGCCGCCGTATTCGAATACCTGGGGAAAGGACAAATGATAATTGCGTCGCAAAGCAACGCGGGCCTCCGATAGAGCGCCATCCGGGAGAACTGCCGCGCAATCGATAACAGCCCGCCGCGCGGCGTACTCATAGTGCTCGTAAAACAGCCAGATCTGTCCTTCGCGCCGTATGAGAAATGGATCCGCATAGAGGTGACCCGGGGGCGAAGAAATCCACCGGAAGCCGCTCGTATCAGGAACGCCACTCCTCAGCAATCGCTGCTCTCCAACGCGGATGGCCATACGCCAGTGTTCAGCGCGCGCACCAGTTACAAGCCGGCGGGCGACCTTGCCGGCAATCTTCGGAGCGAGCCAGGCGATCATTTCTGTATTCGACGGATTCCGGCCATGGGCAGCCGGTGCGTTCCGCGATGGCGGCTCGGAGGACCTCACGGCGCCGCACGAATGAAGCTCGAATAGCTTTTGAATTACAAACGATGTGCAGGCCCATCCGGGTCGAGCCCGGCCCGCGCGCCACGAGATATTTCCCGCCGGAGCGCCGCCGAAAACGCCCTCACATAACACACGGTCGTTCTTCCCCGCATCGCCCAGAACACACAGCGCAACCCGGGTGAACGGACGCGCGTACCGGACCTGCCAAAACAACGCAAGAGCGCCATCCCGCTCGGGGCCGTCGGCGAATCGATACGCCCATACCCCGTGACGAGGGATCTGCACAATGCGTCCCCGTATATCGCGGCACGAAACAAGCAATAGGACATCTAGGTCGGCGGCGCGAATCGCCTCGAGCGCGTCTGACCCGATTTCACCGTCTGCTGAAACCTCGGCATCTATGCGCCGTGCGGCGCCAAACGCGTCGGCCGCCTCAGCCGGTGCGAATGGATCCGCGGCGGCGTTCGCACGCATTCGGTCCCACCGGTCATACAGACGAAACAGCACGCCTGCGCGCCGGGACGCCGCCGGCCCCTGCATCCGCACCACGACTTCGAGCCGCGCAAAATTGCACTTCGCAATATCCTCGAAAATCGACAAGAACAGCTGCGGGATAGACCCCGCATCGGCAAGGACGCCAACCCTTAACGCTCGGCTATTGCTCGATGAAATCCGATATAAGGAGGAGAGCACAGTGATCATCTGCCCATGAGCAACTCGCGTGCCAAGCAGGAGAACTTAACTCATGGCGCCCGACGTGCATTCGCGTAGCCCTATAGTGGTGACGATCCTTGTTTCGGACATTCAAAGCTGACCTGTCCCAATATTTTGCATATTCGACCAAC
This sequence comes from Candidatus Acidiferrum sp., assembly GCA_035652855.1. Lineage (GTDB taxonomy): Bacteria > Acidobacteriota > Terriglobia > Acidiferrales > UBA7541 > Acidiferrum. The sequence goes on from DASRCZ010000008.1 coordinate 46,083, forward strand.
GGCCGGGTCGGTATGCGAGAGGCCGTCTACGCCATCCTCGAGCCCTCATTGTGGGCCGTGGCAATCTTCCGCTTCGGCAAACGGGTGCAGCATATTTCCTTTCCGCCTATACGGAAATGCCTCATGGTTCTATATGTGTTCGCATACAAGTTTTGCGAACTGGCGACCGGAATCCGGATCTCCATCGATTCGGAAATCGGTCCCGGCCTGGTGATCCACAATTTTGGCGGCATCATCGTTCATGGAACCATTGGGCGCAATTGCTTTGTGAACCAGGGTTCACAAATGATCTCACGAGGAGATGGCGCCGGCGCCGGATGGCCCACCCTCGGGGATAACGTTTATGTCGGAGCCGGCGCCAAAATCGTCGGCAACATCCGGATCGGCAACAATGTTCGGATTGGGGCCAATGCGGTCGTTCGAAGAGACGTGCCGGACAATTCAATCGTCCTGCCGCCGCAAAGCACTGTAAAACCGCTCAGAACAACACCGCCGCTGTCGCGCTCCGCTCACGCCTCGCGCCAAGCGGCTTGCGATTAATTAACAAGCTCTGGCGCTGCCTGCTCGAGCGCCGGCAACTCGGTTGGCTCTGGATAGGCCTCCGCTTCTTCTTCGACCATGTTCAAGCCGCGGTACACCATGCCGAACATTATGAACGTATAGCCTGATATCTCGATATAACCCCACCGATTCCCAAAGCAGTTGCCAATCGCTATGCAGATCACGCACACAAGGCTTCCCAGGCCGATCGACATCAGCATCGGATCGTTCGCCCGCCGGAAAAGCCGCCATGAGCTCGCCAATGCCGTTCCGAGCAGCCACAGAAAAACGGAAAAACCGGCTACGCCCATCTCGCCGAGCAATTGAATGTAATAGTTATGCGCGTCAGCGAGCCCCTCATAGTGCACCAGAAATTTGACTGTGTCAAAGCCCGCGCCGAACCATGGATGCTGTTTGAACAGACCCATCACGAGGTCCCACATGATCAGCCGTCCCGCCGCCGAAGCTTCCAATTCACCATTGGCCTGCTGCGTCATGGTAATGCGTTCTATGACGGCGCCGGGAATAATGGTCGCGCCGATGGCCAACGATACGATGAGGAAGGCAATGGTCGCGAATACGAGGCCGCGGCGCTTAAAAATGCCGAGCGCGATGAAACCGATTGCAAACGCAAGATACGCGCCTCGGGAAAAAACCATCACCATGCATGCCGTAGTCGCCAGGCCCAGAAAGGTGAACGCCCACCGGCGAACTTTCTGCTGCGACAATGCGAACGCCAGTATAAATAGAGCATTCTGCGCCAGGAATGCCGCGAGGCCATTTTCTCCGGCTGACACCATGGTCGCGGGGTCGCGTTTCGTGTATGAAAATGTGTCGAAAGTCCGTCCCCGATTACTCAGGATGAAGCTTCGTTCAACCCACAGCATACCGATGCACATCAGTACGACCACCAGAAGCATCTGCTTGCGAGTTTGAATCGTCTGTTGCGCCAGGAACAACAGAAAAGCAATCCGGCAGTAATTCTTCCAATCTGAAAATCTGATATCGCTGAATGGGGCCGGCAGCGGCAAATCGTTGAGCAGAGACCCTGTCCACAGCGTGACGAAAGTCAGAATCCACAACGTGAAAACCACTTTTCGAAGCGCGCTCGAGGCGAAAATGCGCTGGCCTCGTAAGAACAGGCCGACCGCAATGCCTAGCATCAGCAAATCAATGAATTGATCGGCAAGCAAAAACCCGTGCAACTTCGCTCGAAGCGTCTCGTTCGGCAATAGTGGTATAAGCACATACAAGCCGATTTCTGGGCGGCGCAAGGCAGAGATCACTACAGCCCCCATTACCGTCAGGTAAAGGGTCCAGAGAACGACGGGACCTAGACCAAAGCCGGACATTCTACCTCATAGCCGCCGTCAGCGCGCCCCGGCGGCCCCAGCCGAGCTGCGGACCCGCCCCATACTCATAGACTCCCACCCTTGGTCTAAGCCCGATGGATTCCACGGAATGCAGCTAGGGGAAGAACGAGGGCGCGAGCAAACGCATAGGCAAGCACCAGCACGACCAGGAGCGGGCCATAGTGCAGTTTCCGGCCCCGTTCGGGCCCGGAGAGCGCCAGCAGTACAGGAGGCAGCAGCAGAGCGCACAGGCAAGCTGAGACTAAAGCGACTCGGCCAAAAATGCCGGAGACAAGCAGCAGCATCGTACACGCCAGCGTGTAGATCGCCAGCGAAATCGCCCGCCGGTTCGCATGCAGCGCGGAGCGATTCATCACGGCAGAACCGTGCCAGAACTGACGTCTTACAAAGTGCGCGAGATTCCGCTCACAGCCATGGTGCACGATTGAAAGCGCCTCATCCGCAAAAACTGTCGCGCCGGCCCGCTTCGCGCGCGCGCAGAATTCGACATCTTCATTGGCGCGCAGCGATTCGTCAAAACCGCCGATCCGCCAGAACAGGTCTCGCGCAAGAAGCATATTCCCGGCCGGTACAAATGGAACTGCTCCCGTTCGCCTCTGGTCAAATCGCCAGTACCACACTCGGCCAGGCCAAGGAGCATTCGGCGGAACAAGGTACGATGCGCCCGTAACCGTCACGTTAGCGGCAAGGATCCGGTCCGCGGCCTCGAGCCACTGCGGACATACATCGCAATCGGCGTCGACAAACGCCAGATAGCGCCCCTGGGCGGCGCGCGCGCCGGAGTTCCTGAGCGCACTGACCGACACGCCGGGAATACTCAGAATTCTGATGTCAAGCCGGTGCGAAAACGTCCCGGCAATCTGAAGCGTGCGATCCGACGAGCCGTTATCGGCCACGAGGACTTCCACGGTGGAAAGGTCGTAGTCGAGCTGACAAATTGCTTCAAGGCACGTCGCAATAAATGCTTCTTCGTTCAGCGTCGGAATGATGATCGACCAGGTCTTTGTTTGTGGCGCTGAAGCTCCAGGCACTGCGGGTCTCACTTGCAACCCTCTGGCCAAAGCGCTGCTCCACCGCCTCTTTTACACCGCCTGGCGACTCAGTGCGCGTTCCGAATTTAGGTATAGCGCCAGAATTCGGGATTCATTGCAACAAAATTGTATGACCGCAGTTCGAACCCTGTCGCATGCTCAAAACCGGCCCTTTGCGCGCCGCCGAGCGAGCCATGACGAACCAGTTCTGGGGATCCATACTCGATTGGCATAGCTCTTGCAACACGCCTTTGTACTCAATATTCGAGGCAGAGTGCCAGCCGAAGCACAGTCCGCTAGATCCGTTGTACCCGTTCATGACGCACCAGACTGGCATGAAGTCGCATGTTGAGTCTCTCGACGATAGTCGGAACCGATGATTAACCTGACCTCCGTGGAAGCGCACAACACGGCGCCATTAGGGCTTGACCATCCGTTGAAAGCGCGGGCGATCAAGTACTACCAGAGACACGCCGCAATCTACAACGAACGGTACTCCGTCCGGGCGGCGGGCGACCTGCTGTGGAGTCGCCACCGGGCTTTGCTCCAACTGGTAGACCGCTGGGCGCTCCCGCCTGGCTCGCGCATTGTGGATCTGGGGTGTGGACCGGGACTCTTAACGCGTGATCTGGCACGATTGGGATACGCCGGAGTTGGCGTAGACACATCGGCTGCAATGATCCGTCACTGCCAAGATCAGGCCAGGGCCGCCAATCTTGGCGCCTCATGGAGCTACCAACTCGGCGACGTTGAATGCGTGGCATTGGCCAGCGGCAGCTTCGATGCGGCGATCTGTTCAGGCGTCATTGACTACCTGCCAACTGACAATAAACTGTTGGCCGAAGCGCGCCGTCTCCTCAAGCCGGGAGGTCGTTTTCTTTTATGCGTAACGAATAAATTCGGCTATACAGTCTCGCTATCGACGCCGCTGTATTGGCTGAAAAGACTCCCGGGCGTTAATGCCTTCGCATCCTGGATGCGCTCTCTGGTCGTAGGCGGGCGCGAAGGCGCGATGCGCTTCGATTTCCGACCCCGAAAGCATCGCCCGGCCCAAATTCGCAACAGCTTGCGCGCGCATGGGTTCCGGCTGAAGCATGACCGCTATACGCATTTTTCCCTTCTGCCTGCGCCGCTGTGCGCCTTGACATCCCGTTTGACCTGCGACATCGACCGGAGACTCGAGGGGTTGGACCGGACGAGATTACGAGTACTTGGCTCCTGCTACATACTCGATTGCGAGGCAGAGTAAAGCCTGAAGTCCAGCCTGAGGTCGCCCGATGGTCCTTGCTTACCACGAAATCGTCCCCTCGTCCGCGCCGTACTTGTACGCGATAACCCGCCAGCAGCTGAAAGAGCATTTGCACGTCCTGGCTACAGCCACGGCTGCCGCTCCACCGCCACAACCTCTGCCTCTGACTTTCGATGACGGCCACCTCTCGCAATATGCTGAAGCGGCGCCTCTTCTCGAACAATTCTCGATGACAGGCGCCTTTTTCATCACGGCGGGATGGGTCGGTAAAAGCCAGCATCATATGACCGTGGCGCACCTCCGGGATTTGTCCTCCCGCGGGCATCAAATTCAAGCGCATGGCTGGTCGCACCGGGTGCTGACGCTTTGTTCGCCGGCAATTCTCTTTGAGGAGCTCGCCCGGTGCAAGTCCGCCCTCGAGGATTGGCTCGGTTTGCCGGTTACCGCAATATCCATGCCGCATGGCAGATGGAACGATCGGGTGCTGAGCGTCTGCGCCGCGGTGGGGTTCAAAACCGTGTTTGTGTCGGACCCGCGTATGGCGGGTTCGATGAGAAACGGCGTGCGCGTAATTGGACGCACAATGGTCACGCGAAACATGTCGGGCCAGGATCTCCGCGCTATGCTCAGCGGCGCGTATCACACTGCGTTTGCCGCCGCTATCAAAGCCAACGCGAAAGCATTGTTAAAGCGGGCTATCGGCGACAGGCGCTATCACGCTTTGTGGAATGCCGTTTTCAATCGGGGCCAAATCGCTACGCTGGACGGGTTTTCTGCGCCGTCCCCAGCCGAATGCGAGGACCAATTGCCTAATCGGCCCGCAGTTCTTCAATTGATCAGCAGCGGAGGCTATTACGGCGCAGAAAACGTCGTGGTCACGCTTGCTAAGGCGCTACACAATGCCAACCTCAAAAGCGTAATCGGCGTTTTCGAAAATTCGCAAAACCCGCATCTCGAAATCGCGGACCACGCCCGCGCGCTGGGACTCACGGTTGAAATCATACCCTGCGACGGACGCGTTCACTGGAACGCGGTTCGGACCGTTCGCGACCTCATCTATAAACACGGCATTAGCGTTGTTCATGCCCATGGATCGAAAGCCAACGTGTACGCAGCGGCGGCAGCGCGAGGGCTGAAGGTCTCGCTTGTTGCGACCTACCATCTGGACTGGCCTGATCGCGGTTTTCTGCTGTTTTGTTACCACGCTCTCGACCGTGTGGTCCTGCGCCGCTACGACAGAGTCGTCGCAGTCTCACAGGCCATCGCGCGCTCGTTGCGCCGATCCGGTTTGACGCCGGTTATCGTTCCCAACGGCATTGATCTGAGCCCGTTCGTTAACGCGTCTGAGCGCGGCGCAGCGCCGCGTCAGTTTCCGGGAGTTCTGAACATCGGCGTGGTCGCGCGACTCACGCCCCAGAAGGGTCACACATTCTTGCTGGACGCTGCGCCGGAGATTCTGGCGGCATACCCCCAGGCGCGGTTCGTCTTTGTTGGCGACGGGCCGACGAAGGACACGCTCCAGAGTAGAGCGGCCGCCCTGGGCTTGAGCGAATCTGTAATCTTTGCCGGAGTCCGGCGCGACATGCCGGCGGTATACGCCGGGTTGGACATTGTGGTCCTGCCGTCCGTCAATGAAGGCATGCCGATGACTCTGATCGAAGCGCTTGCGGCGGGGAAACCCGTCGTAGCGACGAGCGTCGGAGAGGTTCCGGCGCTGATCCGGAGCGGGGAAACCGGCATCCTCGTAAAACCGCGCAGCCCGGAAGCGCTTAGGGACGCGATTATACAGCTCATTAGCGATCCCGATAAACGTCTCGCGCTCGGTATGCAGGGGCGCGCATGGGTGTCGGACAGGTTTACATCCGAGGCGATGGCCGGCGCATACCGGAGTATTTACGAAGAAGCATTGACGACGTCCAGCCGCGCCGCCGGGCTATAGGACTTCGCGTGACAAGGATTTTGTTCGTCGTCGACCAATTGTGCGCTGCGGGCGGCGCTGAGCGAGTTTTGCTGCGCACGATCGACCGCCTTCCGCGCGATCGGTTTTATCCGCAGGTGGTCACCTTCGCCATGGAACCTGCGTTTGCCATAGAGAATTCGATTTCCTGCCCGGTTCATGTGTGGCGGCTGCGCCGGACCTATGATTGGTCGGGGCTTTCGGTTGCGCGGCGCATCCGGAACTTTGTTCGTTTGCACAACATCGATATCACCCACACTTTCCACGAAACCTCTGACACATGGGCCGGCCCCATTGCGAAGTTGAGCGGCTGCCCGATCCTGATTTCCAGCCGCCGCGACATGGGCTTTCAGCGCACGGCCAAGCACCGCATCGCATACCGGTTCTTAAACCGGTATTTCGATCAGGTCCACGCTGTATCGGAGGAGGTCCGTCGCTTCGCCATCGAATACGACCGCCTGGATCCTTCGCGCGTCATTACGTTGTACAACGGCATCGATTTTCCGCCGCCGCCCGCCCCGCCAGACAAGCCGCTGCTGCGGCGTCGCTTCGGCCTGCCCGAATCGGGACCGCTCATTATCTCGGTCGGCCACATCCGAAAAATCAAGGGCTTCGACGTGTTCTTGCGCGCCGCGGCCGTCGTGGCCCGGCACGCGCCCGACGCCATCTTCGCCATTGCCGGCGCCGCGCACGAATCATCATACGCCCGCGAGCTCGAAGCTGCGGCCGCTGACCTCGGACTGAACGGCAGGTTCTTCTTTCTCGGCCCGGTCCAGCAGGTCATCCTGCTTCTCCACTGCTCTGACGTCTTCTGCCTGCTTTCGCGCAGCGAAGGCATGTCCAATGCGCTGCTCGAGGCCATGGGCGCCGGATTACCGTCTGTGGCGACACGCGTCGGCGGCAACCCGGAGGTGATTGCCCACGAACAGACGGGCTACATCGTCGGGAGTGAGGACCACCAGGCCGCCGCCGACGCCATTTTGAACCTCCTCCGCAATCCGCCGCTCGCCCGCACGATGGGCGCCGCCGCGCGCAATCTCATTGCGGAGAAATTTACAACCGAAGTCATGATGCGAAACCTGATCGAGTGCTATGACCGACTTCTTGCCAAACGCCGGAATCTCTAAATTGCTGGGCGTGGCGGGCGTCATCGCCGCTGCGCTCCTCGTGTACGCATACGCCGGCTACCCCCTGCTGCTTTCGATTCTGTCGCTGTTCTCGCGCCGCCGCAGGCCCGAGATCGGATATACGCCATCGATTTCCGTGTTGATCTCCGCATATAACGAGGAGGCCGTCATCGGCCGGAAGATCGAGCAGACGCTCGCCCTCGAATACCCTGCCGACAAGCTCGAAGTGCTGGTCGTTTCCGATGGCTCCACGGACCGTACTGACGAAATTGTCCGAACATTTTCCGATCCCAGGGTCCGACTTCTCCGCGTTGAAGGGCGCGCCGGCAAGACCGTCGCCCAAAACGAAGGCGTGAAGCGCTGCCGCGGAGAAATTATCGTCTTCTCCGACGCCACCGCGATCTACCACCCGAAAGCGCTTCTGTACCTAGCCGCCAATTACGCTGATCCGCGCGTGGGCGCCGTCAGCGGCAGATACAAATATTTCGACCCCGAAGACGAGTCGCCTACCGGCTCGGGGTCGGTTGCGTTCTGGAATTACGAAAACATCATCAAGTTCTTCCAGTCGCGCATCTCCACTCTAACCGGCTGCTCCGGCTGTATCTATTCGGTCCGCCGCAGCGCTTACATCCCGCTGCCGCGCGAGGCCTGCAGCGATCTCGTCGAGCCATTATGGATTGTGCGCGCTGGCCGGCGGGTGGCCTTTGAAGACCGCGCGCTCGCCTACGAGGAAACCACCAAGACCTCGAGCCAGGAGTTCAAAATGCGCGTTCGCGTTGCCACGCGAGGCATGCGGGGTCTGCTCAGCGCCCCCGAATTGCTCGCCCCCTGGCGTCACCCCTGGATTGCCTTTCAGCTGTTCTCGCACAAAATTGTGCGCTGGCTGGTTCCGGTGTTTCTGATCATCATTCTGGCCGCTACGATCGCGAACCTGAACTCCGTGGTTTTTCAGGCCGCCTTCGCGCTGCAGGCCCTTTTCTACTGCGCGGCCGTGACATCGTTGTATGTGCCGTTGCACCGGCGCTGGAAACTGCTCGGAATTCCCTTGTTTTTTTGCACGCTAAACGCTGCGGCGCTGATTGGAATGTTTGCAGTGTTTCGCGGACATAAATTCACGACCTGGGAAACCGTCCGCTGAGGAAATCCATGCGAATCGAATTTTTGACTGTGGCAGATCCCATTTATATCCTGCCGTTGTTTGATGAGTTCTTCAGACATTATGGCGACCAATGGGATGTCGTCCGGATCTCCTGCTGCCGCACAATGGGCAGCCGCCCGAGGCTGAAGCTGGCCCGTGAGTTGATCGAGTTATACGGCCCCGTCGGATTTGCTCGGCTTTCGGCGCGGCTCGCGTCCGCACGCGCCTTGGGATTGATCCCGCTGGGACGAGGCGCGCGCCGGTACCACTCGCTTTCGCAGCTTGCCAAAGCATACGGAATCGAGTGCCAAGCGATCGGCAATCCGAACGCTCCCGAATTCATCGCTGAAGTCGAGGGCCGCCGCTGCGATCTCATCGTGTCAGTCGCATGCCCGTATATCCTGAAGCCGCGGCTGCTAAATTTGCCGCGTCTCGGCTGCATCAACATCCACCATGCGCCGCTGCCGCGATACAAGGGCATGATGCCAACGTTTTGGCAGATGTATCACGGTGAAACCACGGTCGGCCTAACCATCCATACGATGTCGGAAAAGATTGACGAAGGCGCAGCATTGCTTCAGGATGAACTGCCGATTCAGCCCGGCGAGACCCTCGACCATCTGATCCGCCGTTCTAAGCGCCACGCCGCGCACTGCCTGGCCAAGGTTCTGCGAGATATCTCTGGAAATTCCGTCCGTAAGAAGCCGCTCGACCGCGAAGCCGGCAGCTACTTCACCTTCCCGACCTTCGCCCAAATCCGCGAGTTCCAGCGCCGTGGTCTTCGAGCCATCTGACGTCGGAACGCGCCCAAGTCACGCATGGCGACCCATGTGTCGCAGACAAATGACGGATGGAGTGGATGAACAGATGAACATCGGAAGCGGCGACAGGCGCGCTCCGGCCTGTCGCCGCACGGCCGGCATTACTGTCCTGGCGCGAAGACGACATCAACCCAATAGTTGCTGTTGTTCCATGTATTCCTCGGGAACACCGAAGATCCGTAGGCATATACTCCCGGAGAACTTCCGGAGACCGAAAGCGGGCTTGCATTCAAACTGCTCCACGCATAATTCTGGTCGTCCGAATAGTGACCGTTGGGCGCGGTGTACGAGATGACATAGACTGTGTTGGCCGCGATCTTGACCGGTTTTGAGAAGTTCGCCTGCTGCCAGCCCGTGGCGGTTTCATTCTTGAACGTGACGGTGGCCAGAAGCGTGCCGCTGCTCGTCCAGAGATGTCCCACGTGCGTTCCCGTGTTGCTCGATCCTTTATAGAACCGGACGCCCGTAACCGAGCCGGCAACCGTAGACGAGAATTTCAACCCGAGCTCGACGGAACTCGCGTCCGGATCGGTTATTGTTCCCGGCGTGGCCGTCGCCGGCCAGAACGATACCGGAGAAGACGACGATCCGGCTGGATTGAGCGTCACGACAGCGGTCGCGTATTTGGTCGTATCCGCGACACTGGTCGCACGGACCGTGACCGTTTGCTGTTGAGATATAGAAGATGGGGCAGTGTACAGGCCTGTCGACGAGATCTTACCCGTAGAGGAGGATAGCGACCAGGTCACGGCAGTGTTGGAGGTCCCGCTGACGCTGGCCGTGAATTGCTGGGATCCGCCGGGCCCGAGCGTCACGCTCGAAGGCGATACCGAAACAGCAATGGATGCTCCGGGACTCACGTTGATCGTGGCGACCTTTGTTGTCGAATTCAACGACGCCGAAACTTGAACTGATGTCGAGGCCGTAGCGGCGCTGATCTGCACAGTAAATTGAGCCGTAGTCGCCCCGCTCGCAACGGTAACAGATGTCGGCGCCGACACGGTCGCGGCGGATGAGCTCCATCCGACCGACACGGCAACGCCGCCGGACGGCGCAGGTCCGGAAAGCGACACCGTACATTGAGAGGAAGCGGGCGCTGTGACGGAAGCGGGACTGCACGCCAGGCTGTTCAGTGTAACCGTCGGCGCGTTGATCGTCACCGTTGCGGTAGACCCAGCAGCCGCCAGCGGGTCGCCGGCCGCCGAACTCGCGCTCGCGCTGGCCACTTGGACAGCGCTCGAGCTCGCCCCCGTGCTGCTCGACAAGGTCAGATTGGCGGTCGCAATCGTTCCGTCAGCAATCACGTTCGAGTTCATTCCAGTTACAAGGCAAACATATTGCCCTGATGCCGGCGAATTGCAAGAAATTGTTTTCCCCGCATTGGAAGTGGATGGGCCAGGGATCACAGAAACATTACTGAAATCCGCCGGCGAAAACAAAAATGCCCACTGCACCCCAGCGGCCTGCGCCCCGTTGGAAACATACGCAACTGGCAAGCTCACAGTTGTGCCCTTAAGGCCTGAGCCAGACGAGAGCCTGAGAGTGGCCGTCTGCCCAAATGCGACGAACGTCCAAGCGAAAAGAGATATCGCGCATACAGCGCTCCGTAATACACTGATTTCCACTTTTAGTAAGCTTCCTTACTTAATTGGTACTACTATAGGAACTAGTTTATCAGAACTACTAGTACTATAATCGCTGCGGTACTCTCAGCTCCACATGCAGCGAAATGCTGAAATTTTTAAGAAGTTTGCCTGTCCCGTCCAGACTCAATGTCGCCTCAGGCGAGGCGACGCGTGGAAAATCAATGGCTTGGACGCTGGAGTGGCAGTTCGTTTCGCGTGCTCGTCATTCCGCAACTGCAGCGCTGTCCTCGCCCTGCCGCCCGGAGGATCGCCGCATGCCGCGCGGCGGCGCGCTTGCATTCTCAACCACTCTGAACACGCCCGCGAGAATCAAGACCATCAATGTATCCGTGATCTCGCATGACCGGCCAGGCATATAGCGGTGCGCCAGCGAAATGCCGAAAACAACCCCGGCCGCCAGCCCCGCCGCCGCGTGAAATTTTAGTCCCGCGCGAACTATCGCCCAAACCAGTGCGCCGTACAGAAATGTCTTCTGGAAAAACGATGGCGCGCTGAGATCGGGCGCACCATAGATGAAGGCCTGGAACGGAATCCACCCGAAGTCCTGGGGTGGAGCCTGGAACGTGAATGGCGCCAGACCGCGGAGAATCGCCGCGACCGTTATTGCGATGGCTACAATGACGGCGCGATGGCGGACTCGTGAGACCATAATGATCCACGCGGCAACCGCCGCCCCCGCGCCAATCACTTCGTCCGGCGACAGGGCAATGCCGCTGATCAGCATGCGCCCGCCAAGCACGACGCCGCTCATGAGCACAGTCAGCCCGCGGCTCGCCTGCACGCCGGCAATTTCTTCGATCATCGCCGCCACCGCCAGCCAGCATGCGGCCAGGTAGCAGGCGTGAACAGCGGAGACCTGCGGCGAGAAGATCAGCGGCTTTACCGCGCTCCAGTACTTGTGCAGATCGATGACCGGAACATAGGGGAATAGCTCGAACGCCAGCCAGAACGCCATCAACATGAACGCGAACGGATGCCGTTTGACCTTGACGCCGGACGCCGCGCCGCGCCGACGCACGATGAGAGCGGCTGCAAGAACGCCCAGCGCCGTCCCTGCGGTATTCGCGTAGACGTCAGAAATTGCGGGATCGCGTCCGGCGTCATAGACCTGAATGAATTCCATACACAGCGACAGCGCCGCGCCTGCCGCCGTAACCAGTCCTGCGCGGATCGCTGCTGCTCTGCGGGACAACGCCAGGCTGGCGAACAACCCGAACGGCATATAGAACAGGACGTTTGCCGCCAGATCGCCGCGCCCGGGCGGCAAATTCCAGGTGGAGAGCAGCGTCTCTACGGGACTGCGAATTCCGGCAGGACGGTGGAACTGAAACGGAAACAGGGAAGCGTAGATGATGCCCGCAACGATAACCACAGTCGCCCAGGCGCACCGGGCATTGTATGTCTGCTTCACAAGGCCAGTTGCCTCATCGCCGTATGGGTGCGCTCGACGCCCCCACATTCGCTGCCAGCCGTTTACGACGCCCTGTTATACTAAAGGCGATTTCCCGCGCCCCGGTCGCGTCCTTCATTTTGCATGTGCGGCATCGCAGGATTCGTAACGAATTCAGAACGAGATCGCGACCAAGCGACGCTGGCGCGGATGACGGGCCTTCTCCGCCACCGCGGCCCCGACGATAGCGGCCTGTGGACTGACGGAGTCGCCTTTCTCGGGCACCGCCGTCTGAGCATCGTCGACCTTGCCGCCGGACATCAACCCATGTCCAACGAAGACGGCAATCTTCAGATCATCTTTAACGGCGAAATCTTCAATCACGAGTCCATTCGCCGCGAACTGGAGCGCGCCGGACATATATATAGGTCGCGCTCCGACACGGAAACCATCCTCCACGCCTACGAACAGTACGACGCTGATTGCGTGCGGCGCTTTCGCGGCATGTTCGCTTTCGCCATCTGGGACCAGCGGCGCCGCCGTCTGTTTTGCGCCCGCGACCGCCTCGGCATCAAGCCCCTGTATTATTTTTGGGACGGCCGGCTGTTCGCATTTGCTTCCGAGATCAAGGCGCTTCTCGAACACCCCTCGATTTCGACCCGCTTCGACGAATCGATCCTGCCCGAATATCTCGCCTTCGGCTACATCAGCGATGAGCGCACGTTCTTCGGCGGCATTAGAAAACTCATGCCCGGACACGTCCTCGAACTGGACGCTTCCGGCGAGTCATTGAAACTCGATATTCGCCAGTACTGGGACGTCCCCGCGCCCACCAGACAGGACCGCGACGACGAAAGCTGGGTGCGCGAGTGCCGCGCGCGCCTGGAGGAAACCGTCCGCATGCGCCTGATGAGTGATGTTCCGCTGGGCGCATTTTTAAGCGGCGGCGTCGATTCGAGCGCTATTGTCGCCCTGATGAAGCGCATGGTTTCCGGCCGGGTGGTCACGTTTTCGGTCGGCTACGCCGAGGACGAGTTCAGCGAGCTCGATTATGCGCGCCAGGTCGCCCGCGCGCTGGATACCGAACATCGCGAAGTCGTGATCTCCTGTGAGGATTTCTTCGGCGCTCTGCCCAAGCTAGTCTGGCATGAAGACGAACCGATCGTGTGGCCCTCGAGCGTGTCGCTGTATTTCGTCGCAAAACTCTCGGCCGAACACGTCAAGGTCGTTCTCACGGGGGAGGGAAGTGACGAGCTCTTCGGCGGCTATTCCCGGTATCGCTTCTACACGCTCAACGAGAAATGGCTGGGGTGGTATCGCTTGGCGCCCGCATTGGCGCGGCGCGGCATCCGGAGCTGGATCGCGTCTTCGCCTCTGCTGAATGCAACGCTGCGCCGCAAGCTGCAGCACACATTTCTCGGGCAGGCCGAAGACCTCGAGTCTCTGTATCTCGATAATTTCTACTCAGCGTTCGGCGCCGCGGCGCAGAGCCGGCTGCTGCGGAATCCGGACCCGGCCGCCATTTACGCCAACTATCGCCGCTACTGGACAGCGCGGGACGGCGCGTCGCCGCTAACGCAACTGCTTTACGCGGATCAGAAAACCTACCTCGTCGAACTCCTGATGAAACAGGACCAGATGAGCATGGCCTGCTCCATCGAGAGCCGCGTGCCTCTGCTCGATCATCCGCTGGTGGAATTCGCCGCGCAGGCGCCGGATCGCATGAAGGTCCGCAACGGCGTCGGGAAATATATGTTCAAGCGCGCCGTCGAGGATCTGCTGCCGCCCGACATCATTCATCGCAAGAAAATGGGATTCCCGACGCCGCTCCGACAGTGGCTCTCAGGACCAGGGGCTCCGGAGCGCTACGCCTCCCTGCGTGCGCCGGATTCTTTCATCTCGGAATTCGTGGACCGCGCTGAGCTGAACGCGATCCTCGACCGGCACGAGCGTGGGGTCGAAGACGCTACCGATAGGATCTGGCGTCTTCTGAATTTCGAGACCTGGGGCGAGATTTTCATTGCCGGCAACCACGCGGTTCCTGAGCAGTCCGCGGAGGTCCGGTCTCCCGCGTGAAGATTCTTTGGGTCAAGAGCGATTTCCTGCACCCCACGACCAAAGGCGGCCAGATCCGCACGCTGGAGATGCTGCGCCAGTTGCATCGCCGCCACGAAATCCACTATGTCGCCTTCGATGATGGAAACCGCGAGGGCGTCGAGCGCAGCCGTGAATATTCGAAGCGCGCCTATCCAATCCCGTTTCGCGCGGTATCGAAACGGTCGCCGCGCTTTGCCGCACAACTTGGAGCAGGGCTGTTTTCCCGCTTGCCGATTGCGATTCAGCGGTATCGCTCAACCGCCATGGAACATGCGATTGCCGCACTTCAGGCCCGCGAATCGTTCGACGCGATGGTGTGCGACTTTCTGACGCCGTCCATCAATATCCACAACATCGAACGCTTCACGCTGTTCCAACACAACGTTGAGACTATGATCTGGCGGCGCCACGCCGAACACGCCCGCGACCCGCTGCGCCGGGCGTATATGCGGCTCCAGGCTGATCGGATGTTTCGATACGAGCGCGATGTTTGCCGGCGCGCCGCGCAGGTGATCGCCGTCTCGCCGGTGGATCGCGACGTGATGCGGGAGTTATTCGGCCTGGAACGGGTCCGCGATGTCGCCACCGGTGTTGATATCGAATATTTCCAACCACCTCCGTCGCCGCCCCGCCTCTCCGACCTGGTTTTTATAGGCTCCATGGACTGGATGCCCAACATCCATGCCGTCCAGGAGTTCGTTTCGCAAATTCTGCCCCTGATCCGCCGCCGGCGGCCGGACTGCTCGGTCGCGATTGTGGGCCGGGATCCGACGCCCGAAATCAGAGCGCTGGCCGAGAGCGACCCGAACATCCGGGTCACTGGCACCGTGCCGGATGTGCGCCCATATCTGTGGGGCGCTGGGGTGTCCATCGTTCCCATTTACATCGGCGGTGGAACGCGCCTGAAGATCTATGAATCGATGGCGGCCAAGGTCCCGGTGGTTTCGACATCTGTCGGAGCTGAGGGCTTGACGATCGACCCTCCCCGGAATATCCGGATCGCGGATGAACCCCGGGCGTTTGCGGACGCCTGCCTGGAATTGCTTGAAAATGAAGCGGAACGGGAACGTATGCGCGTCGAAGCGTGGCGCATGGTCGCATCGAAGTTCTCGTGGGAGAAAATCGCCTCGGATTTCGCCGAAGCGCTCGACAGCCAGCGCGCGGTCGCATGACGTCTTCGAAATGGCTCATCATTGGCAAGTGCATTGCCGCGAATATCCGGACTCAAGCGCGCTATCTGGCCGGTAATTCGCGCTCCTCGATTGGCGCTTCCCACAGCGCTTTCTCCCTGGAGCAGAGCATCGCCTATATTAATCGCGTTTTTACTGATTACCTGCGCTATGGCGGGCTGACCGCGGCCGATCTCGCCGGCAAGCGCATTCTGGAGGTCGGGCCAGGCGACAACCTGGGCGTGGCCATGCGGTTCATACACGCGGGCGCGGCTGAGGTGGTTGCGCTCGACCGGTTCGTCACTGCCCAGGATCCTGCAAAGAACAACCTTATTTATCGCGCCCTCGGCGAATCCTTGGGCGTGGGGGAATTTCCCGCAGACCGGATCCGGCCGGTATATAGCGTCGCCATCGAACGCGCCGACGGGCATTTCGCCCCGGAGTCGTTTGATTTAATCGTTTCGCGAGCCGTCCTTGAAGAGGTGTATGAGATTGACCGGGCGTTTTCGGCCATGGACCGACTGCTGCGACCGGGCGGCGGGCTGATTCATAAGATCGACCTGACCGATTATGGCCTGTTCAGCCGTAAAGGCTTCCATCCGCTCGAATTCCTGACCATTCCGAAGGCCGTGTATACATCGATGTCCCGGTACTCAGCCATCCCGCATCGTCACAGGATTAATTACTATCGCGACAAAATGCGCGCGCTGGGATATGACGCCAGGTTGTTCATTACTCGGGTCGCGGGCTGCGCGGATGAGCTTGACCCGCACAAGACTGCGATTCGGCCGGGCGTCGATTACGGTCCTGTACAAATCGAACTCATCCAGGCCATCAGGCCGCGGCTTGCGCCGCCCTTCCGCAACCTTTCCGATGAGGATCTGCTCGCTGCCGGGCTATTCCTGGCGGCGCGCAAGCCTATTGCTTCAGCATCGCTCCACCGCCGAGAATAATTGCGTGGACCACGCCCAATTCCTTGCCGAGTTTCAGAAAATCCTGGAGAATCCCGTTGATGGACTCAAGGGATCAGAACGGCTGGAGGACATCGGATGGGACTCGCTTGCGCTGATGTCTTTTATCGCCATGGTGGATGAGCAGCTCGGCCGCGAACTGTCGCCGCGCGATGTCAGCCGCTGCGAGACCGTCGACGATCTCTATCAGCTGGCCACCAACGGGGCGTAACCCCGCATGAAAGCAGCGATCCGAGCGATCGAATATTATCTGCCGGAGAAGGCCGTGACCACGGAGCAGTTGTCGGCCGAATTCCCCGAGTGGTCCGTGCAGAAGATCGATGAAAAGACCGGGATCCAGGCGCGTCACATCGCGGGCGAGGATGAGTGCTCGTCCGACCTAGCGGTTGCCGCAGCGCAGAAGCTGTTCGCATCCGGCGTCTGCGCGGCCCATGACATCGATTACGTTCTTCTGTGTACGCAGAGTCCTGATTATTTTCTGCCCACGACAGCGTGTCTGATCCAGGACCGGCTGGGCATACCCACTTCGGCCGGCGCGCTCGATTTCAACCTGGGTTGTTCAGGGTTCGTCTACGGGCTGGGCTTAGCGCAGGGGCTGATTGAATCCGGTCAAGCGGCGAACGTTTTACTGCTGACCGCGGAGACGTACAGCAAGTTCATTCACCCGCGCGATCGCAGCGTGCGGACGATCTTTGGCGATGCGGCTGCGGCGACGCTCGTGTCCGCGGTCGAAGCCGACGCTCCGCTCATTGGCCCCTTCGTGTTCGGGACCGATGGCCGCGGCGCGAACAATCTGATTGTGCCGACCGGAGGCCTGCGCCGGGCGCGCACCGCGGAGACGGCCCGCGAAATCACGGACGACAGCGGGAGCGTGCGCACGCAAGACCATCTGTTCATGGACGGGGCAGAGATTTTCAATTTCACGCTGAAGGCCGTGCCCCAGAGCGTGTGCCAGTTGCTTGAGCGCAGCCGCAAGACGCTGGAAGAAATCGACCTGTTCGTATTCCACCAGGCCAATCGCTACATGCTGGAGCACCTGCGCAGGAAAATCAAAGTCCCGCAGGACAAATTCTGCGTGGCGATGAGCCATTGCGGAAACACGGTATCATCCACCATCCCGATCGCGCTCAAACACGCGCAGCTCGAAGGCCGGTTAAAACCCGGCGATTTGACGATGCTGGTCGGCTTCGGCGTGGGCTATTCGTGGGCGGCCGGTCTGGCTCGGTGGGTGTAGACGTTCCCGGAGGCGTCGCCGACCTAGCTCGCGGGTGATATACGATTGGGCTTCTACCTGGCCAATTGAGAAACACTGGTAGAAGGCACAGATGACGGTGATGGAGATGCTCGACGCGCTCGAGGCTGAAGTGGCGCGGCTACGCGCGGAGCGCGCGAGACTGGCGGCGGCTCTTGAGGCGGCGCAGGAGCAGCTCCGGTCGCTGCTCAATGAGTCGCCCGGGGCGAAAAGCGTGCGCGCTAAAGCGGCACAATCGCCGGATGAGAAACCGCGGCCGCGCCGGACGCGCCGGGCCCTCGGCAAGACGCTGGCGCAGCTCCGGACGGCGGCGCGGCGTGAAATCACCTGAGCCGCCAGCCGTTTAGACTAGAGGCTTAGGACCCGCCTTCGATGTCCTCCACGTCTCCCGTTGCCGCAGTCAAAACCGCCGGCGCCCAGTCTCAGACAGCGCGGCTGCACCCCGTGTACTGGCTGGCATCGCTGCTGATCGCCGCTGTCCTGCTCTTTTATTCCCTTCGCGGCATCGCCTGGGCGCGGGTTGGCGAGATCTTCCGGACGGCGCGGCTGCCGTGGATGGCGGCGGCCTGCGGAATGTGCGCGCTGGCGATGTTTCTGCGCGCGATGCGATGGCGGATATTGCTCACGGCTGAAGGCGTGGCGCCGCTTCGCACGGTGTTCTGGGCGACTGCGGCGGGCTATTTCGGGAACAACTTCCTGCCCGCGCGCGGCGGTGAGCTTGTACGCGTGTTTATGGTCAGCGCGCGGTCCACGCTGAGCAAAACCTACGTTCTGACCACGGCGCTCTCAGAAAGAGCGGCGGATGCGATTGCGCTGGCGCTCATCAGCGCGTGCGTTCTACTGACCTTGGAAGTGAAGCCCGGCTGGTTTGGCCCCGCGGCGCGCCCGTTCGCGATCCTGGCCCTGTGCGGCGTTGTTTCGATGGCGCTGCTGCCCCGCTTCGAGCGGCTATGCGTTGCCGTGTTCCGCAAGCTGCCGTGCTCGGAAGGGTTGCGGAGCAAGCTTGAGCACATTGTGCAGCAGGCGCTGTTGGGAATCCGGAGCTTTCATGACAGCGGTCGCCTTTTGCGATTTCTGGTGATGACGGCCGTCATATGGTTCTGCGACGGCGTTTTTACCATCCTGGGCGCGAAAGCGATCGGACTGTCGCTGAGCCTGCCGACGGCTTTTCTGTTGATCGCGGGATTGGGACTGGGCAGCGCGCTGCCATCGACACCCGGATATGTCGGGATTTATCAGTTCGTCGCAGTCAGCGTGCTGGTTCCTTTCGGATTCAGCCGGACGGACGCGGTCGCCTATATTCTGCTGGCGCAGGCGCTGCAATATGTAGTCATCACAGGGCTGGGCCTGATCGGGTTCTGGCAATATCGCAGGATCCGGTAGCAATGCGCCGGATCACTCCGGCGCGGCTGCGGTCTTGCTCGCGATCGCGAACTGGCCTTGGTAGGCGTCGAGCACAGGGCGGATTTCCCCATACATCACGACCTCGCCGCGGTCGAGCCACAGGGCCCGGTCGCACAACTCGGTCAGGATGGCGGTCGAATGCGAAACGGCGATGATGGTCTTGCCGCGATGCCGGAACTGGCGGATCTTGTCGAAACACTTCGCCTGGAATTCCTGGTCGCCGACCGCAATGACTTCATCGATCACAAGGATGTCCGGATCGAGATTTACGGCCACGGAAAAGGCCAGGCGGAGGATCATGCCGCTTGAATACGTACGCAGCGGCTCGTCGATGAAGTCGCCGATGCCGGCGAAATCGACGATGCCGGCAAAGAGCTGATTGGTCTGCTTTCGGGTGAATCCCAGGAGGGCGGCGTTGAGGCGGACGTTTTCGGCGCCGGTGAGATCGGGATGGAAGCCGGAACCGAGTTCGAGCAGCGCGGCGGCCCGCCCGTTGATCTGGATGGAGCCGTAATCGGGCCGGGCGAGTCCGGTGATGATGCTCAGCAGCGTGCTTTTGCCCGCGCCATTGCGGCCCACGATAGCCAGACTTTCGCCGGAATCGACATGGAAGGAGATGTTTCTGAGCGCGTAGAACCAGTCCGATTCGCGCGAGCGGAAGAATGCGGCGATATGGCTGCGCAGGAGCCGCTGGCCGCTGTGATGGTGGAAGCGCTTGAACACGCTCCGGCAATCGATTCGCCGCATATCAGAGGTGGTCGTAGACGCGCCGCTTGAGTCGTTCAAAAATCAGAATGCCGGCGGTCAGCATCATGAACGCCACCAGCGTCATCTTGACGACCACGCTCATGGGCGGCGCTTTCGCTTCAATCAGAATGCGTCTCAGCGCAAGCACCAGCGCCGCAACCGGGTTGAACTGATACACCTCCTTGAACTGAGCGGGAATGATCGCGAAATCATAGAAGATCGGCACCAGCCAGAACAACACGGTATTGGCCGATTCAACGACGTATCGCATGTCGCGAATATAGACGTTCAGGGCGGCGAAAATCAGCGCAAGACCGCACACAAAGATAATTTCCAGAGTCCACAGAACCGGCATCCAGGCCCAATAGACGTTGACCTTCAGACCGAACAGCAGGGTCATGCCGAGCAGGAGTCCGATTTGAATGAACAGATGTACGCAATTTGACAGGACGCTGGTAACCGGCACGATTTCGCGCGGCACCGGTACGCGTTTGATCAGGCCGGCGTTGTCGGTCAGCGAGCACGTCCCGGAGATCCAGGCGATGCTGAAGAAATTGAACGGGACCAGCCCGCACATGACGAAGACCGGGAATTTTGGAATGTTGTTGGGGAAGATTTTGGTGAAGATAAATGTCAGCACGCCCATCATCACCAGAGGATTCAGCACCGACCACAACACGCCGAGAGACATGTTGCGGTAGCGGATGCGGAAGTCCTTTAGGACGAGATTGCCGATCAGGAAGGGATAATCGCCTTGCCACGTCATGCGAACTGTTCGCCGGAAATCTCAGGCTAGCATGGGCGGGTAATGCCGCCGTCATATCATTGCTCATCCCCAGTTCAGCGAAAAATCCTCTTTTCTCCGCGTCAGGTTGGGGTTGTAGAAGGGGTCCGAGGAAATGATGTGCGCCCAGCGTGATTTCAACCCCGTGATCTCCGCCGGTTGTGGATCAAGATCTTTGTCCGATTTCGACGCCGCCTCGTGATGATACAGCAGCGCGTGTGGATTGTATATGATGCGGTATCCGGCGTCCATAATCTTCAGACACAAATCGATATCGTTGTAGGCGACCGGAAAAAGCGTCTCATCGAATCCGCCGACCTTCCGGAACACCTCCGATCGGGTGATCAAGCATGCTCCGGTTACGGCGGATACATTGCGAACAACATCCGGAAAGTCGAAATAATGCCGCTGATCGCCGCGCAATCCTTTAAAGGAGTGCCCGCACTGGCCAGCGAGGCCCAGCGTGACGCCCGCGTGCTGAATGCGGCCGTCCGGATACAGCAACTTCGCGCCGACGGCTCCGACCTCGGGCCGGACTGCGTGCTCCACGAGGGCCGTCAGCCAGTCCGGAGCAATCACCTCCGTATCATCGTTCAAAAAGAGCAGGAGCGGACTGGCGACGTCCCGGACCGCGGCGTTATTCAGACGCGAAAAGTTGAACGGCTGGCCCCGCATATCAACGCAGCGAACCGGCGAGCCCTTTTGTCGCAAGCGCCGGATGTATTCAGAAATGACGTCGCCTTTGCTGTTGTCAATAACAACAACGTCGTAATCGGAGTATGTAGTCCGTTCCAATAAACTCTTCAGGTTGCGCCGCAGCACGTCGAGATTACCGCCGCTTGGGATGATGATGCTGACGTGGCTGCCTGGGGGCACAGGATACCGTACGCGCCATCTGCCAGGGTGGATGCCCTCTTCCACGCGAGCTCCTTGGGCCGTTTGGGCCAGGTAGCTCTCTACTGCACGGCGCGATGAGGCAAAGGCCGCCTGTTCACGGGAAGATGCGCGCTGCATGGATTCCAGGTTCGTGCGCCAGTGATATAAGATTCGCGGGACATGGAAAATACGGCGGGCTTTGGCGCTCATGCGGAGCAGCAGATCGTGATCCTGGCTCAGATCCATTTCGCTGCGGAATCCGCCGACCGCCTCGGCAAGACCGCGCTCGAATACCATGAAATGGCAGACGTAATTTTCGGACAGAATCAGATCGGGCGACCAGTCGGGCTTGAAGAACGGGTCAAATCGCCGGCCAACCTCATCCATGTGATCTTCATCCGAGTAGAGGAGATCCGGTCGCGGGGTCTGCTGAAGAGCCTCCACCATATGAAACAGGGCGTCCGGCGCCAGCATGTCATCGTGATCAAGCAGGCCAATATACTCGCCTTTGGCCATGGCCAGCCCCCGGTTTGACGCCGCCGAGATTCCGCCCGACTCGGGCATGGTTGCAAACTCGATCCGCGCATCCTGCGTTGAATACGCTTCGAGGAGGCCTGTCAACTCCGCAGATTGCGACCCGTCATCGACGAGGCACAACTGCCATTTCGGATAGCTTTGGGCCAGAACCGATTCGATTGCGGCTTTCAGCACCGGCGCGGCAGTCCGGTAAACCGGCGCTATCACCGATATTAACGGCTGGTAGACGAACGCAGACAGCTTCAATTCGATGAGCACCGGATCACGCCGCTCGAACTGGTGCAGCCATCTGTCATACTCGCTGGCGAAACCGTGCTCATGATCAACCAGCACCGGGATGCGTTTTTCTGCGGTTTCTCCCGATTTCGCGTGCGCACGTATTGTCAATACGTGCAGGCCGTTCGACAGCCGGCGGGTATCGAGTTTGGCCGCAAAGCCCGCTTCAGCCGCCCCCTTGATATGGGGGAACAGAGGCGGCAGATCGGGCCGCGGCAATCCGTACCGGGCGGGAAACGATATCTCTGAACCGGCCTCGATATCCACGTGAGTGATACCCCGTTCCGCAAGGGCCCACCCGCGGATCTCGATGGTTCCGCTTATTCCGTGTTTCGGTTCGGGCGGGGGCATATCGCAATGGATACGAACGCCGATGTTGTCTCGAACCGCGCGCCTGGCGACAGCCTTCCAGGGCGCAATGGCCCTCTGTAGCCGCAGCACGGCGCCTCCACCGGCCTGGAGGGTTCGCCAGATCCGGCTGTTCAGCAGGTTGTCAACTTGCGCGGCGATATGGCGCTGATCCTGCTCAAGCCGCGCCACTTCGGCTTCCAGCCCATTTCCGGTTCCGGATTCGCGTTCTGCAAGCTGCAGCAGACGCGACTGAACGGTGTGTAACGCGGCCTGTACGGAGGCAAGCGTCATCTCGGCGGAGTGCATCCATGTCTTTACTGCCGCCGCCTCAGACTGCGCGTCAGCGAGCGCGCGCACTTCGGCTTTAACAGCGTCAAGGTCGCCTTGGAGCGCGTGGACCGTTTCGGCCAAATCAACGCCGGCTTGTTGGACGACGGACGAACAACCGCGCCGCTCTGCCAGCGCAGCAGGCTCGCGGCGCGGATGCGATCTTGCGCTGAGAACGCGCGCAAAAAACACCAGCGCGTCTTCGGGCGGCCGCTCCTTGCGGCGGCGAAGCAACATCGCCCAAGGCGTCAGAAACTGAGCGTCGAACAGCATGTCCGGATAGAATCCGCGTTCTGCAAACAAATGGATCCATCCCAGAACAGGACGCACATTCTGATGCGTGGCTTCATTCAGGTCGACGGGGGTTGATGAAAACAGAATGGCGTCGGACGCCTCGCACAGGCGGTTTATGGCCGCTTCTGCTTCAGCCGGCGACATATGTTCGAGGACTTCAATACATGTGATGAGATCAAACGATCCGCCGGGTAAGCCTTCGGCGATCGAACCCACGACACAATAGGGGCGAATATCGGGACGGGCATGCGAGACTGCAAAAGACGATATGTCAATCCCCCAGGCTTCGACGCCGCGGTCCCATAACGCCTCGACCAAAAAGCCCATGGCGCAGCCCGCGTCAAGGACGCGCCTCGGCTGCAGCAGACGAACGATATGATCGGCAATATTGCCGAAAAAGTTCAGCCAGTGCGGCGCACGCTCATAGGGAAAGGGGCCGCAACTGGTCCGATAATATTCCGCATCATAGGGGCAGCGGCTGGATCCCACGTCTGAATAGCGATTTCCGATATCCTGAGAATCGCTGCTGCTCATAGAAGACCTGACATCTCGCTGATGATTGTCGGCGGAATGGACTGCGCGCACAATTGCCGGCGACCGCTGGGGCCATGAGCGGTTGTGAGTTTCATTATATCTTCTGCGCCCGCGCGCCCGGTCGAGGGAGCAGCCTGCGCAGCCATACAGCGACGTCAAGTCCGACCATGTGGTAGGCTTATAATCTCCCTTGCGCCGCGCAGTCGCTCCAAGCGGCGGTGTGCGCGTTGATTCATGCCGAACAAGCAAAAAATGCTGGCGCGCATCGACTGCGGCAAATGCGTGGGGCTTGAGATCGGCCCATTAACGCAGCCCGTAGTAACAAAAGAGGACGGAGAGATCTACTACCTCGATCATCTCTCCACGGAGGACCTTCGGCGAAAATATGCTGATCATCCCACCGTCGACAAATCAAAAATTGTCGAGGTCTCTTTTGTCGCTCCCGACGGGGATCTGATCCGAGCGTGCGGCGAAAGGCGCTTTGATTACGTCATTGCATCACACGTTATCGAGCACATTCCAAACACCATCGGCTGGCTGCATCAGGTCGCAAGCCTTCTGCACACCGGAGGGAAACTTGCGCTTGCTATTCCGGACAAACGATATACCTTCGACCAATTTCGTCTATTAACGCCGCTGGGCGATATTATACAATGTTGGCTCGAAAATCGCCGGAATCCATCAGCAAAACACGTGTTCGATTATTGCGCGAATGTCGCTCTGGCGGATGCGCGGCGCATCTGGGAAGGCGCCGGTCCCCAGACCGCGGACGAGGCGCCCCATTACTATACGCTTGAACAAGCCCTGCAACTGGCGCAGCATCAGTTCGCCACCGACGAATATTTCGACGCGCACTGCCATGTATTTACGCCGGCGTCATTTCTGGATATCCTGGCGGACCTGACCAGACTCGGCTTACTGGACTTTATCTGCATTGATTTTCAGACGACGGCCCGGTACGAGATTGAATTTTACGTCACTCTTGAAAAAGTCTACCCGGGGTTTGATCGCCATCTGCAATTGGAGAGCATAAACCGCTTTCGTTCCGCCATTCACAGCGAGCATCACGCTGGCGCCGAGAGGGACGAGAATATGCGCCGGATTCAGGCTCTTGAGGCGGAGGTGGAGCAATGGCAGCGGGAGGCGCGGATGTTGCGTCAATCCTTGTCCTGGAAGATCACGGCGCCATTGCGGCGCATCTCCGGTCTGCTGCTACAGCGCGGGCGCCCGCAGGGGGGGTAGATTGACGGACACGCCGCGCCTGGTGAATCGAGCTCTGCTGTTCCGCTATTACGCCCGTCCGCTCGGCCGCGCATTGAGGCGAGCGGTCGCTAAAATCGCACACATACAGCTCGCCGAGGATCGACATGACCAAAAAAGCCCTTATTACTGGAATCACGGGACAAGACGGCTCTTTTCTTGCTGAGCTGCTGCTGTCCAAAGGCTATGAGGTGCACGGCATTGTTCGTCGCGCATCCACCTTCAACACAGACCGTTTGGACTCCATCTATGCGGATCCACACGAAGCGGGCGTCAAGTTCTATCTGCACTACGGCGATCTGTCCGACGGCACGGGCATCAGACGCATCCTGGAGCGAATCAAGCCCGACGAGCTCTACAACCTGGCCGCACAATCTCACGTCCGCGTCAGCTTTGATCAATCTGAATACACGGCGGACGTCGTGGCCACAGGCACGCTGCGCCTGCTCGAGGCGATCCGGGATTCCGTTCAAGCGACAGGGAAACCAATTCGGATGTACCAGGCCGGGTCGTCGGAAATGTTCGGCGCCGCTCCTCCTCCGCAAAATGAATCTACTCCGTTCTACCCGCGGAGTCCGTACGCCGTCAGCAAACTGGCTGCACACTGGTACGCCGTCAATTACCGCGAAGCGTACAATCTCTTCATCAGCAACGGCATTCTCTTCAACCACGAGTCCCCCCGGCGGGGTGAGACCTTTGTGACGCGCAAGATTACGCGCGCGCTCACTCGTATCAAGTTAGGACTGCAATCGAAACTGTTTCTTGGCAACCTGGACGCCCGCCGGGACTGGGGATACGCCGGCGACTATGTGGAAGCAATGTGGCTCATGTTACAGCAACCCGAGCCTCGCGACTACGTCATTGCAACAGGCGAATCACACACAATTCGGGAATTTCTCGATCTCGCGGCAGCCTACTGCGAACTTGACTGGACCAAGTATGTTGAGAAAGATCCCCGGTATTTTCGACCGACTGAGGTCGACCATCTTTTAGGAGATTCATCCAAGGCTCGCCGCGAACTCGGCTGGCGGCCGAAGGTCGGCTTCGACGATCTGGTGAAAATGATGGTGGAACATGACCTGGAGCTTGCACGCCAGGAGCAGCTTCTTGCCGAAGCCGGCCATCATGTCATCGTTCGGGGCTCTGCGCATGGATAAAGGCGGCAAGATCTATGTGGCGGGACATCGGGGACTGGTAGGATCCGCCATACTCCGCGCTCTGCAAAGCGGAGGGTGGACGAACCTTGTCGTTCAGTCCCGCGACGAAACAGACCTGCGCGATCGAGCAGCCGTAGACCGCTTTTTCCGCTCCGCCCGACCCGCATATGTATTTCTGGCGGCCGCCAAAGTCGGCGGAATTCTCGCCAACAGCAGCCGGCCTGCCGAGTTCATTTACGACAATCTGGCCATCGAACTCAACGTTATCGACGCAGCCTATCGCTACGGGGTTCAGAAACTGCAGTTTCTCGGTTCGTCTTGCATCTATCCCAAGCTCTCGCCACAGCCAATCCGGGAAGAGTACCTTTTAAGTGGACCATTAGAACCGACTAATGAGTGGTATGCGGTGGCGAAGATCGCGGGCATCAAGCTCTGCCAATCTTATCGATTGCAATATGGTTTTAACGCAATCAGTGTGATGCCGACGAATTTATATGGCCCAAACGACAACTTTGATTTGACCTCGTCGCACGTGCTTCCTGCGCTTATTCGCAAGTTCCACGAAGCAAAACTGGAGGGGCGGCCCGAAGTACAGATCTGGGGCACCGGCTCGCCGAGGCGCGAGTTTCTGCATGTAGACGATCTCGCGCAAGCGGCTGTTCATCTTATGAACACTTACGATGAGCCCGAGATTATCAATGTCGGGACCGGCGAGGATATCAGCATTCGCGAGTTATCTGAACTCATACGACGCACCGTCGGCTATACCGGGCGCATCACGTTCGATCCTTCGAAGCCCGACGGGACGCCCAGAAAATTGCTGGACATCTCGAAAATCCGGGCCTTGGGGTGGGCGCCGAAAATCCCGCTCCATGAAGGCATCGCATCGACGTATGCCTGGTATCTCCAAAACGCTGCGTCGGCAGGCGCGTAGGTGAGCCGCGCCGGCAGCGTTCAAAGGCGGCTGGGACTGCATGCGGCTGAGCTCGACCGTTTTGATCACGGTGAGAATCTGCTTGAATATGCGAAAATATTCGTTTCATGCGCAAGACAGTAGCCCTGTGTTTTCTCGTATGGAACGAGGAGCAGGGGTGTGAAGCCGACCTGCCATATGTGGATCGGTCAATATTCGATGAAGTCTTTGCCATCGATGGCGGCAGCACCGATGGAACTGTAGCCGTATTACGGCGATACGGCGTACCGGTACATCGTCAGAGGGTCCGAAGTCTGAACGCAGCTTACTGGCAGGCGGTCGAGACGTCGACTTGCGATTGTCTGGTCGTTTTTTTTCCAAAGGGAACAATTTCCCCGGCGATCCTTCCGACCTTCAAAGCGCAGTTGTTAAGCGGCCACGATCTGGTGATTGCCAGCCGCATGATTCAGGGGAGCAGAAATGAAGAGGACAGTAAATGGCTGAAGCCCCGCAAATGGGGCGTCGGCGCCCTTGCCTTGTGTTCTTCTTTGCTCTGGCGACGAGAAGGACCCATTATCTGGGACGTTCTGCATGGGGTCAAGGGCTTTTCAAAATGCGCGTTTTATGCAATGAACCCCTCGCGCACGGGCGTTACGATTGACCTGGAGATGGCGATCCGCTGCTATAAACTCGGTCTTCGCCGCCAGGAATTTCCTGTCATCGAGAGCCCGCGCGCATATGGCGCAACGAAGTTCAGGATTTTTCCGACAAGCGTCAAGCTGGCGAGGTGTCTGCTTGCGGAAATGCGCAATTCAGCGGGGCGCCGACCTGTAATCACGTCCACGCCCGATCATGCCGCCGTCCGTTCCCACGTGGTCCCGCCCGATGCATGATCGCCCGCGAATACTACCCGACCTGCGCCGATAATGCCACGCGAACACGAGCAACAGAATACAGCCATAGTAGTCACATCGATCGCGCGGCCGAATCGCGCTTTGCGACAATTAGCGGACGGAGCGCGGCAACGCCGGTATCGCTTTTATGTCATGGGCGATGTCTCCAGTCCTCCTGACTTTCACCTGGATGGTTGTGAATTCTTTAGTCTTGAACGGCAACGGCAGCTCGGCTTTCTCACAGCCGAACGCTGCCCGGAACGCCATTACGCACGTAAGAACATCGGATATTTGCAGGCGATCAGAGACGGCGCGGCCCGGATTGTCGAAACCGACGACGACAACATTCCACGAGCGGAATTTTGGGACGCGCGGCCGAGGACGATTATCGCCTCTGTGTGCGCCGCGTCAGGCTGGGTGAACGTATATCAGTATTTCACTGACCGCGACATCTGGCCGCGGGGGCTCCCCCTACAGTTTGTCCGACGCCCAGCGCCGCCATGGGACTCTTTGCCTTTATCGGAGAGCGACTGTCCCATCCAGCAAGGGCTGGCCGATGAAAATCCCGACGTCGATGCTGTTTACCGGCTGGTCTTACCGTTGCCGGTGCGCTTTCGACGCGGCCGCTCCGTTGCATTAGCTCCCGGAGCTTGGTGCCCTTTCAATAGCCAGAATACCGTTTTCTGGAAAGACGCCTATCCGCTCCTCTACCTGCCAGCGTTCTGCTCATTCCGCATGACCGATATCTGGCGCAGTTTTATCGCGCAACGCATCTGCTGGGAAAATGGATGGGCTGTTCTCTTCCACGACGCCACCGTGCTGCAAGAGCGAAATGCACACGATCTAATGAAGGATTTTCGCGACGAATTGCCGGGTTATCTCCAAAATGATCAGATTCGCGAGATCCTGGAGCGTCTGCCGTTACGATCGGGTCTTCAGCATATCGAGGACAATCTGCGGCGTTGCTACGAAGCGCTTATTTCCGCCTCGATACTGTCTCAAAATGAGCTGCCGTTGCTCAACGCCTGGCTGCAAGACCTCGCATCGATCAGCCAACGACAGCGTTCCATATCCAACGACCATGGCCCGCACAGCGAAGGCGCGCAATAGTCATCCGCGAGAGACGCCGGCGGAAGGCGGTTCAACCCTCGAGCGCGCCGCCCGCCAACCCACATTGCAACTCACGTTTCCATCAGGCCCCCCTTTGCAGGCATCCTGGCGACTGTTTCTCTTAGCAATGCTCTACGCGGCGGTTTTTGCGGGCTGCGTCTTTCGATGGTGGCGACCTCGACAGCAATATCCTGACGTAATTACTGGCGCCATAACCTGGGGAAACATCAGTAAGACCAGCGACTATATCGGGTTGAGCCTGATTGCTATCGGTACGGTGCTCGCGTACTGGGGACTGCTGCGACTGGCAAGATTCATCTTGCAGCGCGCTGGGGGGCCTGCGCACTGGCTGACAACGCTTCTCAATGTTCCCGTGGTGCTGCTCGCTTACTGGGTGGGCGCGCAGCTGGTCGGATTCGACATCCAACGGCTTCCTCTGGAATCTCTGCTGAGCAGCTTTGTCCTTTTTCTCGCCTTGCCGGCTCTGGTTCGGTTGCAGCGCCTTTCGCCGCGCATGCTGCAACGCGCGGGTCTGCTGCTGATGTTCGACCTTCTTTGTCTGCTATTGGGCGGATTCGGCATCGCATTTTTATTCGCGATCCTGTTTCCATCCGCGCCGGTGAACGTTTCGTATGCAACCGCCCTGTACACGCTTGCCGGTGTGACTGTTTTGGGCGTTTTACTACTGCGCTGTACATCTCTCTGCCAGTGCGTTGCAAAGCTGACCAAGGCGACCTATTTTCTTCAGGCGCCGACGGCGTTGCTGTTCTTGGCGATGCTGCGCCGCGCCGTCCTCTATCATGGCCAGCGAATCGCGCCGACGAACCGGCGGCCGTTGCTCGCACTACTGGCGATTCTCTGCCTCGCTGCATGGATCTCGCTGTATCGGCGCTACCGCCGTTGCGCCCGCTATTTTCGTTCGCCGCTGCGCGCGCACGTAGAGCCGCTGTGCCTGGCGGCCGTCATCGCCTGTTTCATCGCCATGCCGGCGTTTCCAACGATTACAGGAGACGACTTTCATTTTGGCGAACAGTATATCCCGTGGCAACAGCTAACCCAGTTCGGGCGAATTCCGTACGTTGATCTCATTCCCATTCATGGTCTGATGGCGTTCGCCACAGGCGCCCTAAATGCACTGTTGTTTGACGGCACTGTCGCAACTTTCGGGGCTGCCGGCGCTCTGCTTGGAGCGTTGGCTGGCGCCGTAACATTTTTCTGTCTGTATCGCAGCGCGGGTCTCGCGCCTGCGCTCTTGTTTTGCCTGGTTGTAAATCATCTCGACCGGCTCTATCTTGTCGGCCCCGTATTGTTATGCCTCGAGCAGCCAAAATGGCTCCGGTCGGGCCGGATGTGGTTTTCGGTTATTGCGCTCTGTTTGCTTTCGGTCGCATACAACATTCCGGTCGGCCTTGCATTGATCATTGGTCTGCTGCCCACCATCATCGACGAAGGCCTCAGGGCATGGCGCCGCCGGCTGCTGCCCTGGCGTCGCGCGTTCATTGGGGCCGCCGCGTCGCTCTGCATAGTTTTGGCAATACCCATAGTCCGACGCGTCGGCTTTGGTTTCGTTCGCTTTGCGTATGAGACGGCGAGCACAAACACTGTCGCGCATGGAATCCAGTGGGAAGGCTTTGCGAGCGTCCAGCCGCCTGCCGCGGATGCGGTCGTCAGCCCGCTGCTGTTCGAGCTGTTTAAATTTGGCTGGGTCTTTATTGCGTTATTCGCAGTCGCGATACTGATCGCCAAAGGTCGGCTGAATCCATCCCGGCGCGCTTCCCGCCTGCTTTGGGGCGTAGCGCTCACATGTTTGGTGATGGCGCCCTGGACAATCAACCGGATTGGCTCGGGTTTAAGCCGGAGCGGGTCTTTATCCGCCTATTGCGCGGCTGTGTTTTTGCCGCTGCTCGCAATTCGATACGTGGGAGCTCTCCGGCATACGGGCGGCGGATCTTCTGCTTTACCCCTAATCGGAGCGCTGTTAGGGGTTTATGCAGTATTTACCGGGAGCTTCGCGTCACTCCAGAACCTTTCCGCCCGGCTACAGCCCGCCGTAACAGTGCCTGACAATCTGTTGCACGTAAAAGGTTCCGACGCCGGTCTGCCGAATCTGGGCGATCTCTACATGCCGCAGGACCGGCTCGATGCGATCCTGCGGTTTCATCGTACGGTGTCGGCCTTCGTCGGCGAGTCTGGCACCTACTTCGATCTCTCAAACCGACAAGCTCTGTACTCGTTTACCCGTCGCAGAGAACCCGTTTTATATGCGACTCCCTACATCGCGGTATCGCATCAGCAGCAAGAGCGCGTCCTGAAGCAACTATCCGCCAATCCCCCGCAGCTCGTATATGTCGCGCCAGCCATGAACTTTGATGGACCGGCGAGTCTCAGAAGCTATTTGCTGTACCGGTACGCCGTACTTCGATACCGACCCTGTAAAGTTGCCGAGAACATTTTTCTGCTGGCGCCATCGCTCAATCCGGGCCTTTGTGAAAACGTTCCGCCTCAGCAGTTATTGAACAGCAATTTCGCACTTTGGAATCTAGCCGCGCTTCCGAGCGCCTGGGGCGGGTCGTGGCGCACCTTACGCTCGCTATTCATAACCCGGGATGTTGTCCTGACGTCCTCACGAGTCCACCTGGATGGTCTCTCGCGCGAAGCAGACGCATTTACAGTGCCTCCCGCCGCTTTTGATGAGCAAACGTATCTGGAGCGCTATCCCGACGTCGCAAACGCTGTTAAGGCCGGCGCATTCACAAGCGGGCTTCAGCACTACGAAACTTTCGGCCGGCATGAGGGCCGGAATGGCGCCAAAAATTCTTCCTTCGAACTCGATGTTCGAGATCTGAACATCGACCCCAAGCGTTACGACTTCCTGACGTTCCGTTTCGCATTCCTGCCCAACACTGCGCGTCCAATCTTTGAGCTGCGCTGGACGTCAGATGTGGGAGCAAGTACAAATGCGATCAGCTTTATTCTCGAGGGAGACAGAGCCGTAATTCCGCTTGGCAGCTATCCGGAGTGGTTGATGGCGAACCGCATTACATCTTTGCGGTTTACAATCCCCTCTGGCTCCGGTCTCAAAACGGTTCGTCTCTTTGACTTTCAGTTTCTGCACTATCGGCCGTCTGAGGCCACCGACGCCATCGCAAGGAAGTAGGCTTCTCGATCTCGTAACGGCCGCAAACACAGTGAGACTCTGGTCCGGCAGTGTGCACCATCTTACCGGATATGAACTCGCTTGCGCCAGTGCGGCCGTTGGCGACATTTTTGTTCGCCGGTGCAGCGGCAAGTGCGGCGATGACGCCCGCGGTTCTTCAACTCCCCTATGCTCTATATTTGAGCCGCACCGATGGCATATGGACGGCTCGCAAGTCGAGCCTCGAAATCCAGTTGGGAGGAAGCTGGACGCGATACCGCGTTGGCAGGCAGAGTATTTGCGTCCGGTTAGAGAATTCCAACCCAGGGCCAGACGCCATTCCGGAGTCAAGCACCGGCCGGCTAACTGTTATTACCGGCCGGCGCCAAGAGAACAGGCCTCTCTACGAGTCGGTCACGTTTCACGATGTTTACAAGGGCGTTGACTTAGCGTATTCATTCGCGGCCGGGACGCTCAAATCGGAATTTCATCTTGCCGTGGGCGTAAATCCATCGGTTATACGTCTGCGGTATGAGGGCGGATCGCCGGAGATTGCCAAAGACGGACGCCTCATTGTGCATGCTCCATTCGGTACGTTGACTGAAGGCCGCCCATTTGTCTTCCAGATCAAAGCCGGATCCAAAACACCCGTGCAGGGACATTACAACCTTGATCCGGACGGCGCCGTATCGTTTAGGATTCAGCAATACGATCACTCAATCCCCCTTGTGATCGACCCAGAACTAGACTTCAGCACATTCTGGGGCGGCAGCGGGGCGGAGGCGTTCGCGGCCATCGCAGTTGCGCCGGACGGGTCGATTTACGCGGCGGGCTGGACAGATTCGACAAACGTACCCGCTATTAACGCGTATCAGCTTTCTAACCGCGGCAGTATAGATGCGATCGTTGTTAAGTTGGATTCCACGGCGACGCGAATACTCTACGCGACATATCTCGGGGGGCGCGATTACGATTCGGCTTCCGCTATCGCCGTAGATACAAACGGCAACGCGTACCTCGCCGGCACAACATATTCGTCTGATTATCCTACACGCAACGCCGAGCAGCCGATATTGCGCAGCGGACCGGACACATTCATCACCAAACTGGACTCAACCGGTTCAACAGTGCTGTTCAGCACATTTTTTGGCGGCTCCGGGGCTGACTACGCAACGGGTCTTGCTCTTGACGGCGCTGGCGGCTTCTACGTTGCGATGAGCACTACATCGACCGACATGCGGCTGATGTCCCCCTTCCAAAATGCCAACAAGGGCGCTCAAACCGGTTTCGTCGCGAGGTTTAACTCCGCCGGATCTTTGCAGTACAGCACCTATCTGGGCGGCCGCAACACGGATGTGATCACGGCCATTGCCGCCAGAAACGGTGAAGCCTATGTTTCCGGCTGGACTACATCTCCTGATTTCCCGGTTCGGAACGCATATCAGTCCTATCTGTCCGGCGCGCAGGCGGCATTTATTGCTAAACTGAGCGCGTCCGGCGTTCTCGTATACAGCACATACCTCGGCGGATCCGGCGGCGGTCCGCTATCGTCTCCCGAAGCCGCCTGGGCGATTGCTGTAAACAGCGCCGGCGAAGCCTATGTGGCAGGTTCTACGCCGAGTTTCGATTTCCCGGTTAAGAATCCGATCCAGGCAAAACAGATCGACGCTGCGACGGACGCGTTCATCGCCAAGCTGAACGCTTCGGGCAATCAACTTGTTTTCAGCACGTATCTCGGGGGATCCGCCGCCGATGACGCTTTTGCTCTGGCGCTGGACTCATCCGGAAATGTCTGCGTTGGCGGCGAGACGTTATCGCGCGACTTTCCGTTGAAAACTTCTCTTCAGTCTCAGTGGGCTGGGGGATACGATGCATTCATTACATGTCTTAAGGCTGATGGATCGTCGCTGCTGTTTTCGAGTTACCTCGGAGGGCCGGCATCGGATGTTGTGAAAAGCATGGCGATCGACACAGCCGGACGGGTTTTGGTTGGCGGCCAAACGGCATCGATAACGTTTCCCACCAGCAGACCAATACAACCGCTCAGCAGCGGATCATCGAGCGCATTTTTGTCACGCATTACAGGCGCTCTGCCTGCCAGCGCGACGTTTGATTTCGATCGTAACGGAATTCCCGATTTGGTCTGGCAGAATGATGCCACGCGCGGAGTGACGGTTTGGTATATGAGCGGATCGCTGGGCAACGCTTTACAGTCGGTTGCGGATATCACTGCTTCGGCGCCAGGATGGACGGTCCGAGCAATAGCCGATATGAACCGGGATGGCGTCCCGGATTTGATCTGGCAAAGCGACGCCACGCGCGCTGTCTCGGTGTGGTATATGGGCGGACCGCTCGGCGTCATGCTCATGGGCATTGCTGACATTACTGCATCTGCGACGGGCTGGACTGTTCGCGCTGCGGCCGATATGAACCGGGACGGCGTCCCGGATTTGATCTGGCAAAGCGACGCCACGCGCGCTGTCTCGGTCTGGTATATGGGTGGGCCGCTCGGAAACGCAATACAGGCGATCGCCGATATCACCCCTTCCGCGACGGGCTGGTCGGTGAGGGGCGCAGCCGATATGAACCGGGATGGCGTCCCGGATTTGATCTGGCAGAGCGACGCCATGCGGGGCGTTTCGGTGTGGTACATGGGCGGTCCGCTTGGCAATACGGTACAGTTATTTGCTGACGTCACCGCATCCGCCCCAGGGTGGACCGTAGTAGGGCCATAGCCTGTTAAACTGGACGTTATTTCGCGTCTGGTACAATCGTCTGCACAGACTCTGGCCCTGCCTCAGGGCCATTCATGACACTGCCTGAGGATCGCGATCTCGCCCGCTTAAAAGAACGCCTCGACCGCGCCGCCGATAACATCGCCCGTCTTGAGCAGCGGCTGGAGCGCATCGAAAACAGTCTTCTGTTCCGCACGGCGCGCGCCGCGGGCCTTTTCGCCATAACGCAAAAGCGCAGGCTGCAACACTGGCTTGGATGGCCGCACGAGCCGCGCGCCCACGCTGCGTGGATCCGGCAGCTCGAAGCCGCGCTCCCGTCCGCAGAAAGCACTGTCGCAGACGTCCGTCAATGGGCGTGGCGACCGTCGATTAGCCTGATCCTGGCCGTTTCCCGTCCCAACCGTAAGTGGCTGGAGGCCGCCGTGGCATCGGTGCTCGGCCAGTCCTACGCGCAGTGGCAGCTCTGCGTGTGCGACCACGCTTGCAATGAAAGCTGGGTTTGCGAATATTTTTCTGCGCTGGCGCGCTCTGATGAGCGCGTGCGCTTTACGCGATTAGACCAGCGCGAAATCGCGAGCGCCCTGAACACAGCCGGCGCGCTCGCCACGGGCGATTATATCGCCCTGTTGGATGAAAACGCGCTTTTGCATCCGAATGCGCTCTATTACGTCGCGCGAACGGTTCAGGACCGGCGCGCATCGCTCATATACACAGACGAGAGCGCCCTCAATGAAAACGGGGTTTCGGTATCAGTTCGATTCAAGCCGGACTGGTCGCCCGACCTCCTGCTCAGCTGCATGTACATGGGGCGTCTGTTGGTGGCCTCGCGGGAAAGCATTGAAAAGGCCGGCTGGTTTCGAAGCTGTTGCGCGGGCGCTGAGGATTACGACCTGGCGCTGCGCATCGCCGGCGGACCGGCCTGCATCCGGCACATACCTCTGCCGCTATATGGGCGCCGGGGACAGACAGCTTCCACCTCGACAGACACACGCGCTGCGGGCCGTAAAGCGCTCGAAGACGCCTTGCGCCAGCGCGGCGAAGCCGCGTCGGTCGAGGACGGGCCGCTTCCGAACACCTACTACGTGCGCCGGAAGATCGCCGGCGATCCGCTGGTCAGCATCATCATCTGCTCGCGAAATCCAAAGCTGCTCGCCCGGTGTATTCGATCCATCGAAGCGCGCACCGCTTACCGCCGCCGGGAAGTGATTGTGATCCGCCATGAAAGCGCGCCAGATCCCGGCTTCGACCGCGTATTGAATCGCTTTCCGTCCGCCGGGATACCCTATGCCGGGCCGTTTAATTTTTCGCGAATGAACAATCTCGGCGCACAGGCGGCGCGCGGCGATTACCTGCTGTTTCTTAACGATGACGTACAGGCGATCCAGCCGGACTGGCTCGAATACCTGCTGGTTCACATACAACGCCCGGAAATCGGTGCGGCAGGAGCAAAGCTCGTTTATCGTTCGGGGGCGATCCAGCACGCCGGCATCGCAACCGGCATCACGGACGGCGCCGGGCACCCCGGCCGCGGCTCGTTTCGCAGCGACGAATATCCCTGGCTCGATCTGACGCGCAACGTATCGGCTGTGACCGGCGCATGTCTGGGTATTCGCAAATCCGTGTTCAACGAGCTGTCGGGCTTTGATGAGCTGTTTCCCGTCAACTACAATGACGTGGATCTATGCCTGCGCGCGCGCGAGGCCGGCTACCTCATCGTATTCGAACCGCGGGCCGTACTCCGGCATGACGAGTGCCGCAGCCGCACGCGCGGGACGCGCTATGCCGAGCGCGAGCGCTTTCAAGAGCGCTGGGGCGATGTTCTTAAAGCGCCCGATCCGTACTACTCTCCGGCGTTCGATCGCACGACGGAAGAGATCCGTCTTGCGGATGCGTCGGAACTGCTCACC
This sequence comes from Candidatus Acidiferrum sp., assembly GCA_035652855.1. Lineage (GTDB taxonomy): Bacteria > Acidobacteriota > Terriglobia > Acidiferrales > UBA7541 > Acidiferrum. Next base: position 83,085 of record DASRCZ010000008.1, read on the forward strand.
AGAACGCCAGCGGCCGCTCGCCAGGGCTGAACATCAAACCGATGGCGACAAAATAGCCCACACGCGAAAATCCGCCCTGATTGTTGATATACATGTTGCGCGCTCCAGCGGTCAGCGTCGCATGCAGCGATTGGGCAATGCGGTAGGTCGCCCCCACGCTGCCATAAAAGTACCGGTATCTCCCGAGACTCTTCTGACCGATGCTCTCCATGTCGGAGTAGGAGATCCCGGCCGATGTCGATGTGCGGCGGTTGGCCACATAACTGTACACCGCGCTGGCGCTGCGCATATTGGAGGTGAGGTATACGCCGTTGCCGGGGTTCGGCATCTCAATATAGTTGATCGTCAAGCTGGACCGGTGAAATTTACCGATCAGGCCCGCCTGGAATGCCGGGTAGATGGTGTGCACCGAGAAGGCTTCGGTTACTGATGTGATTCCGAACAGAGCCGCCGTGACCGGATCGGCAGCGGTCTGAGCGACGCCGATCGTGGACGTGCGCGATGCGCCCGCGCCCACTTGAAGCGTCCAGCGGCGCGAAAGCGCGCGATTGATCCCGATGAGCGCCACGTTGGCATTCGATTCCCCAAACGCGCGCGGGTAATCGAAATGATAAAAGTTATATGAGAAAAACCCGCTTGTGCGGCGCGTGAACTGATATGTAACTCCGGCGGTTCCTCCATATCCATTCACGCCGATGAGGAGCTTCGATTGCGGCCGGATAAAGAAGCCGCTGCCGCCCGCCGTATACGCCAGGCGGGCGCTCTGTTGATACGTGACCTGGCCCGCGGTCTGCCAGAAATACGTCCTGTTGTCAAAAATATTGTTTACAGGCACGCCGACCAACTCGCCCGGAGTGTTCACATACCCGTATAAAGCGCCGAATCCCTGCGACATCGTCCCGCCTATATTGTTGAACCCGATCACAAGGCGCCGCGACACTTGTCGCTCGACAGTTAAGGCCAGCGCGGTATCAACGCCGTCGTAGTATTGGTTTTGAGAATAATGGCGGTAATTGGCGGTAAAATTCAGGCCGATGGCCGTGTGCCTGAAATCCTTGTGGCCGTACGCGCCGACGTTGGCGGTGACGCCATACAGATTTTTCTCCTCGATCAGATGGCCCTGCTGATCGACGCCGACCGGCAGCAGACCCGCATCCATAGTGCCGTTGACGCCGGCAAAAAAGCGAATGCCGGAGGGGCGGCCTCCGCGCTCTCCAATGTTGCCCATGCTGCCAGCGAGAATACCCGGCCCGCCGTATTGGGCAAATGCCAGCGCGGACGCGAAAAGCCCCATGACGTACTTGATCATGAACGAACGATCCCTCCGAATTCGATCGTTTAAACCGCCATTCGCGACGCGGCGTCAGACCGCCCGAGCAACGTCGGAAACAAGTCTGCTGTTAACTGACTCGCACACAATAGAATGACCAGCCCAATCACGCTTCCCTGCGAGCTGCCGGCTGATACGTTCTCTCCCCAATGATAGCCGATACCGTAGGCGGCGCCGGGTTCGCCGTTCAATCCGAAGCGGCGGCGTTTACGCGTTCAGCGCGCTCCGCAAACAGCAGCCGGCGAATGGTTCGGAGGTCGTTCAGAAGCCTTCGATTCCGCTGGACGTGAAAGGTTAGTTGTTTGATCTTATGGATGGCGAGCCGCAATGCCTGCTCACGCCTCCGTTCGCCATTGAGGACGGCTCGCTCGAGGTCCTGCTCGATATCCATCAGCGCCTCAGCGATGCTGGCCTCCAGCAGCTCCATGAATTCCTGCGCGCTCTCAATGGAATCAAATGGCCGGGCTAAGTCGTCGCCCATGTTACACCCTCACCCGCCGCTGCGACCGCATTTCAGCTCCGGTCAGTAGACGCATTCAGGACCGTACGGCTGCTGTAATTTTGTATGTAGAAGTTCTGATACTCACCGCTCTTGACGCGTTTGAGCCAGCCGGTGTTGTCCCGGTACCACTGGATTGTAGCGGCAAGCCCCTCTTCAAAGCTCATCTGCGGCGACCATCCGGTTTCCCGCATGATCTTTTCGCTCGATAATGCATACCGCCGGTCGTGACCCGGCCGATCGGTTACGTACCGGATGAGCGTCTCAGGCCGGCCGGTCGCCGCCAGGATGTACCGCACCACTTCGAGATTGGTGAGCGAGCGGTTGCCGCCGATGTTATAGATCTCGCCCTCGCGGCCGTTGAGCGCGACGGACAGAATGCCGCGACAGTGATCTTCCACGTACAGCCAGTCCCGAATCTGCTGTCCGTCGCCATAGACCGGCAGCGGAACGTTTTCCATGGCATTTGAAATCATCAGCGGGATCAGCTTCTCGGGGAATTGATACGGGCCGTAATTATTTGAGGCGCGGGTCACCACGACGGGAATTTTGTACGTCGTGAAATACGACAGCGCGAGCAGATCAGACCCAGCCTTCGACGCCGAATATGGGCTGCTGGGCCGCAGCGGGAAATTTTCGTCGGCCTCAGCCGGCGGTTCGATGCTGCCATACACCTCATCCGTAGACACGTGCAGGAAGCGGCCAACTCCATGAAGACGCGCCGCCTCAAGCAATGTAAACGTACCCCGCAGATTCGTTTGGAATACGGGCTCCGGCGAGAGAATACTCCGATCAACGTGCGATTCCGCCGCGAAGTGCACAATCACGTCGGGCTTTTCCTCGCCGACCAGAGCCGACACCAGCGGGGCGTCGCAGATATCGCCCTGAACGAAGCTGTATCGCGGATGACCCTCGACTTCCGCCAGATTTTCCAGATTGCCCGAATAGGCGAGCTTATCCAGGTTGATCACGGAATCGCTGGCGCGCTCCCGGATCACCATTCGCACGAAGCACGAGCCGATGAATCCGGCGCCGCCAGTCACGAGGAATTTCATTTGTGTTGGAGTTCCCAATCGTAGTGAATCGCAGAGTGGTTGTACGGGATCCGGCCCTCATCGGAGGGATCATAGAACCGGTCCGTCACGTACACAAGAACAGCCGGCGCGTCGCCAATGACCTTATATCCATGGGCCACTCCGGGCGGAATGCGCACCTGCCACGGCCGCAGCGCTCCGACATAGATCGTGTTTCTGGCGCCGAAGGTTGGCGAGCCATTGCGCAAATCGACCAGCGCCACCTGGAGCATACCCATAATGGGCGACCAAAGATCGGTTTGATGCAGGTGGTAATGAAAGGCCTTGATTGCGCCAGGGTAGCTGATTGCCGCCGACACCTGCGTCGACCTAGCCGGAAGCGAGCCGGCCAAGCCGCAGCCGAACCGCATAATTTCGAGAAAATAACCGCGATCATCGGGCCACAGCGCATGCGGTTGTAATTCGACGCCGTCGATCAAATCCTTGGAGTCCGGCTTTAGAATCACGGCGCCGATGCCCTTTTCGCAGTTCGGCAGCGACAACGAGGATGGCAGCGTGAACCCCGGCGCCTGCGCGACGCTCATGCCCCAACCTCAACCGCAACATGACGCATCGAGGCGACCAGATTCTGGGCGCGCAGCAGCGATTCGAAGGTGCCCGCATCCGTCCACCAGCCGTCCAGGTATGCGAAGGTCAACGTGCCCTCCTGCACGTACAGGTTGTTCACGTCGGTAATTTCAAGCTCGCCGCGGCGCGACGGAACCAGTTGCCGGACTTTGTCGAACACTGTTCCGTCGTAGAGATAAATCCCGGTGACGGCATAATTCGATTTTGGCGCCTGGGGCTTTTCTTCAATGCCCACGATTTTATCGCCGCGGATCTCGGCGACGCCGAAACGAGCCGCATCCGGAACTTCTTTGAGCAGGATCTTTGCGCCGCGTTCCTGGCGTTCAAAGTCCTCTACAGCGTGGCGGATGCTCTTCTCAATGATATTGTCGCCGAGGATCACACAGATCTTATCCCCGTCGGCGAAATGCTCGGCCAGGCTGAGCGCATCGGCAATTCCGCCTTCGCCCTCCTGGTAGGTGTAGTTCAAATGTTTCAGGCCGAACTCTTTGCCATTGGCCAGCAGACGGAGAAAATCGCCCGAATTCCGTCCTCCAGTCACGAGCAAGATGTCGCGAATTCCCGCGTCGACCAGGGTCTGGATCGGGTAATAGATCATTGGCCGGTCATAGATCGGCAAAAGGTGTTTGTTCGTGATTTTCGTAAGAGGAAAGAGGCGGCTTCCAGTGCCGCCGGCCAATACCACGCCTTTCAACTTCGTAGCGCTCCTTTACGCTTTCGTACCGCTTTGTTCATTTTGGCGCAACAGCCGCCATGCGCGGTTATGGAACCGGTTCAGGCGCCGCCAACGCGGCGGCCGCGGAATCGAATGCGCCGGCGCCGACAAGATCGATGACCGGCAGCTCCGCAGCCCGAATCGCAGACACGGCGTCCGGCGCCGGTTTCTGCGCGATCACAACGCAACCGGCCCACTGCAGAACATCTCCGAGCGAGGGCAGCATGAGTTTGCCGATATGTGGAATTGCATTGAGAATAAAGCTGCGGTTGGTTCCGTAAATCGCATCCAGGCGGATGTGCGGATCATAGATTCGGACCTCGCGGCCCTTTCCAATCAGGTATTCGAGCATCTCAACCACCGGGCTCTCACGCAGGTCATCCGTATTTTCCTTGAACGCCAGGCCGAACACCCCGAGATTTCGCTCCGGCCGGTCCAGCACCATTTCGATGGCGCGACGCAAATGTTCACCGTTACTCGGCAAAGCGGATTCGAGCAGCGGCAGGGAGAGATCCAGCTGGCGCGATCTGTACACCAGCGCGCGCAGGTCTTTGGGCAGGCAAGACCCTCCGAACGCGAACCCCGGCTTGAGGTAAGCGGCCGAGGCGTTCAGTTTCATATCGCTGGCGAGCGTGGCCATGACTTCCTGGGCATCGACGCCGAGCCGTTCGCTAAGCGCGCCGATCTCGTTGGCAAAATCGATCTTGACCGCATGGAAAGCATTGCATGCGTACTTGACCATTTCAGCGGTGCGCAGCGAGACCAGTTGCGGTTGAATGTCAATGCCAGCGTATAGGTCCGCCACACGGCGGGTCGCGGCAGGATCGGATCCGCCGACGACAAGCAGTCCGGGTTCCATGAAATCGCGGACGGCGGCGCCCTCTCTTAGGAATTCCGGATTGGCTACCACGGATATGTTCGGGTGCTGGCGGAATGCCGGCAGAACAACCTCTTCACACGTGCCCGGGAAAACCGTACTTCGTATGGCTACAATCAGTGGACTGGAGCGATTTGTCACGCATCCAGCAATATCGTGAACCACGCGCTGTAACTGTTCTAGGTTGAGATTGCCGTTCTTCGCTGACGGAGTGCCGACGCACACCAGCGCGATTTCAGCCGTCTTGAGCGCTTCAGCAGCGGACGTTGTGGCGTTCAGTCGACCCGCCGCAACGTTGGCGGACACGAGCTCATCGAGACCTGGCTCGTAAAATGGCGATGCGCCTTTCCGGACGCTGTCGACTTTGCTCTGGTCGCGATCGACGCCGGTGACCTGATGCCCGAGATTCGCAAGACAGGCCGCCGATACGCATCCGACGTAGCCGAGGCCGAAAACGGCAATCTCCATAACCCTCAGTATACGGGCGGATTGTCTCGAATCGATTGCTTGGAACGGCCGATCTCGCGCCAGCGGCGCGCTGACGTCAATGATAACCGCCGCCCGGGTTGCGATCACGCTGCGCCGCCTCGGAGTGGACCAGAGCCGGCATGGATTCCGTAGACGGCCGTCGCGCGATCGATAAAGCCAGCGTGTTCCGTACGCCTTATCCGCCGCAGCACACCCGCGAAAGCGCCGTCTGCTCGATGCTCACTTGGGCAAACGCCAGCCCGGCGCAGGCCCTGGATCGGCGCGGCTTGCGCTCATTGTTGAATGGCGCAGGCTCAATACGCTATATGTCGTCCCCGGAATATCGTGCCACAGACCGCTCTGGAACGCTTTCGGCCTGTTGATGGCAACCAACGCTTCTGCCCCAGTTGCGGCAAGCTTCTGTTCAATCGCAGCCGCAGCGCCCGGCGGCAGCGTCCAGAATGATGCTGCATCCACCACTTCCGCCACAATGCGAACGCGCGCCATCCGTGCATAGAAGTGGGCGAAGCCGTCGCCGACCGTGGCAATCGCGTCGCCAGCTGTCAAACCCAGGGCGTTCAACTCCCGCGCCGCAATTTGATCGGGTCCATTGTCGGGCGGGGGCGTCATCCAAAGAAAGATATGCGGGGAGTCCCTATTGCCCGGCGCGACGACCTTGCGGTCCGGTGAGATCGTCTGGCGAGCGCTGGTCGCCAACATCAAGACGGCAACCAGCGCAAGCAGGATGCGCGATTCTTCCGCAGGCGGAAACACCGCGCTGTATGCGGCGGTCCAGAACAGCACGATGAAAGGGGCGATATACCGCGGCTCGGTAAACACAAGGGCGTACATCGACAGCACTGCGATCGGCCACAGGAGAAACAGCGACTCAGTGCGCTCGGGCTGCCTCCGCCGCACATACAAAAGGATCAGGAGCGCCGTAAGACCCTCAAGCGGAAGGCGTAAATCCTCGAATATGCTGCGGTAAAATTTAAGGCTGCCGTTGATCACCTGAAGCTGCCCCTTCAAATCCAATTGCGTCTTCACGCCGGCAAACCAGTATGCCGGGTCGTACCACAACGGATACGTTCCGGGAACAGGAGACCCGAATTCAATCGTCTTGGGATAATCAGCAAGAATTCTCGGACCGTGCGCGGGCGCGTCGCGGCCGGAAATTCCCGTCCATCCCTGAAACGGTTTGCCATTGACCCACCACAGGTAATTCAGGCGGCCTGTTTCCGACAGGCTGAAATGCCCCACTCTCCTGCTGACCAGCGCAATTTGCGGCGTGTACGTCAAGCACATACCGGCCGCTGCAATTAAAACAACCCTGCGCGCGGATGGCGTACGCGGCGACCAGAGCCACGCGATCGAAAGCAGCGCGATACCAGCCGGCAGCATCACCGCTTTCGCAAAGCAACCCGCGGCAAGCGCTGCGCCGAAAGCGAGCCCGGTTCGCCAGTCCGCTTCTCCCCGCAAAATGCGCAAGCAGAGTCCGGCAGACACGAAAGCGGCGGCGGCTACCAGCAAATCCGGCGTGATCACGAACGCGGTCATGTCCATGTTCATATAGCGAAAGAAGACCGCGAATCCGAATGCGACGAATACAGCGCGCGCCGCAGCGGACCGGAATTGCGTCAGTTGCCGGATGAAATACGCGAACGCCACTGCGGCAAGGAGATAGAGCACTGCATTCAAAGCGTGCACATACTGGAATTCGTAGAAGCGCGGCGGCCGGAACAGCCACTCCCAGATCGCGATCAGTGCGGGATACAGCGGGCTCCAGTGCGGATTAACGAGAGCCCCAGGGCCGCTCCGCAGAACCTCGCTGGCCATATCCAGATAGCTGATGCCGTCCGGATTCATGAAATTGCGGTACCGCCAAGCGAGTACGCTCCCCCACACGGCTGCGATAACGCACCAAAGAATCAGCGAGCCGGCTAGGACCGAAATTCGGAACACGCCTTTTACGAGTCCGGCATTGGCTGCTGGGTCAGTTTCAGATCCGGGCCGAACATGCATGCGTTTTTCCCCGTTATGAGCCAAAAGTGCAGAATTGTGAATTGGTTCGGAGTCCAGATGCGAACTCGCCAGTTCGAGCGCGACAACCCCGGCAATAATACAAATGGGAAATCAGCGCCGGCCAGGACGGGATCCGACTTCGCCACAATCGTTCCGTCCTCCTTCGCGACGAGAACCCGGAAGGCGTCGGGCGCATCGGCGCGCCCGTAGGCGATATGAGTGAACCATCCAGCGCCGTGAGTTCCCGCTTCGCCCAGCACGGCAGGACAGGGCCGGCGCGGCAATTCCGTGAATAGCGTATAAACATTTCCACCCAGAAATTGCGGATCCGGGAAGAAATAATGTCTCGTGGTCCGCACCGTCGCAAGGGCGGACATGGCGAAAAAGCCCAGCGTCAGGACAGCTAAAGCATTTGTTGAAATGCGGCCGAGCCGGTCGGCCGGCGGAATAAAAAACGCCAAAACAGCCAGAACCGGAACGAAGTATCTGCCCTGGATGCCCCAGATGGTTGGCGCTCCGACGGGCGTCCACAATACGAAGCTGGCCAGAAAAACGCCCGCCGCCACGGCTGCGGCGGCGACGCCGCCCAGCAGAAATCTCCGGGGGTCGTTCCGCTTGCCGTTGGCCACAATTACGACCGCCAGTCCACAAACAAAGGCGTAGGCAAGCTTATACGACCATGGCGGCAGCGGCAATTCATTCCATCCCAACAAGCCGACCATCTCGACAATGAGGCGGCGCCCGTGCGCCTTTAATGTATGCATCAGAATTGAAATGAACATTGCCGCATGCGACGCAAGCAAGTGAACCTGCGCGGACGGATCGCGTTGTGGGACGCCTGCGCCGGCGAGCGGAATAAACTGGCGGGCGAGATACGACCATGCCGCATAGCCGCTGGCAGCGATCATCGCCGCCGCCGAGCAAAACGCGACCGAGCGGCGCCACCCGAGTCGTTTATGGGCGGCGAGCAATAAAATCGCAAACGGCAGCCAGACAGGCTTTGTGATCGTCAGGAACGCCAGGCAGGCGACAAGCGCGGACCGGATCAGCGCTCCATCCGAGTTCACGAACCGGACGCAGAAGGCGACAAACAGGACGCTGACAGCAATGACGCCAGCGTCGGTTGACGCAGTGCTGATCTGGTACAAGCTCACCGGGAGTATCGCCGGAACAATCAGCGCGAATTGATACGCGGGCGCCGCGCGCAAGGCGAAAAATATCAGCAGAACCGCGGTCGTCGCATTCAGCAGGCGGGCCGAATAAAACCAGACATAGACTTTATCCGAAAAGAGCCGCGCCGCCCGAACGGCAGCGGACTGGGGCAGATAACTGATTGGAGAGTACACCGTCGTCCCGGGGAAAGAGACGAAGCGAGTTTGCGAAAGCGGCGTCTGAGCATGCGCCGCCCGGTCCAGGGCGCGCAGCCTTTCGCCGACGCCCGGAAGCAAATCCTGCCGGCGCAGATACTCCGGCGTCATCGTGTCGCGAACGAAATCCGATGCCGCCGCGGGAAGACGGCCGCCAGCGGCGTGGGTGGACGGATCGATTTCAGAAAGAACCCTCCCCTCGGCGATCTGACACGCGCGCCAAAAATGTCGCCCCTCATCGGGCGATTGCATGGGCGGAGTCATAAAGCACAGCGCCACCGCCACAGGAACCGCAACGGCCAGATAACTGTACGGGACAGCCTTGCGCCACCTCAAAGCATCCAGCATGAACACAGCACGCCGCGCCCGGCCCGGCGCCGTTGCGAAGCGTTCGAGGCGCGGCGTTTCAGTCTTGGCGCCCTGCATCCGCTCGCATGAGCTCTTCGAGGCGCTGTTTGTCGATCGCGAGGCGTTGCACCAGCCGGGCGATGCGGAATTCCGTATTCCTCAATCGCACGTACTGCATGGTCAACAAATACGCGCCGACGGCCATGCAGACATAGATCACCAGGTCGGCGCCGCGGCCGACGCCGGCGAATTTCGCAACGCGAGTGGTTACGGCGGGAAAGATGACAATATACGTCGCAAGGAGAAATACTACCAACGAAACGGCTTTGAACACGCGTCCTAGCGTGCGCTGTTGAAAGATATTCAGCAGCAGCAGTAAAAATACGAACGTCAGGATGAACTGGATCAGCATGCCAGCGGTTCACCTCAGCATACGGCCGATCAACAAATCCATAAGGATCCGGACGGATCCGAGCGCAGATTGTCCTTTCGCCTTCGAATAATTCGTATACAGGACGGTTACTGGCGCTTCAGCGTACTTCAGCTTCAGGCTTGCGATCCGGTCGATGATTTCGGAGGCATGCGCCATCCCCATTTGCTTCAGCGCCAGCCGTGACGCCGATTCAGCCGTCATCACCCGCAGACCATTGTGAGCGTCGGTCAGCTTCAAGCCCGAGTGCAGATATGTAAAAAGGACGGCCAGTTTCAGGAGCAGCTTTCGCGACAGCGGCATTCCACAGGCGGCGCCCAAAAAGCGTGATCCGAGCACGATATCGTATCCGCCCGTAAGCAAAAGCTCCCACATTCCTTCTACGTCTTCAGCGCAATGCTGGCCATCGGCGTCAAAGGTGCAGATATATTGCGCGCCCGATTCGAGGCAGAATGTTATGCCTGTTTGCAAGGCTCCGCCCTGGCCAAGGTTGAGCAGGTGGCGCAGCACGGTGGCGCCAGCTGCGCGAGCAATCTCCGCGGTCTGATCGCTTGAGCCGTCATCCACAACAACAACGGGGCGCCCTTCCGACCGCAGCGACGCAACTACTCGCCCAATGGATTCCGCCTCGTTATAGGCGGGGATAACAATCCACAGCGACCGGGGGTCTCTCATATCCGATCTGCCTCGCGCGCAGAATCAGAGCACGGGCAGCTCCTCCACTGTTACGAAACATAAGCTGTAGTATCCACTTCGCTTTTCGAAAGCTCTGACGCGATCTGCTGTCCATGCAGGATGCACAGACGAATAATGCCGCAGATCGCCGAAATGTCAGTTTCGTTTACCGTTGTTCCCGTCGGAAGCACCAACACCCGGCGCGCCACCGCATTCGTATTCGGCAGGAGGAGATCAGCATGAGGGAAATACGACCGGTACGGCTCCATCCGATGGCAGCCGGGGTAGAAATAGCGTCGAGCCAGAATATTTTCGGCGTGAAGAATGCGAAGAATCAGATCGCGGCTGATGCCGGCCTCCGCGTCATCGATTTCGATGATGATGTATTGATAGTTACAGCGTTCACTCGCGTCGAACTCGACCATACGGACTCCGGGGAGCCCGGCCAGTTCGCGCCGGTATGTCTCATAATTCTCGCGGTTCGCCTGAATAAAGCTGTCGAGGCTTTCCAGGCTGGTCAGACCCATCGCCGCGCAGACCTCCGACATCTTGCCGTTGGTTCCGATGTAAATCACGTTGTCATACCCGGCGAATCCAAAATTTTTCATGAGGCGGATCTTTGCCGCTAATTCGTTATCGTTGGTTGTGATTGCGCCGCCCTCGAATGTGTTACAAAATTTTGTCGCGTGGAAGCTGAAGACCTCCGCCCGGCCGAAATTGCCGATGTTCCATCCCTGCGAGGAACAGCCGAACGCATGTGAGGCGTCAAACAGAAGCTGGAGGTTTCGTTTCTCGGCGATTCGCGTCAGCGCCTCAGTTTCACACGGCTGCCCCCATACGTGGACGCCAATGATGCCGGTCGTTCGCGGCGTGATCATACGCTCCACAGCAGCCGGGTCGATGGTATGGGTGCGCTCGTTGATGTCACAGAATACGGGCGTGATTTCCTGCCACTGCAAGGCATGGGCCGTCGCAATGAACGTGAATGAAGGTACAATCACCTCGCCCGTCAGCCCCAGCGCGCGAATGGCGATTTCAAGCGCAACGGTTCCGTTGCACATAGCAATGCAATGCTTCACGCCCAGACGGCGGGCCACTTCCGCCTCAAATTCCTGAACAAAAGGACCGTGATTCGAAAGCCAGCGGCGATCGAGCATATCGTTGATCCGCTGGAGCAGCCGTTCCCGATCTCCTATGTTCGGCCGGCCGACGTGAAGCGGCTCAGTGAAAGCCGGAGGATTCCCAAAAATTGCAAGCTCGCTGTAAGCTGTCTTGATCCCCATGCGGCGTGTACGTACTTACATCCGCGCTGCCAAACGCTTTTCTCAGTCTACCAGCGCCTTCCGCCCTTCAGTGACAACACCCATGCGGCTTTCATAAGTCTCCTTATTTTGCCTTCATGTCACGGACGTAGCGCTTTGGTGTAACCGTTAACTGCTGATCCTCGCACAGCCGTTTGCGACTGGTTTGGGCGCTGTTGTATGTTCGTGAAGACGATGAACACGCTCACGGCGATTCTTTATCCTGTCGTGGACCTGATGAGAGGGGTATCCGCAGATGCCCGTCAATTGACAAAGCGTCCCGAAACGAAATTATTTGGAGCTGATGCAGCGTTGGATTCGGTGGGGTTGCTGAATTTCATCACTGCGGCCGAAGAGCAGATTCTGTCTGTCACAGGCAAAAAGGTCTCCTTGGTGACGCCACAAGCCCTCTCCGCACGAGAAAGCCCGTTTCGAACGCTGGCGTCGCTGGCAGCGTACATCGATGAGCAGCTGGCAACAGAGTCCGACGCCGGCGCCAGACAGGCTCCCTGATGCTTGTCCCACGTCCCTGGTAATCCGGCCCACATGAAGGTATATCTGCGAGCGTTCGAACTGGATGATTACAAAAAGATTAACCTCTGGCGCCGTGACGAGGAAGTATACCGTCTTACCGGCGGCAACAAACATTTCGTTTCCTCAGAGCGCGATCGAAAGTGGGTTGAAGATAAGATTTTCAATAATCAGACGGAGATTTATCTCGCCATCTGCCTGACCGGAACCGACGAGATGATCGGTTACCTCAGCCTCTCCAACATCGACTACCGCAACCGCCGTGCGGAATGGAGCGGCATCGTAATTGGAGATAATCAGTATCGCGGCCAGGGCTACGCTTCGCAAGCCATTTATCTCCTGCTCGAATATGCGTTCGATGAACTCGGTTTGGAGCGCGTATCCGGTTCATGGCTGGCCGATAACGCGGTGTCGTTATTCGTAGGCAAGATGCTTGGGTTTCAGCAGGAAGGAGTGCTGCGCAGATATGTCTACAAGTCCGGCCGCTATCACGACATGATCATCATGTCATTGCTTCGTGAAGAGTTTGAAGCGCTCAAAAGCCGGTTTTTGCAGCAGACGGATTGACCGCGGGAGCGGCGCCAGATGGCTCGCCGTCTATGCGCCGGTTCAACCGCATTGAAACGCTGTTTGCGCTCGCTCCATCCAACTGCTAGTCCCGACGTAATAGCGCGCGCCCTCAAACGCCCATGCTCAAAACGGAGCGCACAGAATCGACGTTCACGGCCGGCCGAGAGTGGCAATATCGCCTGGACGCAATTCGTGCGCAGGCGGCCCGGGTGCTCGCCCAGGACGGGAGCCCATTGGCCGCCGATGAGCGACAAGCGTTATATGGCCGTTTGTGTCGGCGGCCTCTATACATTCTCGGCTCCAGCACGGGTTACGCGCGAGACTTCATCCGATTCGCTCGGCGGAGGTTCGATCTTCGCGCCGTAGTGGACGATTTCGCCGTGGGTCCTTCCATCGAAGGCGTCCCGCGCCTGAGGGGCGATGAATTTGCGGCGAAGGCCCGGGGCGCAGTCGCCGTGTGCGCCGCCTTCTCGCAGCAGGGACTGGAATATTTTGAGCGCCTGGCGCGAACAGCCGGCGCCGAGTTGGTCCATTACATGCCCGCGGTGGACGCTATTGACAACTACCCTCGCGATCACATCCTGGGCCAGCTGGCTCGCGAGACCGCCACAAATATCGACCGCTTGCTCAGTTCGCTCTCCTTGTTTGCAGACTCAAGTTCCATTCACACGCTGTTGTCGATCCTTAGCGCGCGGCTGACCTATGAACGCACATGGCTCGAAGCGGTGAATATAGGGCAGCGAACTATGTACTTCGGGGTTGATTGCATGCGTTTCGGAACAGAGGAGTCGCTTGTCGATTGCGGCGCATTTGACGGCGACACCATTGAGAGCTTTCGAACAGCTACCGCCGATCACTTCAAGGAGATTACGGCATTCGAGCCCGACCCTTACAATTTCGAGATTCTGCACCGGCGCTACGCGAGCGATCCGCGGATCCGTTTGCATTCACTGGCTGTTTCGTCACAGATCGGCCGGCTGTCGTTTCTTGCCGGTCTGGGCTCTTTTAGCGGAGGCATTGGGCACGACTACCTGAGCAGACAACCTCGTGTAACGGTTAATGCCGCGCCGCTCGACAGCGTTCTGAACACCCGGCCGACCGTGATCAAATTCGACATCGAAGGCGCCGAATCCGAGGCTCTTCTCGGCGCCCGCGAGACGATTGCCGCGCACCGGCCAAAGCTTGCGATCGCCGCTTACCACAGGCCGATGCATATTGCCGAATTGCCGTGTCTGATCGCATCCTTCACCTCCGGTTACCGCTTCTCTTTGCGCCATCATGGCAGCTTCTTTCTCGAGACAGTGCTGTATTGCGTGCCAGAGTGATTGACCTCGTTAATTTACGCTGGCCGCCCGCACAGTATTAGGGCGCCTTTCAGCTTGCGGAACCCATTCATCAGGCGCCGGCGCATATCAGCGCCCCAGGCCGCGACTTCACGCCTCCGGGATCTGGTACGGCCCGACTTTCACGGACGGGCCGAATCGGCATGCATCTTTTCCGATCATCAGCCAATAGTGCAGCGTTCCGGACCGGTTCGGCGTCCAGAAGTGCACAAACCACGGACGAGATTTGCTGCCGATAAGGTTGTATAGGAACTCTGAACCGGACAAGGCTGGATCTGACTCGCCAAGAATAGTCCCGGCTTCATCGGTGACGAAAACCCGAAAGCCTCCTGGCGCATCTGCCCGACCTTTCGCATAGCTTGAAAACCATGATTTCGAAATCATCGAGAAGCTCGCAGGACACGACCGGCGGCTTTCCATAGCGGCCTCATGAATGTTTTTGCCGAGAAGCTTCGAGTCCGGAAAAAAGTAATGCTTCGTGATGCGGACGGTCGTGGCCGCTGACAGGACGACGAATCCGAGCGCCACTACGGCTAACGCGGTCTGAGCGCTTTTCCCGAGCCGGTTCACTGGCGGAGCCGCGACAGCCAGAAGAGCCAAGACTGGAACAAAATAGCGCCCTGTCATCCGCGCAATCTCCGGCGCTCCAACAGGCGTCCACAAGACGAAGCTGGCCACAACAATGAATGCCGCCAGCATAATGCCTGACAGCAACCCCAACAGCCTTTGAGATCTGTCGGTCGCCTTCCAGTTCCAAACAATCAGCAGCAGCATAGCTGCAAACAAGCAGGCGGTGGCTTTGTAGAACCACGCTGGGAGCGGCAATTCCGTCCACCCAAAAAAGCCAATCGTCTCAAGCATCAGCAAGAAACAGTCCGCTCTCAGCGTCCGAACCAGGACCGAGGCGAACTGTATCGGATGCAGGATAATAAAATGAACTTGCGCAGACGGATTATGTCCCGGGAAGTCCGCGCCTGCCAGTGAAACAAAGTCCCGAACAATGCAGGACCACATAATGTATCCGCCCAAGGCCGCAGCAATCGCTGCTGCGCAGAAGGAGGCTGCGCGGCGCCAGCCTAGGCGCTTATGGGCGCCCAGCAGAAGCGGCGCAAACGCCAAATGAACTGGCTTGCCTGTGGTCAGCAAAAACAGGCAGCCGATCAGCGCGGCCCGGATTCTTGCGCCATCCAATTCGACAAATCGGAGACTTAATGCAACAAGAAGAATGCTGAGCGAAATAATGCCTGCGTCGCTGGAGACGGAGCTGATCTGATACAGGCTGATCGGGAGCGCCGCCGGGACGATGAGCCACAATTGGTAAGCCGGCGCCAGCCGCAGAGCCACAAAGATCACAACAACAGCGACGATCGCATTGAACAACCGCGCTGCGTAAAACCAGATATATACCTTATCCGAAAACAGGCGAGCGACAGCGATCGCGGTCGCTTGCGGAAGGTAGAGCGACGGCGGATAAATCGTCGCAGTCGGAAACGCGGCAAATCGCCTCTCGGAAATCGGGCGCTGAGTTTGAGCGGCCCGGTCGAACGCCCGCAGCCGTTCGCCAATGCTGCGCAGTTCATCTTCCTTGCGGAAATATTCCGGCGTCATCTTTTCCCGAACAAAATCCGCAGCCGCCGCAGGCAGCCATCCGCCGGCGGCATGAGTATTGGATTCAAACTCGGAAATAATTCGCCCCTCAGCGAACTGGCAGGCTCTTAAAAAGTGCCGCCCTTCGTCCTCCGATTGCAGCGGGGGCGTCAGAAAGCAGAGTATGAGCGCCGTAGGAAGCGCTACGCCAATGTAAAAATACGGGACATACTGTCGCCACATCACACTGTGTGGAACAGGCGGCCTCGCATCCTTACGAGCTGTTTCACCTAACGTTGATGTCGCAGGCGTCATTTGATTTTGTCAATCCGGACCTTTTGGCCGCTCAACCGCTCTTTGCCGCACCTCGGCGCAATCCATACAACAGGCTTGTCGCCAATATGGCGGACTGTAGCACTTCAGTCCTGATACGGTTCCAGGCGCGGCGGCGATTCATTCGCATAGAGCAGCCAGAAGCGCCGGCCATGATAGTAAGCCAGTAGTTTTCGATTTTCGACGGAGCCGCGATCGACCGCCCAAACGATCTTTTGCGCATCTATATTGGCGGAGTTATATACCCAGTCGCGCCGCGCAGGGCGGTCGGAGTTATAGCGGACGATAATGACATGCTGGCCCCCGGCGCGCTGCAGTTCCGCGGTAATTCTCGCGCGCTCTTTCACAAAAGGGGCGTTAGGCCCGTTTCTGAATACATCGATGGCGCTGCGCGCCATCAGCAACGATTCAAACGGTAGATACAGCAGAATCATCGCCACCAGAACGTTGCCGACGCGGCGGCCGCGCACATCGATCGAGCGCAAATATGAGACCAGAAGAAATATGAGCGTCAGGACGACGACCATCATAGGCGCCAGATAATGCAGGAACGCCCACAGCGTCAGACAGGTGCTGAGTCCCAGAACGGCGGCCAGAGCGGTCAGACATCGCACACGCCGGCTGAACCAGAATAATGGCGCGAGCGCCAGGACATACCGCAGAATGCCGATCAGTTCAGGAACTGTCGTACGAAAGCCAGGCTCCCATTCATCCGCGGTAACGGCGCGACGCAATAACATAGCAGTCCGTCGCACCCATCCCATGCTTCTCAGCTCGTCATACTTGGGGATATCGAGCAGCCAATGCGCAGCGTAGACGGCGGGATTGTTGGGCGTCGGAATGGTGCGCGTTGGCAACATCCAAAACGCCGGCGTCGCTGAATACTGCTCCTCATGCAGCATATAGGGCAGCTTCAGAGCATTCCCCGTGATCCGCCAGTCGTAGTACATCTGAAAGCACGCCCACGCGGCCATGCCCGCCGCATATGGCAACGCCATCTTCCACAACGCGGTCCAGGACCTGGCGCGAACATGCGCAACCATGAGCGCTATGGTCAGCGTCGCCGATAACACGCCGGTTTCATAGGGCCGCGTCAGCAGACCGAGCGCCGTCCCGGCCGTAAACAGCCATATGCACCACAACCGGCCGCGCAGGATTCGCGTGAACGCGCCAATCATGAGCGCGCTGGCCAGGGCCGGGAGCGCGCCTCCCCAATACGATTGAATCCAATAATGGCCCCCGCCGAAAACCGCCGCCGTGAACAGACCGCCGATCAAGGCCCATCCGGGCAGCAGCAGACCCTGCATCATCCAGCAGATCGCACCCGCCATGACAGCCACGCTGAGCACCACGCCCCAGTACGGATCGCCAAACAGAACCTGCCCCAGAGCCAGGAATGCCGCCTGGCCCGGTTGATATTTCATGACGTAAACAGGGTGAGTAATAATCTGCGTGGCTTCGAAGAACTCCCCTAACGGATGAGCGGGGTTGGCAAGCCTGCCGGATGCGAAAGTATCAGCGCCGAGCAGATATGCGAATTCGTCTTGAACGTATGGTTGAGGACGGGGCAGCCAGGGTAAAAGCGCGCATCGCAGGCCGATCGTTGCTCCAATTACGAGCGCCACGCACGCGGCTCGACGCCGTCCGACGATATGGCCGCAAAATAAAAGCTTCCTGACATACTGATCGAGTAGTGTTTCACGACGATGAGTAACGTGCTGCTCTCTGACCGGCGATTCAAATGTGGCGGCCGAGCGCGTCATCAATCGCTCCCGCCCGGCGCCGCCCGAGCGGCGCTGCAAAAAACCCACGCGGAAATCTTTGCGCCGCGCCAGCGCAATGCTGCGCCAGTCGCGCATCCGGCCCCCTCCCCGGCGTCGGTAATCAGCGCCACTGATCTATCAACTCGCAACGTGACCTCGATGGCACGGGACGTGCGGCAGCCTTTTTCAAGCCGCGATTACTTCATATACGTCAGAGAACAAAGATGGGCAGCGGGCGAAAAAGGTTTCCCGGGACAGGCGCAATCCGGCATGCGGCGCGCTTCCCGAAATTTCTCTCAGAAATTCGCGAAGTGGGCCATTGCGCGGCGTCTCTTCATAATCGAAGACCATTTCATCTAGGTCGAACCGGGTGAATAGCTGCTCAAGACAACGGTGTTCGATGCGGCGGGAGAACGCGCGGCAACTCATCACGAACGAGCTAACGGTTAACTGTTTGCCGGCAAGCTGCCCGGCTAATACCGCGATTTTCCCGAGAGGACCATACCGGTCACGATAATCAGCGGTAAGGATCACCGTCGAAGGCCGCGCCACCAACGCGTTCCACTCGCTGTCGGTATAGCGCCTGCCATTCAGATTGAACTGATTGGTCTTGTTAATCAGCTCCAGCGCGCGCGGTTCGGGCGGCAGAGCAAAGCTCAACCCGATCTTTGCGCCTGCCCTCTCAAGAAACGCATCGGGCGTATATCCCCCAGCCTCTCGTTGCTGTTCGACTTCGGCGGCGCGGCGCAGGCTGTCGAGACGGAGCGCATCCTCCTCCCGTAAAGCCGCTTTGCCAAACCGGTCCCGCAGCGTCTGGAACAAACGAAGGGCGGCGTTACAATCCGCTGACGGGAACAGAATGCACTCAAGCGCAGGGTGCGCGGCCTGAACTTCCGCCAGTTCCATGGGGCTGTCATCAACGAACACCACGCTGTCAGCGCTGATATTCCAGGAGCGAAGAATGCGAGCGACGGCTTCAGATTTCGGTCCCCATTGAACCTCCACGGGCCACATACGCTCAGCCGGAATCAGGAGGTCCTTTCGACGCAACGCTTCCGCCGCGGAGGCCGGATCGTTCTTGCTCGCAATCCCGATCAGCACGCCCTCGGCCGCAAGCGCGCCCAGCAGTTGCTGATAGAGCGCGTGTATGTGGCCGCCGCGATCGAGATCCCAACATACATTCGCGGCGCCAACTTCGCCCACAATTCCCGACCACAAGGTATTATCGAGATCCGTGATAAGTCCCTTTTTCGGAACAGGATCGGCGATCAATAAAGCAAGGCTCCGCGCAAGCACGGAAGCGTGCGCCACCGTGTAAGGAAAGCCGCTCACGATATCGGCGTTAATGTCGTAGCGCGCCGCGGGAGCCGAATCGTTGTCGAGCTGTTGCGGACTCACGACCCGAATATCGGGCCGGGACGCCGCCCAGGCGGCAAACTCCGCTGTGGCGCGGCGCAGCTCGAGTTCCAGCCGGCTGGACTGCCACGTCGGCGTATGCGCCAGCGGCGGAAGCGGCAGGCTTGGCGTAGCCAGCGCAATGCGCCCCTCAGCCGCCCCCAGCGCACGCCGTAGGCGGTTGAGCTGACCGGCAACGCTTTGCATCACATCCTCGGCTGTCTCCGGCGACCACGCCGCAAGGCGCCGGCGGCCCAGCCGTGGATCCAGATCCTCCCATTCGACGATGACGGCAGCGCCGTTTGCGCCTGCCGCGCGGATCTGTTCAACGCTGCCCGCCAGGTCGCCATATAGGCCGGTGCTCACATTGATCCGCCGATCCGGAAGAAGCTGCCGCAGCCGCGCTTCAAGCAGCGTCTTCAGATGCAGCGGGGTAAATCCGCACGCCAGAAAAATGTCCAAGGTCGCAGCGCCGTCCGGCGCCGGCGTCTGCAAAATCTTCAGCGCCTCTGTCAGCGTCATGACCGCACCAGAGATGATTCCGCGCCGATCACCTCCGTTGCCCATTTCAAATTCGGGCGCACCGCTCCTTGCCATTTCCCGTACCACGCGCCGGCGCGCGGCAGATCGCGCACCTCGAAGGCGGCGACGTTGTTATGCGTAAAGATCGGAGTCGATAAGTCGCGGACAATGAGCAGCCGCAGATAATAACACCCATCGTTCAGCAGATTGCCCGGGATTTCACAGGTGTGGCGAATCAGGCCCCGCGGCCGCGGCGCGGCTTCCGAGCCGACGTTGAAGATACAGACTTCCTCCAGACTGTACAGAAAGATGCTGATATGCAGAACGGCGTCTGGAACCAGGTTCCAATAACAGAATTCCAGTTGGATGGGGCTGCTTACGGTGATCTGCCCCGCCTCATCGACGCTTTTCGGAATGACGCGCACGCTGTGCAGCCGCACCCGGTCGTTGCCGGGCGCGGTTCCGGGATCGTCCCACACAGTCTCGAGCCGCGAGCTCGAATTGCGCTGAAGGTAGTCGGCCACCACAGCGCCCGCCTCGCCGTCCTCGACCACTTTGCCGTCGGCAAGCCAGATTGCGCGCGTGCACAGATTCCGCAGCGCTGTCATATTGTGGCTGACAAAGATGATCGTGCGGCCCTGGCGCGAAACCTCGTTCATCTTGCCGAGACACTTCTTTTGAAAGGCTGCGTCGCCAACGGCCAGCACTTCATCGACAAACAGGATTTCCGGCTCGAGATGAGCCGCCACGGCGAAGGCGAGCCGCAGATACATGCCGCTTGAATATCGCTTTACCGGCGTGTCAACGAATTTTTCCACTTCGGCGAACGCGACGATCTCGTCGAATTTACGTTCAATCTCACGCCGCGTCATCCCGAGAATCGCCCCGTTCATATAGATGTTGTCGCGCCCGGTCAGCTCCGGATGAAAGCCGCTGCCCACTTCCAGCAGCGAGCCGACGCGTCCGTGAATCCGCGCGTAGCCGGTGGTCGGCGTTGTGATTTTGGACAGAATCTTGAGCAGCGTGCTTTTGCCGGCCCCGTTTCTACCAATCACGCCGACGATTTCGCCATGCTCGATATCGAAGGACACGTCGCGGAGCGCCCAGAAGGGCGCCGGCTTCTCCTTCCGCACGCGCTCGCCCCGCGCCAGCGCCGCGGCGGCGCGAAACGGGGCCGTCGCGGCGCCGGCCAGAACATCGCGCAGAGCCTTATAGCGGTGCTGCGACGCCGCGCCCAGACGATACTGCTTCCCCAGTCCCTCACAATGTATCGCGATATTGCTCATGGGCTAGACGATATCGGCGAAATTCTGCTCCATGCGGCGGAAATAAAAAGCCCCGCTAACCAGTAGGACCACCGCTGTTACGGCGGAGAAAGCCAGCATTCCACCCTCCGGCCGCGCCGTCCCCAGCACCGCCCAGCGAAATCCTTCGACCACGCTCACCATCGGATTCAATCCATAAACGCTGCGCCACCGACCCCCCAGCAGGCTTGCCGGATAGACCACAGGAGTGGCGAAAAGCCATAGCTGCGTGAGGAAGGGAATGATATAGCGCACGTCGCGATATTCGACATTCAGCGCCGAAAACCATAACCCGACGCCGAGGCACGCCACCGTCGCGAGCAGTAGAAATACCGGCAGCCACACAATGGCGCCATGCACGCGGACCCCCTCGTACATGCAAAACAGCGCGAGCAGAATAAAGGCCAGGACGAAATCAACAAACCCCGACAATACGGAGGAGATCGGAATCAGCAGCCGGGGGAAATACACCTTGCCGATGAGATTCGCATTGCCTACCAGACTGTTGGACGACAGCGTCAGCCCGTTGGCGAAAAAAATCCAGGGCACAAGAGCCGTGAGGCTGAAGACCGAATACGGTACGCCCTCGGAGGGCATCTTCGCCAGCCGGCCGAAAAACAGCGTAAATATCAGCATTGTGAACAACGGCTGTATCAGCGCCCATCCGGCGCCGATCGCCGTCTGCTTATACCGGACCTTGATTTCGCGCCAGGTCAGAAACAGCAACAGCTCGCGGTACCGCCAGAGTTCGCCGAGCTTCAGCGCCGCCCAACCGCTTGCTGGATAGATCTCGGTATAGTCGGGGTCTCTTTGTGGCGCGGAGGCGAGCCTGGCGGCAGCGTCTGAGGCCATACATTGCATTGTCCCAGAGCGGTTGAGACGCAGGCAAACCATTGCATTCCCAGCCGCGCCCGCCGGCCGATGAGCTTCGCCGCCGGAGCAGATCAAGGCTTCTGTTGGATACAATGGCGCAACTTGCCATTCCTTTACCGGACATAGGGCGACGGCATCGTCTAGAATTTAGAAGAGCGCATCCGGAGGTGCGCAGGTGTCTACCATCTCCCTTGCGGGCCATACCGTTGAGCGCGACGCCGGGCTCGCCGCGGCGTTCAACCACGGCCGGCGGATCGGCATTCTCGTCGTCGCGTATAACGCGGTCACCACGCTGTCCAAGGTGTTGCGCCGTATTCAGCCTGAGGTGTGGCGCAATGTCGAGGAAGTGGTTGTTTTCGATGACGCCAGTCAGGACGCGACCTATGAACTCGCCGTCGGCTTGAAGACGCTCAGCGATAACACCAAACTTCAGGTGCTGCGGCATCCGCGAA
This sequence comes from Candidatus Acidiferrum sp., assembly GCA_035652855.1. Taxonomy (GTDB): domain Bacteria; phylum Acidobacteriota; class Terriglobia; order Acidiferrales; family UBA7541; genus Acidiferrum. The sequence goes on from DASRCZ010000008.1 coordinate 105,451, forward strand.
ACCTTGGCTATGGCGGCAATCAGAAGGCCGGGTACCGCTATTTCATCGAAAAGGGCTTCGACGCGGTCGTGCTGCTGCACGGCGACGGCCAGTATGCGCCTGAGGTCCTGGACCGCATGTACCATCCGATCGTCACCGGCGCGGCTGACGCCGTCTTCGGATCGCGCATGATGAAGGATTACGGCGGCCCGCTCAAGGGCGGCATGCCGCTATATAAATACATCGGCAACCGCATCCTGACCCACTTTGAAAACCGCGCTCTCGGACTGAATCTCACCGAGTTTCATAGTGGATACCGGGCCTATAATCTTCACGCCCTCAAGCAAATCGACTTCTCCAACATGACCGATGATTTCCATTTCGACACGGAGATCATCATTAAGTTGCATCATCAGGGCTTCCGCATCCGCGAGGTTCCCATCCCCACCTTCTATGGCGACGAGATTTGTTACGTCAACGGCATGCGGTACGCCAGAAACATCTTGCGCGCCGTTTACCGCTATGACCGCACGCGTCGCTCCATTAAGCGATATCCGGAATACCAGGAATATTACGTTCCTTATCGCGTCAAAACCAGCTCCCATTCAAGCCACGACTTCGCGCGCCTGGCGGTTGGACGCGGCCATGACGTGCTCGACGTAACGCTCGGAAACGGCGTTTTTTCAGGCGAACTGCAAAAGAGCGGCAACCGCGTCCTGTGCGCCGGCGCCGCTTCAGCGCCCGCGCCGGGCGTCCAGGTCGAGCACTATATCCAATGGAACCCCGCCGACGGACTCGATGCGGTCGTCGACGCCGCCCGCGGCGCCCGTTTCGACAAGATTCTGCTGCTCGATGTTCTCGAGCATCTGGCGTCGCCGGAACGCGTCCTCCGCGGACTGGAGCGTCTGCTCAAGACAAATGGGCAGCTCATTGTCTCCGTGCCGAATGTGGCTCATCTGGTTGTGCGCTTGATGTTGCTGTTCGGTCGTTTCGAGTATGCTGAACGCGGCATTCTCGACCGGACTCACCTCCGTTTCTTTACCCGCCGCACGATTGCCCGCATGCTGGCGGACAATGGATACTGCGTGACCTCCCAAAAAATGACGGTGATTCCGCTCGAAGTCCTCATCGGGCCGCGGTGGCTGGTCCGCATTCTTCACCGCGCTCTGATTGCGCTCACCGCCGTACTGCCCGGCTTGCTTGGCTATGAAACGTTCCTCATCGCGCGCCGCGCTCCTGACCGGACTTAGGAGCTTGCTCGTTTAGGCTGCGGCGTCGCCCGCGCTTCGAATCGCTCTCACATGAACACGGCCGGAACACGACAATATCCGACGGCGGACCCGGAGTCGCAAACCGTTCCCGGGCCGCGGCGCGCCCGGCCCCTCTTCTGGAGAGCCCTGGCCGCCGGCGCCGTCGCTCTCGCCGTATTTATTGCGCTGCTCATCGGCCTGGCCAAAACCCGCCGGCCCTGGAACGATGAGGCCATGTTCGCCAATCCCGCCCTCAATCTTGCCGAAAAGGGATTTATGGGGATCACTGTATACGAGGGCGCGGGCGTACTCCCCGAGCTTAATCGGTATACATATCTGATCTTTCCGCTCAATATCGTAACGCTGGCCGGCTGGTACAAGCTGGTCGGTTTCAGCCTGATGTCGACGCGCGTGTTGTCCATGCTGTGGACGTTCGTGCTGCTCGGCGAGATTTATTACCTGGTCAGGACGTGGTCGTCATCCGTATGGATCGCGCTGCTTGCGATAACGTTGACTGCGTTCGATTACAACATCCTGGTCGCCGGCTCGTTTGGACGGTATGAGCCGATGGTCGCAGCCTTGGGATTCGGCGCCTACTGCTGCTATCTCGCCTTGCGCGAAAGGCATCCGCGATGGGCAATATTCCTTGCAAATGCCTGCGTGGCGCTGGCCGGCATGACCCACCCGAACGGACTGATGTTCTTCTGCGGGCTTGTCTTCCTGATCTTGTATTACGACCGCAAATCTTTCCGCGCCATATGGCTGGCCATCGCCGCGATTCCATATGCCGCCGGAGCCGTTGTCTGGGGGCAATACCTGCTGCGCAGCCCTCATTCGGCCTATGTGCAGCTGCGCGTGCATTCCAGCGGCCGCATCGCGCTCCTCCATCCGTGGGAGGCGGTTATCGGCGAGGCGCAACGCTACATGCAGGCCGCCGGGTTCACGGCGCACCTGGCCGGACATACCGGGCCAATATTTCTGAAATCCATACCGCTCGTGTTTTATTTGGCTGCCATTGGCGCGATGAGCGCGCTCCCCGAGCTCCGCCGCCATCGCGGCTATCGCGCGCTCCTGCTTCTGACCGCTGTACATTTCGGCTACCAATGCTTTATCGACGGGACAAAGTTCACGTTCTATCTCGTCCATCTCATCCCGCTTTACGCCGCGATCCTGGCCATCGTCGCAAGCCATCTTTGGACGGCGAGACGGCCGCTGCGGCCGCTGATCGCGACGGCGCTCGCGCTGGCAGCGGCGATCAGCGCCGGCGGCGTTTTATTGAGAATCCGTCTGGATACATACGACCGCTTATATATGCCGGCCGTAAATTTCGTTAAAGAGCACGCCCGGGCTTCGGATCTCGTTATGGCCAGTTGCGATTTCGGGTTTGCCTATGGTTTCCGCCCGAATCTCATCGATGACATCCGTATCGGCTATTTCAGCGGCAAAATTCCACAATTCATCGTCGTTGAAGAGATTTATCAGGCGAACTTCGACGCCTGGAAAATCGGAGCGCCGGACCTGTACCGGTTTATTGAGCGCCGTTTGAGCGAGTACGACCTGGTCTATGATCGCGATTCGTACCGCATCTTTCGCCGCAAGGAATCTTTACCGTGATCAACGCTGCACGTCCGGGCGATCGCCTCCTCTCGCCCAAATCTTCCGCGCCAGCCTTTCCGGCCTACGCCGCGCCGCATCTGGTTACGGAGTCGTCGCTGAACATCTCGCAGCGGGCCGGATTTTTGCTGGTCCTCGCCTATTTGTTCATGCTGGGCAGCCGGGTGCAGGATTTTGTCAGTTTCCTGCATTTGCCCATGATTGTCATGAGCTTCGCTCTCATCGCCGTGATCGGCTCCGGCGAGTTGACCCGCGTCATGACCTCGCGCATCGCCGCCTTGCTGTTAGGCATGACGGTGTGGATGGGCCTCTCGGTTCCCTTCAGCGTCTGGATCGGGGGCGCCATGGAGACCTATCTGAACAAATGGCTTCAGACGTCGCTGATCTTCGTCATAATAGCCACGCTGCTCTCCACCTTGCGTCACGTCTACTACGCAATGTGCATGCTGGCCTTCTCCATCCTGGTCGGCGCGCTGCTTACTTCCGTGATGGGCGGCTCGGTGGCGGGTCGGCTCGTTATTGATAACGGAAGCCGTTTTGCAGACCCCAATGATCTGGCGCAATTCCTCCTTCTCGGCATGTGTTTTGCGCTCGGCGCGCTGAAAAAGAAGGCGCCGCTGGTTGTCAGAATCGCTCTGTTGCCCGGCCTGGGGCTGATACTCATTCAATTTCTGCGCACCGGATCGAGAGGCGGTTTTATCGGCCTGATGGCCGTCACCTTGATGTTGTTTCTGTCCAGCTCCGGCCGCCAGCGCGTCCGCGCTGTTCTGGCGGGATTGATCATCCTCAGTCTTACCTTGACCGTTATCCCCCAGTCGATTCGCGCCCGCTACTCCTACATCTTCGGCGTGCACGATGAACAGGAGGATCAGGGGGAATCGTCCGCCGAAGCCCGTCAGGCGCTGTTCCGGAAAAGCGTGTCCATCACGCTCCGCCATCCGATCGTGGGAGTCGGCCCGGGAATGTTCGCGGTCGCTGAAAATAATCTGGCTATCGACCAGGGTCTGGCTCGCGGCTATTGGCACGAAACGCACAACATGTATACCCAGGTCTCGAGCGAGAACGGCATCCCCGCGCTGCTCTTCTTTCTCGCCATCCTGGCGACCATACTGAAGCGCCTCTCTGCAATACGGCGCCTTGAGAAGGATCTCCCTGAACCAGGTTTTAAAGAAGCGGCCCGGCTGGCTTATTGGATCCGGCTGGCCGTTATCGGATTCCTTGTCACGGGCGTTTTTTTGAGCTGCGCCTACAGTGAACTGTTTTTCGTGCTGTGCGGGCTTACCGTCGCTCTGCAACGCGCCGTCAACCAGTCCTCGGTGACGATTGCCGCGCCTCGCCGCAAACAAAATGCGCCCGTTCCCGCCCTCAACGCGCACGGGATCTGACGCGCTATGGGCCCTGCTTTGCGACCGGTGCTCTTGCTCGCGTTTCACTTTCCGCCGGAGCCGGCCTCTGGCAGCGCAAGGCCCTGGCGTTTTTTTAAATATTTGCCGGAATTCGGCTACGCGCCGCACATACTTACCGCCGCCCCGCAACCGGAGCCTCACCCCAACATCCATTACGTTCCCGCAACGACGATGTACCCGAACAAATATACGTTGGCCGGCGCAACGGAAATCGCGCTGCATAAGCTCGCCCTTCCCACAGAGCTCGCCCTGTTGTGGGCCGCCGCGGCAAGCCGCTCGGCCCGGCGCATCATCGGCCAAAATCCCCCGGCCGCGATCATCTCAACCGCCCCGCCCCTGAACACGCACCTTGCGGCTCTGTGGCTGAAACGGCGGCATAAAATTGCGTGGATCGCAGATTTTCGCGATCCTCTCGTCGGCAACTCCTACCGCGAGGTCGGCGGCGTCCGCTCGCGCGCCGCGGACAAACTGTTGGAATCCCTGATATTCCGGTTCGCCGACGTTGTGATCAGCGCCACCGACGTGGTTGCCGATGCGTGGCGCATTCGCCATTCCCGATACGCCCGGAAAGTCCGGCTGTTGTGGAACGGCTTTGACCCCGGCGAAGCGCTGTGCGCAGCCGCCGTCCCGGAGCGGCCCTACAGGACCCTCGCTCATGTCGGGCGCCTCTACGGCATGCGGCATCCCATGACGCTTCTGTATTCCCTGCAGCGCTTGATAGCATCCGGAAGGCTCGCGCCGGGCGCATTACGCGTTCAGCTCGTCGGCGGCATCGAGGGCGACGCCCCTTGCGACGCTTCCGCCATCGAGTGGCTGAGGGAACGCAACAGCCTCGAAATCCTGCCGTACATGGCCCGGCGCGATGCGCTTCGCTATATGACCTCGGCCGATTACCTGCTGCTGCTCGATCTGCACCAGAACGATCAGGCCTACGCCGTCCCCGCAAAGCTGTACGAATACATCCGGGTTGGACGTCCGATGCTGATCATGACGCATCCCGGCGCCCCGGTCGATCGCATCGTCGCCCGCAGCGGCATCCCGCATATCTGCGTCTACCCCCATGACGACGATGCGCGGGTCGATGCAAAGCTGCTGGAGTTAACGGCGCTGCCGCCCGATCCGGCGCCTCCCAGCGAGTGGTTCATTGAAACCTTCGACGGCCGGCGCCAGACCGCCGCGCTCGCGCGCATCCTGGACAGCGTCGTTTGCGGCGCGCACTCGGACGCGCCTGCGGAAGCTGCGCCGGTGAGCGGATAACAACGCTCCATCGAAACCATTCGCCGGCCGGGCGGCGCCCTGAACCAGATTGGCATAATGTGTTTTTGACCTCGCTCTCCATCGTCATTCCCGCCTACAACGAAGAGTCCCGGCTGCCGTCCACGCTGGACGCAATCCTCGGCTATATCCGCCGATCCCCATACGCCGACAGCGCCGAGTTGCTGGTCGTCGACGACGGATCCAGCGATGGAACCGCCGCGCTCGTCGAGCAGTACCGCGCGCGCTTTCCCCGCGTGATTCTGCTGCGTAATCCGGGAAACCGCGGCAAAGGGTACTCCGTCCGCCACGGGATGTTGAAGGCCTCCGGTCAATGGCGGCTGTTTACTGACGCTGATCTGTCCGCCCCCATCGAAGAACTCGATTCGCTGCTTCGCGTCGCAAGCGAGAAGAATGCAGACGTTGTCATCGGCTCCCGCGCCCTCGACCGCTCGCTGATCTCTGTACGCCAATCCTGGTTCCGCGAATACTCCGGCCGCCTCTTCAACGTATTCATGCGCACAGTCACCGGCTTGCCTTTCAGCGATACCCAGTGCGGCTTCAAACTCTTTACGGCGGAAGCGGCCGAGTCGATCTTCCCGTTGCAGCGGCTGGACGGGTTCAGCTTCGATGTCGAGGATCTTGTGATCGCCCGCGCCCTGGGATTCCAGATCATCGAAACGCCAGTGCGATGGAGCAATGTCGAGGGAACCAAAGTCAGCGCCATGCAAGGCTTGACTTCATTTGCTGACGTCCTCCGCATCCGCTGGTATAAGGCGCAAGGCCGCTACCACCGCCTGCCGCAGCCAGCTCCATCCGGAACCCTCTGACGTTGCGCAGTCTGAGCGAAATCGGATTTCGGATCCGGCAGGAATTTTCCAACCTGGCGCTGCTGCTCCGCCCGGAAAAACTTCCTGACATCTTGGTCGCTTCTCCTCTGCCCTTGCTTCCCGCTCCAGCTGAAATCGCCGCGGCGATCCGAAATACGATGACCGCGGCTGACATCCATCTCCGCGCGCGCTCCGTGCTCGCTGGCCGCATCCCCATCTTCGGGCGCGAGATCGAGATCGGAAACCCTGTCCACTGGCGGCGAGACTACTCAAGCGGCATCGAAACCGGACTTCCCTATTTCCGGCGAATCCCCTATCTGGACGCCGCGCGCGCCGGCGATCATAAAATCATCTGGGAGCTGAACCGGCATCAACACCTGGCGCTGCTCGCCCAGGCATATGCATTGAACCCCGACCCTGCTTTCGCCGCCGAGCTCGTCCGGCAGTTGAATGACTGGATCGACAACAATCCATTCCAGCGCGGCATCAATTGGGCCAGCGCGCTGGAAGTCGCCTTCCGGGCCCTGTCCTGGTGCTGGATTTTCCACCTCGCCGGAAATGAAATGGACGCGACGTTCCGCTCGAGGTTCCTCAACGCGCTCTACCAGCACGGCCTGCACCTTGAACACAACTTGTCCATATACTTTTCGCCCAATACCCATCTGCTGGGCGAAGCCGTCGCTCTGCATGCGCTCGGCGCGCTGTTTTCCCAATTCCCCAGAGCCTCGCAGTGGACTGAGACCGGCCGTCGCATCGTGACCCAGCAGCTTGATCGTCAGGTTCGATCCGACGGAAGCCATTTCGAGCAATCGACGTATTACCACGTCTACGCGCTCGACATGTTTCTGTTTCACTGCATCCTGGCGGGCTCTCCTGAAGAATTTCAAGCGCCCCTGGAGCGCATGGCGGCCTACCTGGCGGCCCTCATCTCTCCTTCCGGCGAGCTCCCTCTGATTGGCGACGACGACGGCGGCCGGTTTTTTTACCCCTATGGCGATCAGCGGCGCTACGCGCTGGCGACGCTAGCCACCTGCGGCGCGCTCTTCAACCGCCCGGACTGGATCTCTTCCCGCGATGCCCTCGCCGAGCAGGCGGCCTGGTGGATCGGCCCGCGCGCACTGAATTGCCGCCCCGGCTTCTCACAGGCTTCTGGCCCCGCGGTGTTCGCCGGCGCCGGCGTGATCACGCTGCGCGAACCCGGCGTCCACATCATATTCGACGCCGGCGGATTCGGCCCGTGGAGCGCCGGCCACAGCCACTCCGATACGCTCAGCCTCGTGCTGTCCTGCCGTGGCGAATCGACGCTCCTTGATCCGGGGACATATTCGTATTGCGACCCCGTATGGCGCGACCGTTTTCGCGGCTCCGCCGCCCATAACGCTATTCGCGTGGATGGGCTCGACCAGGCCGCATCCCTCCCCCCCTTTGCCTGGAGAAATCCGCCCCGCACGCGAATCCTCAACGTTGAAGACTTGCCCACGTATTACCGCGCCGACGGTGAATGCCTGTTTGCATCCTTCCGGCATCGCCGCACGCTGGTTTTCGCCCGTTCCGGACTGATCTGGATCTTCGATCAAATCAGCGGACCCGGGGGCGCCCGCCATATTGAGCAGTTCTGGCATCCTGGCGAACCGGCGGCCGCGCTTTCTGATCACACCATCGCCATCGGCGCTAATGCGGCTCTCACGCTCGATCCGGTCCTGAATGTGGAGCTGTCGGAAGGCGGCGAGTATGGCTGGGTTTCAAAGCGGTTCCTGCAAAAAGAATCCGCTCCCTTGCTGCGCGCTTCGACTTGCGCAATCTTGCCCTGCGTGTGTCTGACCGTAATTGACTTGCAGCCCCCATTCCAGGCGGCTGCGGCCCAAGTTAAACCAACCCCGGACGGCTGGATTCTCGAGTACCGCGGGAGACGTGAAGAGCGCTTCCGCTTACGCGACCTCGCTGGAAACCCGCGGCGCTCCGAAGGGCAGAACAGCCTGCTCCGCCTTGCGCCGCATGAACCATTTTTCAAAGGGAGGCGCTTCACGCCGGGCCAGCTCCTGAATGATCGCTGCGTCGGCCTCAGCGTCCCGCGCCTCGGGCGGCATGCGCTCAAAGCGTTCCTGCTGTTTTAGCAGCTCGTACTGCTCGCGCCGCAGCGCTCGTTTGCGCTCTTCCGTCATCTCTTGAAACAGCGCCAGCGCCAGTTCATAGCGGAACTTTTCATATTCCACGATGAAACCCCGCTGCTCGGCTTCTTCTTCCTGCCGTAAGGCCGAGGCGTCTCGCTGCTCAAAACGCGCCCGGAGGTGCTGCTCCAGCTCTTCCGGAACAGCCCGCCGCCACGCCGCGTCATCCTTGATAATCTTGGTCAAAAAACCGCCGGAGTTCCGCAGAACCTGCCCCGCCGCCTTCTTCTGCCGGCATACTTCTACCGCAATCTCGCACCGGTCCAGCGCCGCCTTGGCCTCTTTCGTCCCGACGCCCTGGTCGAGAGCCCGGCGGATAATGCTCGCGGCCACGTGCGGCAGCACATCATGTTCCTTCATCGCCTCCATCACGTTCGCAGCGCGCAAGAGAAAATAAAATTCGCCGCGGCTGCGCGCCGCCGCGCTGAGTTGCGCGCTCACTTTTACCGGCAGTCCGGCCTTCTCAAGCGCCCGCTCCACCTGCGTGCGCGTCAGTTCCGGAGCGCCGCTTGCCACCTGCGACAACAGGTTTTTACTCTCAGGCACATAGGATGCGTGCCGGCGCAGCGCAATCGTCCAGTTCTCGCTCGACACCACATGATACGAACCGAGCACGCGAATGCGCATCAACTGCTCAAAGGCTGGCTCCAGCGTCTGCATCAGGCGCGACAAATATTTCGGCGGGTTCAGAATGCCCAGATGCTCGGTCGCCAGTTTCGCCGCGTTGATGATCAGTATTTCATTCTTCTCGAATGCAAGCGCGAGATACCGGTACAGGTGCTTGGCCGTAATCCCATCGAGCGCCATATAACGGTTCGCATCCAGCATGCGGAAGAACCCATAATCCATTGAGCGGATCAGTTTGTCCGTCCACGTCACTGTTCCCGTGCAACGGCCGGTGGCGCGGTCCAGCGAAAAACTCGCTTCCTGAAAAACATTCAGCCACTTCACCTCTTCCTGCCGGTCCGATTCGGAAATCGCGCGAAACCGCAGCGGAATGAACCGGTCCATCGCCAGTTTCAGCCGCTGATAAAACTTGCCGTGAACGCCGCTGATATTCAGGATCTTCGCGATCTCGCGTCCCGTGAAGGAAACTGTCTTCTGAAAATTGTTCTGAAACGTCAGCACTCCGAGCGCGATGAAAATATCAAGATCCTGCTCGGTGGGCAGCCCCAACTCGTTATTACCCTGCACTTGCCACGTCACCCGCGCCTGCGATCCGTCCGGCAAGATTTTCGTCCCCTGAATCTCAAGTTTTCCAATCCGCTTGCCAACCCGGCGTTCGAGCACCGCAAAGGGGATCGCCGCCAGATTCTCCTCTTCCACCGAGAGGTTCACAAGCGATGTCTGGGCATACTGAGCGCCCTCGGACTTCTGAAACATAACCGTGCTTCTCCGTTTTACACTGAGCGGCGACAAGATGCCAGAGATTTACGATCAAACACATACCGCAGATTGCCGGCTTCGAGCCAGAATGCATGACCAGGACGTTTCCATGGTGTTCCATAGGATAAAAACCAATTCCATAAAACCATTTCCATAGGGGCAGCCCCAAAGGGCGCGGTTTTCCCCGCAACCTGCTGCGAGTCAATTCGTTAACTCGGGCGGGAAGGCCATGAGGTTGATCGTAAATCGCATGTGCTTGATCGTAAATGACCGTGGGAATCGACGGAACCGATGAATTCAGACCGCCGGCAGGCATGTGCTTCATCGTAAATAAATAATCCGTTTGTATTCTGTTACTTAGGAGCATATCCGCAGCTTCTGGCCGGGGGCGATTACGCTCAGGCACACGCCGCCGCCCATCCATTTACGCTCAGGCACACGGGCGTAGCCGCCGGGAGAGGTGAAATTTACGCTCAAGCACACGGCTTTTACGATCAGACCCACAACGGAGAGGGCCGCGCTCAGTGTGCTTCATCGTAACGCCTGGATTCGCCTCAACCCAGCTTTCTGTTCCGGCACGCTGTCGTCTCTCGCACGCCAGCAGCCTTCACCGGCTCCGCACAGCAGTTGGATCGCAAAAAGCGAACTGCGCTGGCTAACCGTTACGAACAAAAGTTGGTCGGTTGCGACACATCTGCGCGTCGGGCCTCGAACGTACTGATAATTGCGTTGCCGTGGTGAACGGCTCGTTATCACCTAAGGGAGGACAGATATGCACGATGAGCGCAAGAAGAACGAAACGTCGCCGCCGCTGGCTGGGATAAATCGACGCGGATTCCTACGGGATACAAGCGCTGCCGGACTGCTCATGGGGGCGCTCGCAACAGCCACCGGCGTCGCTGCGGTCTCTGGCTCTGCATACGCGCAGGGGATCACCGACGCTGATATCCTCAATTTCGCCCTGAACTTGGAGTACTTGGAAGCGGAGTTTTACCAATTCGCCGTGTCCGGCGCAAGCATCGAGACGCTCGGCGTCGCAACGACTGGGATAAGCTCTGGCGCTGGCAATCCCGGTCCGATCACTATCAAGGCCAACCCAAAAGTGCCGTTCGTAACCCCGGCCATCGCGCAATACGCCGCCGAGATCGCGCAGGACGAACTCGCCCATGTACAGTTTCTCCGCGCTGGCCTGGGCGGGAGCGCAGTCGCCAGGCCAGCGATTGACCTGCTGAACAGCTTTAACGCCCTCGCCCAAGCAGCCGGCTTAGGCAGCTCTTTCGATCCGTTCGCGGACGAAAACTCATTCCTGCTCGGGGCCTACATCTTCGAGGACGTGGGCGTGACCGCGTACCGCGGCGCAGCGCCATTGTTGCAAAACAAGACCATCCTCTCCGCCGCGGCCGGCATCTTGGGGACCGAGGCCTACCATGCCAGCGAAATCCGCACGCTTCTGTACATGCGGGGTTTCGCTGCGGCGACGCAAGCGATTTCGAGCGTACGCGCGGCCCTCTCGGGCAGCGCCGATGACCAGGGCATCGCGCCGGCCGGAACGGCCAACATCGTACCCACCGACGCGAACGGTGTCGTGTTCGCCCGCACCACGCGCCAGGTCCTAAACATTGTCTATGGCGCGCAGAACGCCACCGCCGGGGTGTTTTACCCTCTCGGCATGAATGGAGGAGCGATCCGATGAGCGCTCGTGGTCTGGCCTTTACCCTCGGACTCGCCGTCAGCCTGATGGGCGGGGGCGCCGCGCAGGCGGCGGCAATCGTCGTCACGCAGCTTGCCCCGCTCACCAACGTTCCTTTCCCAGTTGTTCTCGGCAATGGGGCTGCGACCTACACCTTCACCGCCGCGACCGCCGCCGAGACTGGAAATGGGCCGGGCGCTGCGCTGGCCACGTCAGGAACGGCGCTAGCAACGAGCATTTTCGGCAGTATCACTGACTTCGGCTTGGGCGCGACCATCGATGGAAATGGGCTGTATAGCTTCTCTGCCTTTCCCTCTCGCACCGTTATTCCGAATTCCCCCGCAGACGACTTCGTCGGCTTGGCCTTCACGCTGCCGGACGGGCTGCACTACGGCTACGCGGAGGTGTTCGGGCCTAGCTTGGTGAGGTTCGTCTACGAGTCGGCGCCCGGTGCGAGCATCGTCACCGGAGCCACCCCGGCGGCCGTGCCAGAGCCCTCCACTTTCGCCCTGCTGGGGGTCGGCTTGGTCGGAGTTGCCGCAGTTCGTCGACGCAAAGCCGCGTAATCGCAAGCGTCTGGCGAGCCCTCCACAGGGGCCGCCGCCAGTCCGGCCGGGAGAATGGGCCTCGCGCGGAACGCGAAGGTCTTGCCAGGCGCAAGTTTCCTAACCGATACGCCCGTCCGAACCATGACGTAGACGAGCCCGACCGGCTCGCCGAAGAGACGCTAAAGAGTGCCGCCCTTGACCCGCTACAGAGCGCCAGTGATCTGGAGCAAAGCCTCGCGCGCGTGTGCACATCCGAACAGGTCAATCTAATCTGCACAAGCGGACCTCAGCTAACATGAAGATGAGTCGCTACGCAACTCCGGACTGAAAAAGGGCCATCTCCTAAGCTTTGGCGATCATGCAATTGGATAACACCAGCGCCATAAACAATGCGCGTCATCCCAAAGTGAGCGTCCTCATGATGACCTACAATCATGCGAAATATATAGGCCAGGCCATCGAGAGCGTGCTCATGCAAAAGACGAGCTTCGATTATGAGTTGATTATTGGCGATGATTTCTCTTCCGATGGCGCGCGCGAAATTATCGCGGCGTATGGAGAGCGCCATCCCGATCGGATACGCGCGCTGCCAACTTCGCATCATATTGGCGCCGCGGAAAACTGGAAGCGCATCATAGCGGCGCGCCGTGGCGCGTACGTCGCCGTCCTTGAGGGCGACGATTATTGGACCTCGCCGGAAAAACTCCAGGTGCAGGCCGATTTGCTCGATCAGAATCCAGCCATTGCCGTATGCGGCCACCAGGTTACGTTCCTCTACGAAGGCCAGGACCGGCCTCCCGAGATCGGCCCGGACGTGCAGGACGGCCTATACGGAATCGAGGAACTGCTGCGATGGAATTTCCTGCCGACGTGCACTGCCATGTATCGGTGGAATTTGATCGGGACGTTACCCGAGTGGTACTTCCAGCTCAAAATAGGCGACTGGCCGATGCACATCCTGTTTGCTCAGCACGGCAAGACCGCCTTTTTGCGCCAGCCCATGGGGGTTTACCGTGTGCATGCCAAGGGAGCCTGGTCGAGCCGCGGGGAAATTGACCGTCTCCAGGAGCGGATTTGCCTGTTCCAGGTATTACTGGAAAAATTGGACTCGAGGTATCATCACCTCATTCGCGAACGTCTGTTTACCTTCTATCATTGGCTTGGATTGGAATATATTGGCGCCGGGAATTTTGCAGAGGCGCGGCAAACCTTCCGGCAGTCGCTGGGATACGTCCGTCCTGCCGAGCGCGTTTGGGAAAAATCGACGTTTGCCCTGAAGGCTTATACGCCGGCTCTGTTCCAGTGCCTAGTGAAGCTGAAAGGCGCGTTTGTCAATTGAGAAGTCGGTCTTTGGAGTGTGGCGGACGGGCTCGGGTTTTCCAGGCTTCCACAATCGATCCCGCAGTAGAACAGGCCTGGAGCTCGTAATAAAAACGTTGATCCGGCCGCTGGCTGAACCATGATTTCAATATATTGGAGGCATATTGCCGGAACAGGAACCGCGGAATTCCCCAGTAGCGCCGGGCATTTTCAGGCATGCCCCCTCTCCTGACGAACGCCCTGCCAACTTGGAAATGCCACTTGCGGAAGTAGCTCTTGTGAAGACGTTCAGGGGTTACCGGATGGTAAACGATCGCATCCGGAATATACATCAAATGCTCGCCGCCGTCTTTTAGTCTGCCGAAAAAATCAGAGTCCTCAAATGACAGGAGCGTAGTTCCACGACGGCCAAGATCCGGCCTGAAGCCGCCGTAACGGTCGAAGAGGTCGCGGCGAAACGCCATGTTGGCGCCAAACGCTGACTGCTCCAGAGGCTTTGGCTCGTCACCGAGATCGAATTCGACGATAGCGCCGCCCATCTTGTAAGGCCCAGTCATCGCAAGCCACTTTGGCTTGGCGGCATTCCAAACAGGTACGATCCTTCCGCCCACTCCCGCGCAACCCCATCGCTCGAATGCTTCGGCAATTCTGGCGAGCCACATCTTGTCGAACGTAACATCATCGTCCGTGAATACGACGTATTGTCCTTTGACGTGATGTACGCCGGTATTTCTTGCAACCGAAAGCCCCTGGCGCTCCTCGAAAACATATCGAACAGGAAAAACCTGCTCCGCGGCGAACTTCTGAACGGTTGCAGCCGTGGCGTCCTTTGAATTGTTGTCAACCACCACTAGCTCCCAAGTCATATCCGGCGGTATAACAAGCCGGGCCACGCTGTCCAATGTTATCTGCAGGCTGGCGCTTCTGTTATACGTGCAAAGTACGATGGAAAACATCACCGCGCCACGACCGGGGGCCTCCACTCGATAAACTCCTTCCGATGTTGTTTGACGTTGTTTTGAGAGAAAGTTGCCGGCGCATTTAGCGCTGACGTACAGTAACTGGTGTGCGCGCCAGATGCGGGTGCCGCAGCTTTCGCTGCGTACTCAGTTTAGCACGGCTCTGTACGGAAGCCGCTTGGCTACGAAAGGAACAACATGTCAATGCGCGCACGCAGCCCGTGCGATTTCACCGATCCGGACATAGCTTCGCCCCCTCTGACGAAGTTCATGATTCCACGCCTGGCGCCAGAAACAGCCGCACAATCTCAGCGAGAGTTCCATGACATGAATGGGATCTTCCGCCGCATCGCGGGCTGCGCGGTGGAGAGTCCTGACGCAGCGACGCCGGCGCGTATGTTTGGCGGGCCGCGCAGACATAGTCTCCCCACCGCTGTACGCGCGAATAGATCGTGTTTGCGTCGCGGTTGTAATGCGCTGGGAATACACTGCGCTGTGTTGCGCACGAAACGCCTGATGTCGGCGTTGGCCCCAGCCCCGCGGCCATGACCCGCCTCGCCTCCAAGATCATCGGCGGCATGTTTGGGCTCGACGCGCGATTTCAACCTGCCCCGGCGCCGCCGCCGTTCATTGAGCCCGGCAGTTTGCTGCTGGCAAACGCACGCTCCGGAATCCGTGTTCTCATTGAGCAGCTCAAACCTGCGCGCGTGTGGATGCCTTCGTATCTGTGCGCCGCCATGCTCGATGGCGCGGGCGATGCGCCGGTGCATTTTTACGCCGTCGGCGCCGACCTCTCGGTCCCCGATCTCAACGGCATTGCCGAGCGCGACCTCGTTATCATTGTTGATTACTTCGGATTCCCTGCCCCGGTGAGCCTGATTCAGCATGCAAAATCCCGTGGCGCATGGGTCCTCGAAGATGCGTGCCAGGCGTTGTTGACCGGCGGCGTTGGTCGGTTATCCGATTTCGTACTTTTCAGTCCCCGCAAATTCGTCGGGACGCCGGACGGCGGCATTCTTACTAGCCATTCGGATTTCAAACTCGACCAACTCCGGCTGGAAGATCCGCCCGCAAGCTGGGCGCTGAAGGCGTTTGAGGCGGTTGTGCTGCGCCGTGAATTCGATTTGTACGGCGGTGACCGCCGCTGGTTTACCGTGTTCCAGGAACTCGAGCGCGAGTGTCCTGTCGGGCGTTTTCGAATGAGCGACGTATCACAGATGCTGTTGTTGCATACGTTCGACTATGCAGCCATCGCGCAAGCGCGCCGCGAGAACTATGCGCGATTGGCCGGACGGCTCGGCGGCATCGCCCTGTTTCCCAGCGTTCCGCCGCATGTCGCGCCGCTCGGCTTTCCCGTGCGGGTCGAAGCGCGGGATCGCGTGCGCGAAGCGCTGTTCGCCGCCTGCATCTATCCGCCCGTCCACTGGCCGATATCCGACATTGTGCCCGACCGGTTCACCGATAGCCGCCGCCTCAGCCGCGAAATCCTGACGCTTCCCTGCGACCAGCGATATACGCCGGAGGACATGGACCGCATGGCTGCGATTGTGCTCGAAACGCTCGCGAGCGAGCGTTGACGTTAGCTCCCGTACGCGACGCCCGCCTGGTGGGAGCGGTAATCACGCGCGCTGAAGCGGAGGTCATTCCGATCCGCGTGCCGCATTTGGCCAAGCTCGACCGGATCGCCGATATTCACCCCGATTCCGTTCGACCGCATGCTGATAGCCCAAGCGCTCGTCGAAGGGTTGACGCTTGCCACTAAGGATGCCGCCCTGGCCTGATACGAAGCGCCAGTAATCTGGGCGTGAATCGGCGCGCGTCTTACCCCAGTTCCCCGCTTCGATACGCCGGAAAATAGGTCTCCCCTTCCGCACCCGCCGCCTTCACCAGTTCTGCGTAGCGCTCTGCATTCAGAATGCGGCCGCAAAAGTAGGCCGGCCTCACGCAATTCGCCCAGCCTTGTTTGAATTTGGTCAGGCCGTCTTCTTTACTGTTCGCGCCTGCGCCGCCCCCCAAATCCACCCATCGCACTTTACCTTTGAAATATTCCAGCGCCGCGTCATAGATCGCATAGGCGCAGCTCAAGCGGTAACCGACCTCATTAGTCGCCGCTAAGTGCGAGTAAGCAACGTCCCGGTCGACATACCATAGGTGTACGCCCACACATTCGCCGTCTGAGGTAGCGGCGCGCGCCGCAACCAGGCCCGGCACTTGAAACTGACGCGCGAACGCCTGTCGCGAAAACGCTTTTATGCCCTTTAAGCCGTGCCGCCGGATCAGGTGATCATATAGTCCGGTCCAGGTATCAATCATGCCCTCCGGGTTTACTTGTATATCGACCGTGACGTCGCGCAACGCCTTCCGCGCGTAATACCGGTGATGCTTGACGCCGTATGGCTGCGTCAGGTCCACAACAAAATGAGACTTGAACGCGACCACCCGGTCGAAGCACGATCGCAGCAACTCGATGTCATAATCGCCGAATGGATCGGGCGCTGCCGCGACGCTGACCAGCTCGCTTCCCAGTTCGTTCAGATCTGCAGCCAGGCCTTTCCAGTTCAGGCACGAGAATAAGGGGTAAGCGCCCATGGCATCGCGATACGACGTATCGCCGATGCGTCGTTCGAGCAGCCATCCACCGCTCGACAGAAGATGAACAGGCCGGCCGAACTCGGCAAGTGAATGGATGTAGGCGGGATGCGCGTATCCGGCGGAAATCGTCGGCCCCTGGTCCCGATCTGTCACAACTTCATGATATCGACGCCGCGCCGTTGCGCCCTTCATTGCGCGCGCGAATTTCGGAACGCTATCGTGAAAGAAGTCGCCGTCTCGCGGAACGTGCCGAATGTGCGGTATCGCCGGAATCGTTAACCATCCTGAGCCAGGCTGCGCCGCGCGTCAGATCGGGGCGATGGTCCGCGCCCTCGCGCGCCGCGGTCCCGACGGCGAAGGCATTGAGTACTGGCGCTCGGCGGTCTTGGGTCACCGGCGCCTGGCGATTTTCGATCTTAGCGAGGCTGGCCGCCAGCCGATGCTTTCACCCGGCGGCGAAGTCGGCGTCGTATTCAACGGCGCGATTTACAACTTCCATGAACTTCGCGCAGAGCTCGAACACGCCGGCCATCTCTTTCGCAGCAATACCGATACCGAAGTCCTGGTCCACGGCTACCGCCATTGGGGAATCGACGCGCTGGTGGCCCGCCTGCGCGGCATGTTCGCTTTCGCCGTCTGGGACGACTCAGCCCAAAAGCTGTTTCTGGTTCGCGACCGGCTCGGCGTCAAACCGCTGGTCTACTCCATTCGCAATGGCGCGCTGGCGTTCGCGTCTACGGTCCGCGCGCTGCATGAAGGCGGCTTCGCCGATGCTATCGACGATTACGCCGTCGCGGAGTTCCTCGAATTCGGCTATATCACCGACGACCGCGCTATCTATCGCGGCGTGCACAAGCTTCCCGCTGCGACGATCGCGGAGTGGACCGGCGGCGAACTGCGCCTGCGCGAATACTGGCATCCGCCCCGGCCTGGAAGCTCCGGCCCGATCTCGTTTGATGAAGCTGTCGAGGAAACCGAGCGCCTGTTTGTGCGCGCGGTCGAGCTGCGCTTGCAAGCCGACGTCCCTGTCGGCGCCCTGCTCAGCGGCGGCGTCGATTCGAGCCTGGTCTGCTGGGCTGTTTCCCGCCTGGGCGGCGATATCACGGCGTTCACGGTGGGCGCCCCCGGCGACGAGCTCGATGAAACAGAGGACGCGCGCCGGACCGCTGCCGAACTCGGCATCCGCCATCGCATTCTGCCGCTGGACAGCCATCAGCCGCCCGACATCGCCGACCTGATCTCAGCCTATGCTGAGCCCTTCGCGTGCGGGTCCGCCATCGGCATGCTGCGGGTATCGGAAACCGTCCGCCGTGAAGCTACCGTCCTGCTGACCGGCGACGGCGGCGACGATGTCTTCTTAGGCTATCCGGAGCACCGCCATTTCTTCCTGGCGCAGAACCTCGCGCGCCGCATGCCGGCCTTCGCCGCTCACTTGTGGCGGCGCGCACGCGGTTTGATCCCCGGCGTCGGGCCTGCCCGGCGCATGCGGCATTTCATCGATTACGCCACAGGGGGCTTGGGCGCAGTCACCGCCGCGCACGATGGCTTGCCGTACTACCAGAAAAGCGGCTTGCTCGGGCCGCGGCTTGCGAACGTGCGCCTGATCCAGCGTGAAATCCCCTGGTCGCTGGAATCCGGACGCGATTTGCTCACGGAATTTCTCGCTTATGACCGCCGGACGCGCTTCACCGGCGAGTACCTGACCAAAGTCGACGCCGGCGCTATGTATCACGCGCTCGAAGCGCGATCGCCGTTTCTTGATCAGGAGCTGTGGGCGTTCGCCGCTTCTCTGCCCTTCGACATCCGCCTGCGCGGGGGCCAGCTCAAGGCGGTGCTCCGCGAGATCGCCCGGCGGCGTATCAGTCCGCGCGTGGCGGCTGGGCGGAAGCGCGGCTTTGGCGTTCCGGTTCATCGCTGGATGGTAGGACCATGGAGCGAAACCGTCGAAGCCTCATTGGAGCGTTCCCTTCCCGCTCGCGAAGGATTTATCGATCGTCGCCGCGCGATCACCGAGTTCCGCAACGCCATTGCCGCCGGCGAGGCGCCAAACTCGCTGTGGCGCATTTACGTGCTCGCCCGCTGGATGGAGCGCGATCCGCCCGCTCCGGTTGAAAGCGCTCCGGCGGCGGCGCGCTGGGATCAGCGCGCATAAGGCCTCCGCCTATAACGCCATCGTCACCCGCAGCGGATCCGTGCGCAGAACGGATCCGTCTTTATCCCGATACAAGATCCGGTAAAAAAGCGCCTTCCCCGCGTTGGCTTCGAGCTGCACCTGGCAAGTCTTGCGCGGCCGGCACGGCGCTGTTGTCACCTGCCGGTCGCGGATGCCCGATTTCCGGTCATACCCATAGCCCCATTCCACCGCGACTTCGGCGACCCCAGGCTGTTTGGGCGCGACGGTCACAGTCGCGCGCCGCGGGCCGCCTCTCAGCGCTCGCTTGGTCCGGAACGATCCGGAGCGCGAAATTCCGCCGCATCCAACGTAATAGTAGTAAGTCGTGTCCGGAGTAAGCGCCACATTCCGGCCCAGCATCAAAATCCGCGTGTTATCCTCCGCCGAGATGTTCCCGGCGGAGTCAGATGAGTCTGGCCGGGTATAGATCGATGGATCGAGATCCGGAATGACAGTGCTCAGTTCCGGATCCGGCGACGCCCGCACGACGCAGGGAATGGATTTGATTGGATCCGTGACCTGAAACGAAATCGCCGCCACTGTGTCCGCAGCCACAACATTGAACGAATTCATCGCCGGCAACTGCGAGAAATCCGCCCCGATGTCCCGGCCGTCTGTGCCGGCGCGCACAAACGGGTTCGAAGGATCCTGCTCCAGCGCATAATCCCAGTCGTCCAGTTTGCGGAAGCGCACGTTCTGAATGGGGTCGTTCCAGTTGCCGGGCGGATATTCCCCGCCCGCCTTGTTGCTTGTCGCAGGGCGCGTGTCATAAACGTCCCTGCCCCGTGGGGACAAATAGGCTCCCGGCAGAATGTTGTTTGTGAAATGCCCCGGCGTCTGACACCACGAATCAATGGGCGGATGATGATTGTCGCCCACAATATTGCACAGGATGTAATTGATCGCGGAGTACCCGTAAATCCATCCGCCGTTGGCGAAATATGTCGGGTATGGCTGCACGAAATCGGTAAAACCGAAAATGTTGTCGCGAATCCATACGTCTTCCGACGGATAGCCAGACTGCCACATGTGGGCCCATCCGACCCCGCCGTTTTCCGGACTGTGATTGCTGGCGTTGACAACCGTGTTATGGAAGAATTGCAAATTGATTGACCGCGACCCCACCAGGAACATGTAGCCGGTCCATGCCGTGCTGGGCGGCATGTTCAGCGTGTCCCACAGGTTGTCATGAATAAACGTGTCCTTGAACAACCCGCACCCGAAATACGTCAGCGTTCGTGGATTAAAGCAGTGTTCTGAATGCTGCCCCGCGGTAAAGCCCAGCACAGCGTTGGCGGTCCCGTTGCCGATGTCAATCGTGGTTCCTTCGCCGCGCTGTGAGCCAGCCACCGCGCAGGTGGAGCCATCGTTCGGCGCCGCCCGCAGAATAAATGAGTAATCCGACGGACAGGCCATCCCGACGCCCCCGGCCGCCGCAAATAACTGGTTTAATGTGGCTACCAGCTGATCCCGAGTATATGTCCCGCTCGGAATCACGATGGTCACGGGCCTGCCGTTGATCGTCGCCGAGAAGGTGTTCACCGACGGGTCGATCACATACATATGCGGCGCCTCATAGCGGCCAGCCAGGATCCCCGCGTTGCTGTTCGGCTCTTCCCAGTTGTTATAGCCCTGTGAGTTCAATCCCTGGCCTACGTTGCGAATCACGTTGTATTCGATCGTAGTGTTCAGAACTCGTTGATACGGTCCATGTGAGCCTGAAGACGTCAGCGTGAATGCAAACGCCTGGTCGCCCTGCGGCCAGGTCCGGTGCAGGTAATTGTGATGAATATGCAGATTGACGGAAGACTTTGACTCGAACAGATTTTTGACGTTCGGGCGCGACTTGTTTGGGTCGTTCGCCGCATACTGCACCTTCCATGTCACTGAGCCGTCGGAGATCACAGCGCCTTCTGCATATCGCGTCCAATTCGGTTCCGTGTCGCCGGTGGTTCCCCCATTTTGCGCAATCAGAAGCGGATAGTTCAGCCCGGGATTTGAAGGCGCCATCAATTGGCCCCGCACGACTGTCGTGTACGCCGTCCAGTGACGTTGGTACACCCAGGATGGCTTTGTGATCTCGTTAAATGCGATCTCAACGTTCGTCGGCAGCGCCATCCAGGTGATTGTGGCCGGATCCCATTTCCAGCCCGGGGGGCCCGGCTGGATAATCGGCGACGGAAAGCCGCCCAGCGCAATCGTCTCGGTCACCCCCGAAATGAAGGAATTGATGATTTTAACGTTCTGGCCATAAAACGACGAGATTGCTGTCGCGTCGCTGCCGGCATAATCCCACGCGCCTTCTATCCAGCAATCGGTGACCGTCACGTTGCGAGCGTCGAGCGTCATCGCGCGGCGCGTGTTTTGCATCCGGTCGGCGCGCACCAGCACCCGATCGAACGTGATATCCGTGGCCATGTCATCCAGCGCGTTCAGTTTCTGATCGGCGTAGTCCGGCACATGGCCTACGACGACAAAGTCGCTGTAGCTCGAGGCGCAACAGAATTCGAGACCGCGGATGATATAGCCCGACGCGGGACACGGACCAGCGCCCGGGCAGGCCTCATCGCCGACCTGCGCCAGCAGCACCGGCCCCGGCCCGACGTTGCGGACGAGAGCCGCAATCCGCTGCGCGCCATCGGCATAGTTCGGAGTTATGCGCGTATGCTCGTTCGGCAGCCTCTCGTACGCGCTGGTCTCTATGGTGATCGGGTTTGCCAGCGTACACCCCTTGCCTCCTCGAAGAAGCACAGGGTTGTTCCGGCTCTGGTCTTCGTCGCCGCCGTAATGCGTCTCATTCGCCGAAACCAGAATCACGTCGCCGCAGGACGCCGCCGCGATTGCGGCGTTAATCGAGCGGTATGAGCAATCTGAACAGACAGTTAAAGGATCGCCGCGCAGCCACCCCGCGGCTATGATGAGCGCCGCGGCGTATCTGATGGCTCTCCAGCGCACGCCAGAGTATGCAGCCGCGCCATCCACGACCATTACGAGACGTCTTTCCTTCCGTTGTATACTTCTCAGATTAATCCGCAAGCTGGTCAGTATGCTGAAAAGGCGTCTTAGCTAGACGTGTTGCACGAAAACCGCGTTCCAGCGTCGAGCGCAGATCTGTTGCTGTGAACACCAGTACTTCAAGGAAGGCGGCAAGCGCAGACCAAACGATGCGCCCCGGAAGGCCGCGAGCGAGGCGCCGGAATGGATCAGCCCTCTCGCCCGCGGCTGACTGATATTTCAGGGCGTTACTGTCGCGCCGCCAGGAATCGTCACGCTGACAGGGTACGAATAGAGCACACGTCCGGCGCTGTCCCGCAGTTGCGATTGCCAATAGAGCGGCGCTCCAGCGCTCGCACTCACTGCCGCCGAACAGACCGACGCCGGCGCGCACGGCGCCGACGCTGTGCCGCCGGTAATCGCGCCGGACCGCCGCGAGTAGCTCGAGCCATAGCTCGTCACCATGTTCGCAACGGCCCCCATTTTGGCTGTCGTCGTGCGGCTTACGGCTACCGTCGCCGATCCGCTGAGCGCGGCCATCGTTGTAAACGAGAAGACCCGGTAGTGCCCGCCGCGATACAACTGGCCGTAATACTTCGTGTTGGGAGTCAGGCCCGTCACCACGATCGTACGCTGTAAGCCGTTTTTCGGCGAGCTGTCATTGTCCGAGTTGTCGGCCAGCGCGCCCGTCGCCGGATCGGTTGCCGTGATGCTTCCCGCCGGGGCGCATGCAGGATCGTATTCCGGATCGGTCGTACACAGCCGCAGGACGCCGGGGATATTTTGCGATACTTCGGAGTCCAGCCACGATACAATCGCCGCCCGGTCCGAATACATCACTTGCAGATTGCGGATCAGCGGCAGCTTGGCGGTATCCACGCCGGCGTCGGCGTGATCGTTCATGGCCTTCGCCTGGGCGCTGCCAATGCTCCCCGCCTGTCCGACAAGGAGCGTCCCCGTCGATGTGAACTGCACATCCGCAGAGTAGTTCGTCCCGCTGTTCGGCGTATTCGGAAACACGGTCGCGGGTCCATATGCGAAGTACCCGCCCAATGCGTGCAGCGGCGCGTTGTCGAGCGTCGTGCTCGCGCTGGACAGGATCGGAATGCACGTCGTGTGAAAGCTGGCGATATACTCCGTGCCGGCCGTGATCGGCACTGGCGAGCTGAAGGTCAGCGTCGCCCAGGAGTTGTCCGTGACCGGCCCGAACGACCCCGTCGCAAGCTGCGTTCCATCCATGGCCCACAGCGAGCCCGTGGTCGCGGCGGCGCACCCGGCAACCTTGTAGTAACGCACGCCAGTAATCTTGCCATCGACGTCGGACTTGAACTTGATTCCGAGCTCGACGCTGCTGTCATTCCACAGCGAAGTGGTCGAGTAGGCCCCGTAAATCGAGACGTTGACCACCGGCGGGAGCGGCGTGCCGGGCGCCGCCAGACTGTATCCGCCTTTGGCGAACACGATACTGGCCGGCGCCGGGTTATAGCTCGATTTGGGCGCCGCCGAAGATGAGCCCACCAGCGACCCCGGCGGCAGCGTTTCGTGCGCCGCATCGACCGTTGCGCCAGGGAGTACATTGCCGCTGGCGACGCCAGGCTGACAATCGGGCAGCGTGCTCCCGCTCGCCATCCAGTTATACGTCCGGATCGTTGTTCCGTTCAGCGGCGGCGCGCATAAATACGAGTGAATCCACGACAGCCCCGCTTGCCGGCCGTCATTGAAGTACGCTGTCTCCCCCGATGCCGCCGCATTCCGATACAACAGAAGATTGTTTCGAATCGCGCCGCTGTTCGATACCCCTTGGCCGAGAAATGCAATCCCGTACTTGTAATCGAACGTATTATGCGAAATCTCAAGCGGATGAATATTGGACGGCCAGATCAGATAGGGCGATCGCCAGATCGCGAACCGGTTCGTGTCAGTGCTCGCGTTCGTAACAAGATTGTTGACGAACGTCAACCCTTTCGATACGCCGCAGGCGTACCACTGGCGCGTGATCGGATGAGTGCAATACCACGTGTCGCCTGACGGCAGGCCGAGCGCAGCCGTGGCGCTCCCGGTGATGGTCAAGATGTCGCTGTATCGCCCCTTGACGATGACAAGATAATCATGGCCGTCGGAGGCGTCGTGATAGGAACTCGCCACCGTCGGGGTGGCCAGCGTTGCTCCCGCGGCTACTGACAAACGCGCGCCGTACGGCAGCATGAATTCCACCGTATTGGCCGCCGCGCCGTCGCAAATGGACCTTCCCGCCCCGCTGTTGTAAGCCGAATCCCAGGTGCAGTTAATGGCCATGGATAGGTTGTCCAGGCTCTGGCCCAAATCCGTCCTGGTGATTCCGTTGCGCACGGCGGCCAGAATCGGCGCAGCATCGTAGCTTTGTGCAAAGGCGACGTTTCCCGACAGCGTCAATGTGTATTTTGTCCAGTACGGATTATTGTCGACCGGAGCGGATACCGACGTAACGGTCAGGCGCGGCAACGCGGCGTTGATCTCCTCGGCAATCTGCGCAGCGGTGCGAGAGCCGGTCGTCAGCGTCACCGTCGTCCCATCCACAACCAGAGTGTTATTGCCGGGGGTGATGTTGTACGGCGACGCCAGCGACGCGCGGACGGTCGGGTAGATGTTCGCGTCGGCGTCGTCGCCGAAGGCGGACGCCTGAAGAACGCCGGCCACGTCATCAATGATGTTGTCCTTAAACGTAATCGGCCCCATAACGGAGTAGGGCGCGACATTCGTGCGATGGCTGAAGGTGAGCGCGAAGCCTTGCGCTCCCCCTCCCGCTCCGCCCTCCCAGGCGTGCTGAAGAAACGACCGCTTGATGGTCCACGCCCCGCACTGCTTGCACTCGGCGAGATTTTTGGCGATCCCCGGCCCGATGTATGTCTCGCCGCCATTGAAGTTGGAAATGGCTTTCCACGTGATCGTCCCGTCGGTGAAGGTGCAGCCGTTGGTTGTGCAGAAACTCGTCGGGAATGAGGATCCCGAGGTCCCCATATTCACGGCCTGATAGACCCCGATTCGGGTCTGCGCAAAATCGTTGTTCACGTGCGCTTCCCATACCTGACCCATGCGGACCAGAGCATTCGCCGACCATTTAAAGCCGCTCACGCCGTCATAGCGGAGCCACAGCCCGTGCGTCAGATGAGAGTGATCCACCGTCACGTTCGAAGGAATGGATCCTGCCGTCGTGAAGCTCACGTACGGACCGTAATATACGGACGGCGTCGTAATGATGCTTCCCGTCCCGCCCACGCCCAGCGTTTCGGTTTGTCCGTCCATGTACGTGTTAATCACGTCAATCGGCCCGTCTCCGGAGAGAGAGCGAATGGCCTGGCCGTCTGTGGCGCTGACATCCCACAGGTCGCCGAGCCACGAATCCACGACTTTCAGATACTGGCCGTTGAGCTGCATTCCGACGCGGGCCATCCCCAGGCGGTCTCCCAACAGCAGACAGTGCTCGAACCGTATATACGACGGTAAGTTGGCGCTGGTGGCGTTCCACGGCGCCGCCACATAAGGCAGCAGGCCGTAGGTCCAATCCTGCGTCCCGACTTCGACGCAGATCTGGTTGGATGCATTCAGCGAGCAGTCTACCCCCATGCCCTGGATCAGCCACCCGCGAGAAGGATTGTCTCCATTGGAAAACCGGATCACGGTTCCGGGATTCGCGCCTTTGATCACAAACAGCTTGGCGTTTTCCGGATGCGCGCGATCCGGCCAGTAGTTCGGAGTCATGCGCACGCCCGCCGGCGGCAATGCGCCATTCAACTGCACCGTAAGCGGATTGGCGTCGGTGCAATTGCTCGGCGGAAAAACCAGATTCTTGACATACACGCCGGCGGCTACGCGAACCGTGCTGCCGCAGCCGAGTCCTGGCAGAGCGTTGATCGCGTTTTGCAGCCCGTCGCCCGTTGCCGGATACGAACCGCTGGGAACGGTAAGAACGCTTTGAGAGAAAGCCGAACCGGCCAAAAGCGCCGCTATGACAATGAGAACCCGCATCAGTAGGCTCCAATGAAGTTCACATACAGGCCTTGGGCAAAGCCGGTTATGCCAAAACACAACTTATCGGGCGCGCCGACAAAACCCGCCGCCGCGTAGGTCTGCGAAAAGGCGTTGCTGAAGAAGCGCCCGTCGGTTGAAACCCTGACGCTCATGGTCGATCCGTCGTCGGTCAACTGGATAAACTGGGTTGCGCCGCGCGGAAAAGCGCCCCACGGCGCAGCCATGAAAGCGCTGTTGTCATTCATCGCCCATGTCGTTCGCGCCGGCGACGCATCCGATGTATTATCGCCGTTCATCCAGGAAAGAAATGGCGTGCTGGAGGCGCCCCAGTTGGCGCTGAATCCGAGAAACTGGTATTTGTTGCTGGCCGATTCGAACCATCCCAGCAGGTAGTCCACCGAGCCGGTTGGAGGCATGTACCCGACTTCCAGAGCGAATGTCTTGGTGAACGGCGCCGCCGGCCGCGCGACGCACTGAATGCCGTTCCGCCGGTATCCATCGCCATACGTCCCATTCGCCGCGGTGGTCAGAAACTCAAGCGTTCCGTGCGAGGTCGTCACCGCGGGCGTCTGATTGCGAGCGTCGGCCCAGCTATAGGATCCAAAAGCCGCCATGGGCGTCATTTCGATGCCGCGGAAGACGCTATGCCAGCTGGTTCCGTCGCACAGGGCGTATTCCATCCGCGAGTCCGTGTAGATGTACATCGCCCCGTTATTGGCGCTGTTGCACACGGGCCTGGCGGCGAATGCGCCGCGCGTGATGGAGGCCCCTCCGGCGCCCACAGCAGCCACAGTGACTCCGCCCGATCCGTCGTCGGTGATGTTTACGCCCGGGCCAGCCTTAAGGTTGAGAATTGTCTGCGAGCCGTTGTTCGCGCCGTTGGTCTGGAGCGTTATCGCCGATGCGCTCCCGGCGTTCGGATCAATATTTATATCCACCGGAACCGTCGCGCCCGCGGGAGCATTGGCCCGGCCGACAATGAACGTCCCGGGAGCCGGTCGGGAAGAAGAGCCTTCGACATATCCACCCGTGTGCGTGCTCGCGAAGATCCAGTCTCCTGTATTGATAGTCCCGTACGCCTTTACGTCCCCCACTCCCAGTTTGCGCACGCGCCCGTTGACGGTCGTCGAGCCGCTGACCAGTACGCCAACAAATCCACTGGAGATCGAGGCGTCTGAGGTGGTTAGGGCAACGCATTTTCCGGTGGAATCCTTTTTCACCAGTAGGTTGTCCGCGGAGACCCCCGTCGCGTCACAAGCCACGTCGTATTTGCCGAGATATTCGTTTCCTGGGTCCGTGAACGTGTTTTGCGCATCCGTGGTCACGATATTCGGCGGCAAGTCCAGTGTCGAAATCGACATGCCGGGCTTGTAGTAATCCACGCCGGGATTAGCCGCCAATCCGCCGCCCGACCCGTTGCCCTTCACCAGGTTCGTTGTCGACGGCAGCGCGGCCCCTCCGCCTGCGCCGCTCTGAACCGTCCAGGTGTTGGTCGCCGTACATGTATACAGATTGGATCCGGGAGCGGCGTCGGACTTGAAGAACGCCTCGCCAACGTTGCAGATCGCCGGCAGCGCCGTGCCTACCCGGAAGGGCTTGGTTGCAACAGCGCCTGAAAAATCTACGTTGCGCCCCTGCGATTTCAAATCAAGCAGAGTCTGGCCCTGCGCCGCCAGAGTCGCCGTCCACAAAAGAATTGACGTCGCACGCATTCGAAATAGACTGCTCATGTGTGTCCCCACTCTCAGTGTTGTGGACAGAATTGCGGCGCCCCGCCCTGGCCCGGACGCATCGCATTCTCGCGGCGAGAGATATATTTTTGCCAGTTTCGGGAACGCCGGTTTTGCGCCCTCGCCAGAGCCCTCCCGGCCAGCCGCCAGCCGAGAATGGACGGATGTCTCGGACCGCCTTGGTACACTGAGGCAAAGTGCCCATGCCATTGAGCGATGGCCGGCTGCGGCTGCTCTTAATCGCTCCTACGCTTGAAATTATCGGCGGTCAGGCTGTCCAGGCCAGTCGTCTGCTGGAGCGCCTTCGCGCTGAGGACGGCATTGAGGTCTCCTTTCTGCCGATTAATCCCCGGCTGCCCGCGTTTATCAGAAAACTCAAATACGTGCGGACAGTCGTCAATTTTTTGGTGTTTGCGATCCTGCTGATTCGCCGCGCTCCGTCCTGCGACGTCATGCACGTCTTTACAGCGGCATACTCCTCCTACTTCTTGTGGACTGTGCCTGCGACCGTAGCCGGAAAGCTGTTGGGTAAAAAGGTGATCGTTAATTATCGCGACGGCCAGGGCGGCGATCACCTGAGGCGCTCTCGTCTTGCGGTCGCGACGCTTCGTCTTCCCGATGCCGTCGTTGCGCCTTCGGATTACCTGGTTGATGTATTCGCCGGCTTCGGCCTCAGAGCCGTCTCGATCCCCAACTTCATTGACGCGGCCCGCTTTCGCTTTCGCGATCGCACCCCGCTCCGGCCGGTTTTTATGACCAATCGCGGGCTTGAGCCCTTGTACAACGTCGGATGCGTGTTGCGGGCGTTCGCCCTCATCCAGCGTTCTTATCCGGACGCCTCGCTGACCGTCGCTCATGATGGCCCGTGCCGCCGCGAGCTGGAAGCGCTCGCCGCCGAGCTGCAACTTCGGAATGTCCGGTTTCTCGGAAAGGTGCTGCCGGAGCGGATCGCTGATCTGTATGACGAGGCGGACATCTATCTCACCAGCCCGAATGTCGACAATATGCCCGGCTCCTTGCTGGAGTGCTTTGCATCCGGCCTGCCGGTAATCGCCACCAAGGTGGGCGGCATCCCGTATATCGTCGCCGATGGAGTTACCGGATTCCTCGTCCCGCCCAATGATCACGCCGCGCTCGCCGAGCGCGCGCTGATGCTGCTGGAAAACCCTGCTGTGGCTCGGCAGATCGCTGCTCGGGCGCGCGCCGAGTGCGCCGCGCGTTATGTATGGGACGCTGTGCGGCCGCAATGGCTCAGACTGTACGAGCAGCTTTCCGGCAAGACGCTGGCTGCGGACGTCACGGCAACCCGGCTCAGTTCTCGATGACGATGCGCGGCTTATCCGCCGTCATGTCCACGCGTATCCGCGCCCGCAGAACGCGCGAGCCGGTATAGCGATAAAGCTGCACCTGACCCGCATGGGGGCCGCCCCGCGGATACGACCCCGCCAGCTGCCACTCGGGACTGCGCATCGCCTGCGCGAGCATGTCCTGATGCGGCCAGCGCGCAAAACCCGGCGACCGGTCCAACACAACCATTCCGACCGGAATCGAGGTAAGAAACGCATTGACTTCTTCGGGCGTGGATTTCAGGAGATGGTAACCACGACCGTTCCAGTCGCTGTTTGCCAGCACCAGGCTTGCCCGCAACACGATGTGCGCCGGCCGCCGCTCGCGCATCGCCAGTTCGGAGATAAACACGCCTTCGCCGTTGCCGTTCGAAGAGCACAGAATGATCGCGTCGCGGTCTGCTGCGTCTTGCGCCACCGCGCTGGCCGCCTCGTCCAGGCCGATATGCGTCTTGTGCGTCAGGCGGAATGTGCCGGCGAAAAATACGACGGCTGCCATGGCCGCGACCGCGATCACGCGGTTGCGCAGCGATAGACGCACGCTCATGCGCCGCGCGGCCCACTCCACCCCCGCGCACAGGAACAGCAGGACCGGAGGAAGTGAAGCCAGAAGATACCGCTTTTCCAGGCCCGCAGGCGCCGTTGCGTGAAACAGTTGCACCCCCAGGATCAACGCCAGGGCGGCAGCCCAAAGCGGGGCGACGCGGTTCTGTAGGAACGGCAGAACCACCTTCACTATCACGCCGATCACAGCCAATGCCGCAATCGCCGGGCCGACCGATTTGAACAGCTCTATTGCATAGAACCGGTTCGCGCGCAGAAAAAACGGCGCGCCCGCTTCAAATTGCATGGTGGGCGTAATCAGGCTTCGCGTGGCGATATTCCATGGAATGCAGGCTGCGCCGATAAACAGCGCGGCCATCCAGAACGCGCGGCCGCGGAATATGCGCGGTCGCCTCAAAATGAGAATCGATAGCGGCGCCATCAGCGTGACAGCGAACCCGTTGCCTTTGGTCAGAATGGCGGCGGAAGTCGCCAGGGCGAACCATAGCGCGTCGCGCGCGCGTTCGCGCTCGAGATAGCGGGCCCAGGCGCACAGCGCCCACAAGCTGAACATGGCGACAATCATGTCGGACATGATCAGGGCGGAATACATCTGAACCAGCGGTATGGAAGCAAACAGCGCGGCCGTTGCGACGCCGCCGGCTGTGGTCCGGAATTCCCGCTCCACCATGCGGTACAGCGTGAATGCGATCAGGGCCGTGCACATGCCCATCAGCACGAGAATGCCGTTGCGCGAGGGCGAGCACACGAAGCCCCAGCCCGCCTGCATGATATAAAACACCGGCGGCCAGTGCCCCAACGCGACTTTCGGATAATGCAGGTAATAATTGGCTGCGTACGCCAGGGGCGGCTGGCCCAGCGCGTTCGCAAAATAGTCATGGACCATCAGCCCCGTTATATAGTGGGCTGATTCGTCGGATTCCGACCCTAATTCTGATTGAAATGCGCCGCTGTGATATGCAAATCCCAAAATTAAAGCCAGCAGCGCGAGCAAAACTGCTGCATACCGGCCGACGCCGCTCAGATCATGGAGCGCAGTATTTTTCGTCGCCCCCACGCCTGCCTGGGCTTGCTCCGCTGGCGCCATCAGAACCATTGTAGGCCGCCCAGTCCATGGCTCTCGCAGACGTGAATGCGAATTCGCAGCCTCCAGCGTGACGCGAACGTTACCCGGCGCCGCCCACGCGCCTGCCCGTCCGCCTGACTTAGCGCGCGCCTTTTTGAAAGCTGTGCACCGCTTCCGGCAAGTCTGAGTAGGTCTCCAGCACAGAATTGATCCTGGTGATCGCCAGCATATTTTCGACGTTGGCGCTCGGGTTCAGCAGCTTGAGAGAGCCGCGATTGCGCACCACGTGGGAATAGCAGCTCATCAGCAAACCCAGTCCGGCGCTGTCGATCCGGCTCACTTTGCTCATGTCGATCAGAACCTTCGTGTCCTTCTGTTCGAGAATGCTCCGCGACAGCTCGTCATAGGGTCGGGAGCCGGCGATCAGTTCCGTCGGCGCGGCGAACCCCAATACGGTAATTTCCCCCACGTCCCGGCGCTGCACCGCCGTTTCCGCCAAAGCCTTCCTCAGCGCATCCGCCAGCCGCAGCTCTTCGAAACATTCCTGACAGCCGATGTAGTGATCTTCGAATTCTTCAAGCGCCGGCTGGTCCAGCCGGTTTTGCAGATATTCAACAATCACTCTCTCTCGTTCTAACGGTTCTGCATGCAGATCCATGTCACACTGATTACGCCTCCCCCTGTTCCGCTTACGCTTCTCCCCAGTTGTGAGTGACGGCCGTATCCGTTTTGTTTCATGAGGTTTGATGCATTGCCTTACGGAACCGCGCCTTCGCCCGAAAAAGCATCACCCGCAACTGATCATTGGTGACCTCCATCTCCTGGCAGATCTCCTCCCTGCTCTTGCCGCTCAGATAAAAGTCGCTGAGCAAACGGGCGTCGCGGGCGGACAGTTTTAATAATACAGCCCGCACCTCGGCGGCCCGGATCGCGTCTTCGGCGTCCGGCGCCACGGCGCGCTCCTCCGGCGCTGTGGCCTCGTAATCCACTTGCCGCCACAGGTTGCGCCGGTATTCGTGAATCACGTTGTTACAAATTCCATTAATAAACGGCCCGATGCGCTCCGGATTACGCAACGATCCGGCGTTTACCGCCGCTAGAAAGCGGGCCAAGGTCTCCTGAACGAGATCCAGAGCATCGGGGCAAAATGTCCCGATATGCCGGCGGATTTTGAACAGCAGTCTGTGCTTGAGCTGCTCTAAATCGGCTGGCGTAAGCTGTCCGTCGTTGAATGTGATCGGCTCCAATCGCCTCGTTATCATAGCGCACGACAGCCCCCACCTGGCCACAAAGGCCGAACGCGGCCGCGCTCGGTTAATCGCCGCCGGGTCCGTTTCGCCGCCGGGCCGTCGCTGCCGGCGCGCCGGCTTGCGCTGCGCTTAGGCGCGCGTTGATCTGCGCCGCGACCGCCGCAACGCATCTCTCGAGAATGCGATAGCAATCGCGCACGTCCTGCTCGCGGCCTTCATACGGATCCGGAATTTCGCAGTCCCCCATCGCTTGCGGCGCAAAGGCGCCGAGCAGCCGCACCTTGCCGCGCACGGCGGGAAAGCGCTCAAGCAGGCGGGCTTCATTGAGGCCGTCCATGACGAAAATGACGTCCGCCTCGCGGACCAGATCTTCGGTAAGCGGCGCTGCGGCGTGCCGGTCGAGAGAAACGCCAAACTCCGGCGCGATGCGGATCGCGCGGGGATCCGCCGCGCGGCCGTTGCTGGCCTGTAATCCCGCCGAGCGCGCCAAAACCGCGCACGAGCGCCGCAACAGCGCTTCCGCCATCGGGCTGCGAATGATGTTTCCGTGGCACACAAACAGCACAGACCGCACGTCGCCGGGCAGTGTGGTAGGGACCGGAAACAATGCGCGGCGAATCTGGCATCGCGCGTAGACCCGCGCCAGGTCCCCCTCCAGCGATCGATACACGCGCAGCTTCTGGAGAAGCCGCGAGGGAAGCGCGCGCCGGGCTGCGGTTTGGATCATCGCCCGCACAATGGCGGCCGACACCCGGCGCGTCTCATCCAAAGCCGGGCGCGGATCTGTCCATGACCACAGCATGTCGCGAATGCCCGGTCGGAACGCGCGCGCTCCACTCCACAATTCGCGCCATGGCGACGGCCGCGGCATTCCATCGTCTTTTGCGACAAACAGATCGTAGGTCCTTAGCAGCACGCCCGGCGTCCAGCGCGCCCGAACGCCGCGCCGGTACTCGCGCGCCGCCGTTACCGCAAGCCCGTGCGCTGTCTGCCAGGCCGCAAACGGAAAATCAACGCCCGCCGCCACGGAAAGCCCCAGCGAACCCCAATACCGCCCGTTGATCTCCATCAGCGTGGCGCGGCGCGCGGCGCGATCGTACCGGAATTCCACCATGGCGACGCCCTCCCAGCCGATGTGATTCAACAGGCGCACCGAGCTGTCGACAAGCTCGGGGATGAGCGGCGCCGCCTCGGCAAGCACGCTCACGCCGCCCGTGCTCGGGTGTTCAAGAATACGCCGGTGCGCAAATACAAGTAGCGGCTCGCCGCCATCCATCAGCAGCTCGACGCCGAACCCTTCGCCCTCGGCGTACTCCTGCAACAGATATTTCGAACTATAGGCCGCATCGTTGCTGAAGTCGCGCTCCAGCGCGTCGAAGTCGAGGTAATACCGGATCTTGAATGCCGCATCCGCCAGCTTGCTCAGCGGTTTGGCGATCAGCGGAAATCGCAGCGTCGCGCGCGCCGCGCGCAGTTCAGCGATCGATGCGAATCGAAGATTTCGAGGGATGTCGATGCCGCACTCGGCCGCTGCGCGCAGTGTTTGCTGCTTGTCGAGCACGCGCGCGGTCACCGCCGGCGGAGGACACGCCAGACGCGCCGCCGTCCGGAATTGGTCATAGTGCGCGGCGAGCAATGCCATCGCCGAATCATTGGAAGGAATAACCCAATCCACGGACTCCCGCCGGATCAGATCCAGCGCCGCCCGAACCCCCGCGTCCGAATCGGCGCCGCCGTCGATCCAAAAAAATCGTTGTATGGCGCGCGACCGGACAGGCGGCGCATCAGGGCCGAATGCCGCCGCCAGAACCGGCACCCCCTGACGGTGAAGCGAGCGCGCAACCGGCGCGACAACGCGCGGCTCGTTACCGAGAATGAGCGTGGGAGGCGTCATGACCGGTCATGGCGGGCTGCGGCGACCAGCGCCCCACCAGCCGCTCCAATCGCCGTATGTCGCCCGGCGGGGCGTCCACGGGAATGCACAGAACGCGCGCCCATATAGATTCGGTTACAGGGACGCTGGCTGCCGGACTGACCTGGTGATGGCGCGGCGTATACCCCGCCTGGCATTCGATGCCCGCCTGCGCAAACGCCTCGAGAATTTCCGCCATGTCCGGACCGGATTCCGGCGACAGCAGGATCAGCTTCACGGTCATGGCGTCGGACCCGAGATCAGACAGGTTGCGCCACCCGAGCGGCGCCAGTATGGTGAGCCACCGCCGCGCAGCGTCCTGCCGTATAGCGCGCTGGCGCTCGAGCTTGCGGACCTGCTCGCAAAGCAGGGCAGCCTCCAGATTCGAAAGGGCGTGAGCGGCAGGATCGGCCCTGGAATCGCCAAAATAATAATCGGCGATCTTTTCGAGCACGACCGTATATCGGCGGAAGCGGCGCCAGAACCAGAATCCAAGAACGCGGCGCAACACCGCTGAGGCATGTTCGGTGGGCAATGCAATGCGGGTCGCGGCGCGATACAGCGCCGCGTCGTCCATGACCAGAACCGCTCCATAGGGAACCGCAAGAGGCTTCCCCGGCCCCCCGCACACAACCCCGAATTCGCCGAAAGACCCCGTCCAGCGGCCCGCGCGGCGCGCGCCAAACGATTGCGCGGCGTCGTCAATCAGCGGTATTCCGCAACGCCGCAGCAGCGGCTCAATTTCTTCAATCCGAGCGCAATTGCCAAACAGGTGCGGAACAATAACGCAACGCGTTTTCGGGGAGAGAACAGCTTCGATGCTCTTCCCCGTCACGTGCAGCGATTCGTCCACATCCGCAAAAACCGGGCGGGCTCCCGACATCCAAACCGCTTCCAGCACAGACGGACAAATGTAGGAAGGAATGACAACCTCGTCATCAGCTTCGACCTCGAGCGCCCGCAGCGCAAGCCACAAAGCATCACGCCCACGCCCTGCGGGGATAGCGAACTTCCGTCCCAGTAGAGCCTTTACCGTGGAAGCAAAACGTTCCGGCGTCGGACCTCGCGCCACCGCGCCTTGGAGCACGCAGCCGATGGTGATGCGGAATTCTCTCCAACCCCAAGGCGGTACGCACCAGGGAACCTGGAACCAGTACGAGCGCAGACGCAGCAGCTTTCGCAGCATCGCGTTCAACGGCCGCCTCCGCCCAGCGTGCGCGCGCGATCCAGCGCATGTTTCATCAGTCGCGCCGACGCCGATACGGCTTTATGCAGCGCATTGCCGGTATAAAACTCCGCCGCTTCCAGCCGCACAACCTCCGCGCCGAAGCGCTCCTTGTATTGCGCCAGCCCGGAATCCCGATCGGCCACGCCGCCAAGATTGAATTTCGAAAGCTGCTCCATCTGGCCGGCCTTCATGATTTCGTACAGCAGAAAATGCGACGCCCCCGCCGCCATCCCCGCAGCATTCGTTCCCGAGGTATGCAAATAGAAGGCGCGCGGCGCACATGCCACCGTCATCGAAGAAACCACCCTCCCGTCGAGAACGGCCTGGAACAGCCGGCAAAATCCCGATTCCACGTACGGGCGTAAACTCTCGACGGACGCTTCGCAAACGGCGTTCTCGCCGCGTAACTGGCGGCGCTCCATCGATGCCGCCATGAGCTGTATATGCTCCGTGAGACTGCAAACATCGCCGGCGCGGACCGTCAGTCCCTGCTTGATGCCCTTGCGCACGCTTTGCCGGTGATTTACGCGCATTCTCTCAAGCAACTGTTCGGGCGAACCGTCCAGCGCCACAAGAAACTCGAATCTCTCTATCCGCGACGTTTCCTCCCCAAGCTCAGGAATGCATGCCGCGCGGGAAGCGAACGTGTTCACTGCAATTGCGGTAATCCGTTCATCCTTCGAAAAGGTTTTTACCCCTTCCCAGAATTCCGGCGGCGCATCCGGCGCCGATGCAATGGTGAGACTGCGGTTCAGCCGTCCGGATCGGATAAACGCCAGACACCCGGTGAACGAGCCGTCACGCTCGAAACCGAAAAGCCACGGCTCCGCTCCCAGCGCTGTTTCTGCTTCCAGATACGCGGGCGTGGCGAACGGATTCAGCGGGTCCAGCTCCATCAGCCGCCGGCAGGCCTCGCTGTCCGGCATGCGTTGGGCGATAAAACCAGGGGGCATCCGTCGGCGCAAGGGCGTCCACCCGCCCAAGGGCGATTGTAGCAGGCCATAAACCGCCGGACTGAAACGCCCTTCACGCGGCTCAGAGCAAGCATCCTCGAACAGCAGGCCGCCCTGTTTATAGTACTTGATAACAATAGTTCTAGTACTATAGTTGGTACTTCGACACTACACTTTTATGCGCCTCGTTTTATATACAGGACTATTCTGTGTCTCGATCATTGCGCGCGCCGCAATCGTTACCGTACCGGCCGGAGGAGATTTTCAGGCGGCTCTCAATGCAGCGGCGCCCGGCGACACGATTGTGTTACAGGCGGGCGCCACTTATGTAGGGCACTTCACGCTTCCGAATACGCCCGGATCGCAGTACATCATCGTCCAATCCTCCGCCCTGGCGCAACTTCCTCCAGACGGGGTTCGCGTGTCTCCCGCAGACGCGGCGAATATGCCCAAGCTCGTTACTCCCGACTCGAGCGCGGTTCTGGTGGCCACCAACGGCGCCCACCACTTCAGATTCATTGGCATCGAGTTCATGCCCGCTCAGGGCGTGTATGTCAACGACCTGCTCTTGCTCGGCGCGTATGAATCGAGCGTTGCGGCAATGCCGCAGTACCTCGACTTCGACCGCGTTTATATCCATGGGGACCTGGAAGTCGGGTCCAAGCGCGGAGTCGCGCTCCAGGGACGCGATACCACCATCCGCAATTCGTACCTGTCCGATTTCAAGAGCACCTGGCAGGACACGCAGGCCATTGCAGGCTGGGCCGGTCCCGGACCCTACCACATCATTAACAATCACATTGAAGCGAGCGGTGAATCGGTCGGCTTCGGCGGAGCGACGCCCGTCATCCAGAACATCCTGCCTTCCGACATCGAAATCCGCGGAAATCATTTCTACAAGCCGTTATCATGGCGGACCGGCGATCCCAGTTTCGCCGGCGATTCCTGGATGGTGAAGAACCATCTCGAGCTGAAATTCGCGCAACGCGTGCTCATCGACGGCAACGTATTTGAGAACAACTGGGTTCAGGCGGATCAGCATGGGTTTGCGGTGCAGTTCACCGTGCGCGATGAAAATGGAGCGGCGCCGTGGGCGGTCATCCAGGACGTGACCTTTTCGAACAACATCGTGCGTCACAGCGGCGCCGGCATCAACATTTACACGAGCGAGGGCCAGGGACTAAGGCGCGTAACGATCAAAAACAACCTGTTCGAGGATCTCAGCGCCGTCTGGGGCGGCGATGGCCGCCTGTATCAAA
The DNA here is from genome assembly GCA_035652855.1 of Candidatus Acidiferrum sp. Classification (GTDB taxonomy): domain Bacteria; phylum Acidobacteriota; class Terriglobia; order Acidiferrales; family UBA7541; genus Acidiferrum. Next base: position 142,930 of record DASRCZ010000008.1, read on the forward strand.
TACTCGGCGGATCGGACGGCATCGTCATCGATCACAATACCTCCGTGCACGGCTCCTATACCATTGCATTCAACTGCGGTCCGGAGACGAATTTTGTATTCACCAACAACATTGATTTCGGGCCCGGCGGCATCAATAACGGGGTCTCGCAGATGGGCGCGGCGACGCTCGATTCTTGCGCTCCCGGCGCCATAGTGAAAGGCAACGTGATCGGCGGCATTCCGGCGTCATATCCGTTTCCTCCGGGAAATTTCATGGCGCAGAGCCTGGACTCGGTCGGCTTCGTGGATGCAGCCCACGGCAATTACCGGCTCAGCTCGTCGAGCCCGTATGTGCGCGCCGCGACGGATGGCCAGGATGTCGGCATCAACGCCGACGCCATTGTCGCCGCGCACAATCCGAACAGAACTGGCGTACAGGTGTCGCCGGCGCCCGGCGCCGCAACTCTTTTTAATGGCGCTTCCATTCAGTTCACGGCCGACATTGTGGGTTCGGAGAACACGGCCGTTTCGTGGAGCATGAGCCCGTCGATTGGAACGCTGACCCCCGGCGGACTCTACACTGCTCCGTCAACGCTGGCCGCGCCGCAGACCGTACGGCTCACCGCCACAAGTTCCGCCGACGGCGCCAAATCCGGCTCGGCGCTGGTGACCATCGCGCCCACCGATCCGAGCGTCACGCCCACGCTTACCGCCTCGGCGACCTCCGTCTCCGTCAACGCGCCGCTGACGGTCTCCTGGAATGTTGGCATCGCTTACGGCACGGACTGGATCGCCCTGTATCAGTCCGGTACGAATTCCATTGTGTGGTCAACGAATGTCGCCGGACGTAGATCCGGCAGTGTTGCCTTGTCCGCGCCTTCGCAACCCGGACAATACCAATTCCGGTATTTACCGCGAGACGGCAGCGTGGCCATCGCTCAATCGGCCGTTGTCACCGTTGTGTCGTATACGCTCACGCTCTCCTCGTCCAGCGTCGCCGCCGGCGCGCCCGTCACCGTCAGCTGGACGGCGCCATCCGGAGCATCCGCCGCCGACGCGATCGCGCTCAGCGTCGCAGGATCGTCGTCGACCCTATGGTCGCAATCCACCGGCGGAGCGCTTTCCGGATCGATGACCCTCACCGCGCCTCAACAGACCGGGCAATACGTGTTTCGCTATTTGCAAAACGGATCCGCCGAGATCATCAGCGCTGTATTGACCATTACGGGCGCCCCGCCGCCGCAGGCCGCCGGCGCCACGATTTGGCCGAACACCGCGTATCCGGCAATCGCCTCCGCCGTGTTTTACTCCCCCGTCGAGCTGGGCGTGAAATTCCGCTCCGATGTCGCCGGCTCGATTCTAGGCATCCGCTTTTATAAGGGCGCTGGCAACACCGGAACCCATACCGGGTCGCTGTGGACATCCACCGGCGCGCTGCTCGCCACGGGAACGTTCGTGAACGAAACCGCGGCCGGATGGCAACAACTCACTTTCGCTGCCCCCGTTGCGATTTCCGCAAACACAACCTACGTCGCCTCCTATCACACCGATACCGGCGCATTCTCGATGAACGTCGGCTTCTTCGCCGCCCAGGGCGTGGACAATGCGCCGCTCCATGCATTACAGTCCGGCGTCGACGGGCCGAACGGTCTGTTTATTCTGGGGCCGGGCGGCCAGTTCCCTTCAAACAGCAGCGGGAACAATTATTGGGTCGACGTGGTTTTCAACCCCGGCTCATCCGCGCCAGCGCCCTCGCCGGCTCCCGCTGGCGCCGGATCAAGCATCTGGCCCGCGAGCGCCACTCCGTCGCTTCCGTTCTATTCCGACAGTCCGGTCGAACTCGGCGTCAAGTTCCGCTCCGACGTCGCCGGCGCCATCACCGGACTCCGCTTTTACAAAGGCCCCGGCGACACGGGAACGCACACCGGATCGTTGTGGAGTGCAAGCGGCGCGCTGCTTGCCGCCGGGACCTTCACCAACGAGACCGCCTCGGGGTGGCAGCAGCTGACGTTTGCGACGCCCGTCGCCATCGCGCCGAATACCACCTACATCGCGTCGTATCACGCCACGGTTGGATTCGCCGTAGATGTGGGCTACTTT
>DASRCZ010000009.1:0-20472 GCA_035652855.1 Candidatus Acidiferrum sp.
TGGCGGGGTTCCGTTGCGCCTCTTTGGCTCCGGCATCGCCGAAATCGCCGGCGAGCGCGCCGCCATTCTGATCTGTTACGAGCAGCTCCTCGTCTGGCCCGTGCTCGAATCGATGACAGAGCACCCCACCGCCATCATCGCAATCGCCAATGATCATTGGGTAATGCGAACGCCGATTCCCCGCTGGCAGGCCGCTGCCGTCGCGGCCTGGGCCCGGCTGTTCGGTATGCCCTGCGTTTCAGCAATGAATCGCTGACGACGGCCCTCAGTTATAGGAACTGGTCTTGATCTTTTTTCGGTCTGTTGCCTCAGGCCCATTGACCAGATAGTTTTATGTAGATTAGCATTGCCTATTACATATGATGCGTGTCAAGGGCGCCCCAATGAGGCGAGAGAACGTGTCTGTCCTCGTGAAAGATCTCCGCCGGCGTTTCGACCTCACTCAGGAGCAGTTCGCCCAGAAGGTAGGAGTTACCTATAGCACGGTCAACCACTGGGAAAATGGCAAACGCGTTCCCCAGCCATTTCTTCTCCGGCGCCTGCATGAGATGAAAAGCGAGTTGGACGCGCTCGGCAAGAAGTCCACGAAGGAGAAGTCCGGATGAACGTCCCACCACCCCTTCGTGAAGGCCAGATTCTCACCGGACCCCTGTTCAACGAGCCGATGCGCGTGGAGACGGTTCGCTCGAACGGTCCGGACACCTGGATTGCCGGGCTCGTAGGGGCCCAGTCGGAGCGCTACCGCAAGGTCACGCTGACTTCTCAAGACCTTGAAAAGCTCGTCATCCTGGACACGACATACGGTTTCGACGGTGACGGACGCCTCCTCCGTTTGGGAATCCAGGCCTACTCCCTTGGCATCGCTTACGAGTTCGATCCCTATTTTGGCCTGTCCATCTCGCGGGTGGACCCGCTCCCCCATCAACTCGAGGCCGTCTACGATTACCTCCTGAAGCTTGCCAGAGTGCGGTTCCTTCTGGCCGACGACGCGGGCGCGGGCAAGACCATCATGGCCGGTCTGCTGATCCGAGAGTTAGAACTGCGTGGTCTCGCAGAGCGCATTCTGATCGTCTGTCCCGCCAACCTCGCGTTTCAGTGGCAACGGGAGCTGAAGGAGAAGTTCGAGGAGAAATTCCTGGTCTTCCGCGGCCACGACATCCGGGATCAGTTCGGTGTGAATCAGTGGCTGGATCAGCACCGCATCATCACTTCGCTCGATCTCGCCAAGCGCAAGGACATCCTCCCTGGCTTGCGCCAGGTGCATTGGGACTTGGTGATCGTGGATGAAGCGCACCGCATGTCCGCTGCCGACGAAACCCACAAGAGCCTCCGCTACAAATTGGGCGAGCTGCTGCGCGACACCTCCGATCACATTCTCCTTTTGACGGCCACGCCGCACAAGGGAGACCCACTGAACTTCAGCCTCTTCCTGCAACTTCTGGATGCCGACGCTTACGCCGACGTGAAGTCGATCCGGGAAGCCATGGACCGCCGGCGAGCGCCGTTCTACCTGCGGCGTACCAAGGAGGCGATGGTCTACTTCCCAGAACGCCGTCCAGATGGAACGTGGGCGGCGGAGAAGATCTTCACCAAGCGGATTCCGCATACCGTGGACTTCCAGATTGACGGAGCGGAGTTCGACCTCTATCGGGACATCACGCGCTTCGTGAAGCAGGAGAGCGCAAGGGCGGCCGCGCAGGGCGAGGACCCCCGTGCCCGCGCCGTTGGGTTTCTGATGTCCCTGTACCAGCGCCGCCTGGCGTCCAGCACCTATGCGATGCGGCATTCCCTGGAAAGCCGCGCCCGGCGCCTGGAGGGCGCTCTCAAGCGCGCCCAGGATCTGGCCCTGCTCGCGCCTCCTGAACTGCCCGATCCCGAAGAACTGGAAGAGATGGAGGAGAGCGAGCGCGAGCGGCTTGAGGAAACGCTGGAAGCCATCACACTGGCCGGCAACGCGCAGCAGGTGCGGCAGGAAATCGAAGAACTTCGGGCGCTGGCATCGCGCGCGCAAGCGGTCGAGGCCTCTGGCGCGGAAGCCAAACTCTCCAAGCTCACGGAACTGCTTCACCAAGAAGGATTCTTCGACCATCCCGACAAGCGGCTGCTGATCTTCACGGAGTTCAAAGATACCCTCGACTACCTTCAGGACCGGCTAAAGTCGTGGGGCTTCCGTGTGGGCTGCATCCATGGCGGGATGAAGTCCGGCTCTCGCGACGAACCAGGCACTCGCCTGTTTACCGAACAGCAGTTCCGGGAAGGAGAGATTCAGATTCTTGTCGCCACGGAGGCGGCCGGAGAAGGCATCAATCTCCAGGTCTGCAACATTCTTTTCAACTATGACATTCCGTGGAACCCGAACCGGCTCGAACAGCGCATGGGCCGCATTCACCGGTACGGGCAGCGCAAGAACTGCCTGATCTTCAACTTCGTCGCGACGAACACCATCGAGGGGCGAGTGCTTCAGCGCTTGCTGGAAAAACTTCAGGAGATTCGCGACGCCCTGGACGATGACGCGGTCTTCAACGTTGTTGGCGAAGTCCTTCCCGCCGCCCACGTGGAGCGCGTTCTCCGGGACTATTACGCCGGCCGCCTCGGCGATGCTGATCTGGAAGAACGCCTGCTCAAGAATGTGGACGAGCACCAGTTTCGAGCCATCTGTCAGAACGCTCTCGAAGGCCTCGCCTCAAAGAAACTCAACCTGGAAATGCTGATCGAGCGGCGGGCCCGCGCACAGGAGCGGCGCGTCGTGCCGGAGACGATCGCGCGCTTCCTGCGCGAGTCAGCCGAGTTTGTGCCGCTAACCCTGAAAGTCTTGCCAAACCTGCCACACACGTTCGAGCCCGGAAGAACGCCAGCCGTATTGAAGGATCACGAAAAGGACCCGGACTGGCGGCTCCCCTCGCTGGCGTCCCGGTACCCGCGTTGCTCGACGGACCGCGAGACTGCGGAAGCAAACAACCTGGAGTGGGTCACACCGGGTCATCCGCTGTTTGAGGCTATCCGCCGGCACATCCATTCCAAGGCGCTTGAGACATTCGGAAAGGGAGCGGCATTCTATTCGCTCCAACACGACAGGCCCGCGCGCATCGATTTCTACCGGGCGCGGGTAGTGGACGGACTCGGCCAAGTGATCCACGAACGCCTGTTTGCCGTGGAGCTCTCTGAAGATTGCCCGCCTCGCCTTCGGGAACCCAGCATCCTGGGCGACTTCACACCAGCCGAGCCACCGGAAGCCCTGCCGCCGGTTGCAACTTTGCCCGAAGCCGCCGCCTGGTTGAACGAACAAGAACTCGTCAGGTTCCTGGAGGACACCCGAAACGAGCGCATCGCCGAAATCGAGCGCATCGCGGCTCACGTGGAGTTGTCTCTCACCGAGTTATTACAGCGAGCGGACGAAGAGATCGGCCGGGCCGCGACGGAAGTCGAACAGAAGGTGACCGGCGCTGAGGGCCGTCTGGCCCAGGCCGAAGCGCGCCATGCCGAGCTCATGGTGCGGCGCGAGCGCCGAAGAAAGGAACTGGAGCAGCAACGCTCGTTGTCCCTACAGGCTGTGGAAAGGTTCGCCAGTGTTCTCGTCTTGCCGCATCCCGACCGCGAAGCGCCAGAGGTGCGGCGGCTTCAACCCGACTTTGAGACGGAAGCCACCGCAATGCGCGTTGTTATGGAGTACGAACGCTCTCAGGGGCGGCAGGTGTATGACGTCCACGAAAAGAACCTTGGCTACGACATCACCAGCCTGGATCTGAATTCGGGCGAGCTGCGCGTGATTGAAGTGAAAGGCATCGGCGCGCCAACCGGGACAGTGGTGCTGACCCCCAACGAACGGCGCGTCGCGGAGGACCGCCGGGATTGCTACTGGCTCTATGTGGTGACCCACTGCGACACGAACCCCACGCTTCAGCCGCCGATCAAGGACCCGGCCAGGTTTGACTGGAACGAGGTGACGAAGGTGGCGCACTATTATCTGCCGGTGAATACGCTGACGGCTCAACCACCTCTGGAGATACAGACATGACTGCACTGAGTCCGACATTGCGCGAGTGGGTACTGAAAGCCCAGACTCCCGTCTGGACAGGGGATGCAGACCGGAAGGGGGAGCACACGATTCCGACGGGTTTGCTTGGCTCGCTCCGCTGGTGGTTCGAGGTAGTAGTGCGCGGGCTTGGTGGCTGCGCTTGTGATCCAGTCAACCATCCAGATAACAAACCTCGTCCGTGTCCGGTCGAAGGGAAGAAACCTGGCGAAAAAGGGCATCACTGCGCAGTTTGCGAACTGTTCGGCTGCACCGACTGGGCGCGGAAGTTCCGGTTCGACGTGTTGGATGAAAGCGGCAAGATCAAACGAGATCAGATTAAGAAGGATGAAACCTTCCGATTTCGTTTCACCCCCCTGCGTCCGATGCGTGAGGAGGAGTGGGCATTGCTCGACCTCACGCTGCGTCTGATCGCCGATTATGGCGCTATAGGCGGTAAGACTGTGCTCAAGCCATCCGAAGAGGCCAGCCGACAAGATCTGCCGCACCACAGGGACTACGGAATTGTGCAAATCGAGCAAGCTCCTCCTGATGCCTGCGCCTCAGAAAACGCACTGCGGAAATACCTGCGCGATTCAGTGTGGCGGCTGGTTGACCACCGACAGTTCGCCTGGGCGTCGCTGGAGAATTTCTGGTGTGTTCGTGAAAGGCTTCTAGGGCGACAAAGCGCCGCAAATAGCGCTTTCAATCAAGTCGTCGGGCGGAAGGAGCCAAAACAGCAGGGACAGCAGCTTCGACCGGGAGCAAACGAAGCCGAGAGCTGGTTAGCCGGCAGGCAAGCAAAGAGCAAGAAGGTGTTCAGCTTCAAAGACCCAGCGCGTACGTTTGGTTTCTTGAAACCTGATCTTCTGAAGCTGGAAGACATGCGTCAGCGGTTGAAATACGTTTGGCAGGATTTGGAAAACGAGGAGTTCCTCAGAGGTCCAACCATTCTCGATCGTCTGTTGGTGGAGGCTATGGGAGGTGTTCGATGAGGTTCGATCTGTACGCTGAGTTGGCATCTCTCCAGGCATGCCCCACCACATCGACGCCGAGCGGACTGGCGTCTGGGTTCGTGGACGGTTGTACCTATTGGTTCGCGTGGAATGAGCATAAACGATCTGAGATTGAAGTTGCATTGAAGCGCCAGACCAGTGGACCGAAGAGAAAGCAGCTCGAGGACGAGAAAAGGAAGTATGAAAGGGCGAAGGCCGACGCCAGGGACTGTTACAAGGAGAGAGCCCTACAACTTTGGGGAAAGCTTTGCACTCCAGTCGAACTGGGTCTCGATAACTATCCCACGTCGCCACCCCAAGCACCCGGGCTTGCCATCGAAATCAAGTTCAAGCTGCTTTCGCCCTGGTACTCGAAGGACGACCGCCCATTCCACGTTTTGGACAACCCGGTGCGAAAGGATCGGGTGTTTGGTGTTCCTTACATGTCCGCAGCAAGCTGGAAAGGGCTTCTTCGCTGGGCCTGCCTAATGCAGGCTGGCTTGCAGGAGTGCCTTCAGCGGCACGGCGGCAAGATGAACGACTGGTCCGATCCGGATTGGGTCATTCATCTTTTCGGCAATGAGAAGGGGGAGCAGGAGGATTTTCAGCGAGGGTCGCTGGCCTTCTATCCGACTTGGTTCGACAGAGTCAGTTTCGAGGTGATCAATCCGCACAGCCGGAAGACGCGCGCAGGCACGCAGCCCATTCTCTACGAAGTCGTTCCGCCGGACACCGAAGGCGTGCTGCGCCTGCTCTATGCGCCTCTCCCAGGCGACGATGGCCTTGGATCTGCCGGCCGCATCGATGCGCTCCAAAAGCTGCTTGATGCGGCCGAGCAACTCCTCACAGTCTACGGATTTTCCGCCAAGCGTACCGTTGGCTGGGGTATCGCAGAAGTGACAAAAGCCCGAGCTAATGGCGGGGAGTGGAAACAAGAGAATCCCCTCCAAGGGTTGAAGGACGAGCTTGCCACTCTGCTTTCATCAGAGGTCGATCAGAGATGAGCGTTCCGGCCCAGGAAATGATGATCACCAAACTCCGGGAGAGCCGGTCCCTCCTGCTGGCCTGCGAAGCCATCGGCTGGCTTCACATGGCCGGGAAGGCACACCCCGATTTCCTTCGGCATCACGGCGGCGCTGGCGTGAGCTACGAGCCTAAGAACTGGCACAAGACTCTCATGCCCGCTTGGAGCGATCGGCTCGCGTGGCTCAGGTTGCCCAAGAGTAAGGTGTCTCTGCCTGGCAGCCTGGCCGAGTTTCTGGAAAAGTACGACGCGGGGAAATCAGAGAGTAACCTGGTCGGCTTCCTCCAGGCTGCCCACGCGATGGCCTCGGGTATCGAAAAGAACCTACCCTCCTCCACCTCAGCGTACCTCGGCCAGGACATCACGCACATGTGGCTGGCTTCGCCGTTCGGGCATCCGGTGAGGAATCTCCTTTCCGATGCGCCGCCCATTCTGGCGCCGGGCGCCTTCGAAAGCCTGCTGGAGCGCGTCGGAAAACTGCTTGACGATTTACACAAGCTCGCTGAGACAGCAGGCACAGACGTGCATCCGTGGTGGCAATGGCGCGAGGCGGCTATAGGTCCTGACGGCTGGCTGCGCGAGGCGTTCCTCTCTACCCTCGCCGAAACACGACTGCCGAACAACGACGTAACTCTGTGGGACCAATCCTATGTAGCAGCAGCTCTGTTCAAGTCGGCCGCGGCTGGCGCACTGCTAACACAATGCAACAAATGGGAAGATCTGAAGTCGAAAACGCGCTGGCGTGTACTGACGATCGGTTTCGGCAGCCGCCACTACGAAGCCCGGGCTGTAAAGATCGGTGACTGGACTGGCGCAAGACGTGACATCGACGGTTTCTTTGACCAAGTCCGGCGCTTGATCGAAGTGGACCTCGCGATAGGTTCGCTGATCTACCGGGATGACGAGACGCTGGCCTTCACCTTCCCTGGCCTGCGCTCCGACGCGACCAGTCAGGATTCACACGGCAGCCTGGATGATGCATCGGCGAAGATCCTGAGCGAGGCGATTGAAAAGCAGGTTGACGAATACGCGAAGTGCAACAAGTTTGAGACGCCGCCGGTCGTAGTGCTATCTGACTCCACACGATCGTTCATCGGCATGGTGGAGCAACTCCGCAAAGCACGCGAGATTCTCGCCATTCCCCTGCACCGGACATGGGAGGTCCCGGAGCCCGGCCCGGCGGGAGGCCACGTATGTCCTGTCTGTCAGGTGCGGTTCAATCGACCCCACACGAACGACCGAACCGACAATGCCCGCAAGCAGCGCGTCTGCGCAGTGTGCTCGGATCGGCGCAAAGGCCGGCTCGATGCCTGGCTCAATGGCGAGGGGGACACGATCTGGATCTCCGAAGTCGCAGACGGTAATGACCGAGTGGCGCTGCTTACGCTGAGTCTTGACCTCGAACCATGGCTCGAAGGCAGGCATCTGGACTCACTACGAGCCCAGGCAGTTCAGGAATGGAAAGAGCACAATCCTAAAGTGATGAGGTCCGTCAAGAATCAGGTGCAGCACTGGGCCGAGCCATGTCTACAACCGGCGCTTGAAAGATACTTTGCAAAGCGCCTCGCCACGCCGCCAAGACAGGTCGAAACAGATGGAGTGCTAAGGCAAATCGTCCCTGGGTTAGAGGAAGAGTTCGCTGTCGATAAGTCTGGGAGCACCTCAAATGAACAGGCACCCCATGTGACTTTCCAGCGCATCTTTCAACGACTGGTTGAGGACCGTGCGAAGCAAGTTGTTTGGACCAACGACCACAATCAAAATGCGAAGTGGTTTGTCTTTCAGAGCTTCCGCAAGTTACCGTCTCCTGGCCGCATCTACCGCTTCTGGCGCAGCGCCGAAACGTTCTTCGATGAGCTGCTCTTTCGCTTTCGTGAGATAGCAGCCGCTGATCCCAATCGGTGGAGGGTCCGGCGGTTGCTGCTCGAACCAGATGTGCAGGGCGCGGGCTGGGAGGACGGGGAGACGTATGCCGGACGGCTTGCAAACGCTCCGTTTGAGGTGCTGTACCGGGCCGACGACTTAGGCCGCTTCGTGACCATCTGCAATTTGGCTCGTTGTCTCGGCGCAAATGAGCCAGAGCGAAGCCTACAAGGTCAATCCGTGCAAATGAAGGGCGATGACGGCCGAACGCGCACTCTCACCATTAAACGTGTGCACGACCCCGACAAGATTGCGGCCTACGCGCCAGTGATTCCTCTCGAACGCAGTCCACAACGGTTCCGCGTGCTTGTGCCTCTCGAATGCGCCCCAGCGTGCATCGAAACTGCTTTGGAAAAGTGGCAGGAAGAATTTGGACGTGTCTGGGACCGGATGCCGCTCCGCGCGGGTATCGTTGCATTCCCCAGGATGACGCCATTTCAGGCGGTGATCGAGAGCACCCGCAACTTGGAAGCGGATCTGGCGGAAACGAAACGCGAAGGGTGGCGCGTGCATGACCGCCGCACAAAGGACGGAGTGACGGCCTTGACGATCGTTCGTTCCGATGGCGCCTATGAAGCGGTACTCGTGCCCACCGGATTGCCCGACGGCCGCGAAGACGTTTTCTATCCGTACGTCCGTGTGGAAGATCGCGAGCTCCGAGATGTCCGCGACTTCCAACATCCGAGCGGAACGTTGTACCGGCATGCCGCGGCTCTCCATCGCGGAGATGGCGTCGTGGTCCACCCGAGCCGCGTGACCGCGGTCTTCCTGGACGCGACCGGCCGCCGATTTGAGAAGGCGAAAAGTTGGTACCTTTCCGATTTCGGCCGCATGCGGGACACGTGGGACTTGCTGGCGCGGACCGCACCGAGCCTGACCGCCTTGCGCGGCGCATGGGCAGAACTCGAAGAACGGCGAATCGCCTGGCGCGGACCCGGTGGAGCGTGGTTAGCCGGCGGAGAAGAAGAGTGGATTGCCCTTGCGCATGCAGTTCTGCGCAACCGGCTCGGCGTTTCGGGCGCAGCGCTGGAGCACCTGACGGAAGCCGCTCGCGACGGCATTCTGGAATGGGCCATCGAATGGCATCTGGGCTGGCTGAAACAGGGAATGGAGGACTGAGTATGGGAGAGAGCTTCACGCCACATCGCATCACAGGGATGGCAGTCGATCCGATTCACGTCGGCACCGGCGGCGGACGGCTCGGCCGCGTGGATCAGTCGATCGTCCGGGATCCGGTGACGCGCGTGCCAAAGATTCCCGGATCGAGCCTGGCGGGTGTTTATCGCGCTTACTGCGCGATGCATCAACAATCATCAGCCCCTAGCCGCACGGTCGATGGGAGTCCCAAACCGTACTACCCCGACTGCGCGGGCCAGGGACAGCCGAACAAGCAAGGCAAGGGAGGCCATTGCGGCAAGCCCGAGTGCCCCATCTGTACCGTGTTCGGTTTCGCTCGGAGCGCGGGCGGCGGATTCGCCGGCCTTGCCGCTTTTAGCGACGCGCAGGTGCTGCTCTTCCCTGTAGCGACGCGCGAAGGGCCCGTCTGGATCACGTGTCCAGCGGCCATGCGGCTCGTTTGTGAAAACTACCCCGATGTGGAGGATAACGCCATTCTTCGGTCCCAAGCGGGATCTGCACTCAACCTTGGATGGCTGTTGCTCCAGGTGAAGCAGTACGGCAATCGCCAAGATCCTGGTCCAGCGCTGAATAACTTGAAGATTCCGGAGTATATCCGTCAACGCCTGGCAGCCGTCTCCGACAAGCTCTTCTCCCACATCGTCAACAGCAACCTGGAAGTGCGGACTTCCGTATCCATCAATCCGGAAACCGGAGCAGCCGAGGGAAAGGCGTTATTTACCTACGAAGCGCTCCCGCGCTCTACGGTGCTCCTGTGGGAGGTGATCTCGAAGAGCCCGGCACACTTCAAGGTAGGCAACGCCGCCGTTGACGCAGTGAAGGACACAGATGAGGTTTTCAACGTGGTGGCCGCAGCACATCCCTATTTGGAATGCCTCGGGATCGGCGGAATGGGCACGCGCGGGATGGGACGTCTCCGCGTGTTGTCGCCCAAAGCTACTCCACAGCAGCCCGCCGCTCCCAAGCCGACAGGAGGCGCCTGATGCAGAACTTGGACGTCGAATGCGCGAATCTCGGACGGGCGCTGGCTCAACTCGATAAAGTCGATGACAAGACGCTGACCAGCGCGTTGAGCGTGTTGGAAGAGCAAGGCGTCTACGCCTGTTTTCTCTTTTTGAACGCCCAAGGCGGGCCGGGTGGCCGGAAGGTCAGTGGCGAGCTTGCTAAGTTTCTTCAAAAGGTTCCCAAGGAGTCGCCCCTGCTCGGAAATGGCGACTTGTTCACCGCCCTTCAAGCGCTCGCCGGGGATCTCGACAAGTTGCTCTTCGCGCGGGACCTGCTCCGCCAGGCGCTCGTCTATGGCCGCTATCACGCCAAGGCCAGGGAGGCAAAGGCGCAGTGAACTGGACGCTCTATCGCTGGGCGTGGCGGCTGGAGTCTTCCCTGTTTGTGGGCGCACCACCCGCAGGGAGCTTGAATCGTTCCCGGCTCTACGTGCCCTCTCGTGCTTTGTGGGGCGCCCTCACGGCTGAGCTAGCGCGACGCCGGGAGAATGGCTTCCCCAGTTACGAAACGGAGGGCACAACGCTCCACGAGAACGCCCGCTTCACTTATCTGTTCCCGGCGGAATGCGAGGGGAAATATTGGCGGGCCTGGCTGCCGCGGTATGAAGAGCGCGATGGGTTGGTCTGGCGGCGTGAGGACCGGCCGGACGGCAAGCACGACCTCACCAACCGTCAGATGCGCCTGCGGCTGTTGGATGCCCGTCCGGGAACCGCAATTGATCCCGATTCCGATTGCGCCGAGGAGGGAAGTCTCCGGGAAACAGAATGCGTGTTACCCCAGTGGCGTAGCAACGAATCTCCAGTCGCCTTTGTGGGCTACGTATTCCTGAAGCAGGACTCGCCGGGACTGCGCGACCTCATTACTCTCTTTCTGGGTGGCGACACGCGATACGGGCTCGGCCGGCTGCGTCGGCTTGAGATGACGCCGGCTTCCGAGGTTTTCGGCGCCGGAGTGTCGTTGAATCAGGACGCGCCGCTGGTTCAGAGCGGCCATCTGCTCGCACATGCCCGGCCCGCCGATCAAGTTCCAGAGATTGTCGGGAGCAAGGAACTTCTTGCAGGGTGGGATCGAACGAAAGCCGATCCATTTCGCAAGGTCTCGGGAACGCCGTTGTGGACACCGGGTTCACGAGTGCGCGACGGGCGCGTTGCCGACTGGGCGATCGGGGAAGACGGAATCTGGACGCTCGCGGGAGGCGCGCAATGATCCCCAAGGAGTGCAAGCGGCTCGCCGAAGTGGATTTCCCCATCGCCGAAGTCTCGCGGCATGCGGCGCGCGAGAAGTCGATGGGCTACCGGCGCCCCTCTACGCTTCATCTTTGGTGGGCTACGAAGCCATTAGCGGCTTGTCGAGCAATGCTGCTAGCGCTGCTCTGGCCCGACCCGTGCGATCCGCATTGCCCAGGGGAGTTCAAGCGGAAGGCGCGGCAGCTTCTACCGTCTGTCCAGGGAATGATCGGACCTTCTGACCACGACCTCCGGAAGGCCTTGCTCAAGTTCATCGGCGACTTTGCTAACGGCAACCTGGCCGATAGTCCTAAGTATCTGGAGGTAAGCCGTACGCTCGTGGACATCGCTCAAGGCCCGGAGGCCCCGCTGGTCGTGGATCCGTTCGCTGGGAGTGGATCGATACCTTTGGAAGCCCTGCGTTTGGGGTGTGAAGTCTTTGCTAGCGATCTGAACCCGGTGGCGTGCCTGATACTCAAAGTGCTGCTGGAGGACATTCCCCGCCACGGGCTGAGACTTCGTGAAAATCTACGCCGGGTTGGCGGCCAAGTTATCACACAGGCCGAGACCGAGCTGGCTCCCTTCTATCCCACAGATCCCGACGGCTCGGTTCCTATAGCCTATCTTTGGGCGCGGACGGTGCAGTGCGAATCTCCGAACTGCGGCTGCGAGATTCCTCTTGTCAGCTCCTTCTGGTTGTGCAACAAGGCCAACCGCAAGCGGGCATTACGTTGCAAGGTCGCGCGTGACGAGCATCGGCCACCGCAACTGGAGATCGAAATCTTCGAACCCGAGCTTGACAAGGACGTTCCCTGCGCCACAGTCGCACGGGCGAAGGCCACTTGTTTGGCGTGCGGTGCCGTGTTGCCGCCTGAACGTGTGCGGGCACAGCTTGCCGCACAGCGCGGCGGTGCCGATGTAATCTTTGACAAGAAAGGCTGTCGCGTTGGCGGTGCTCGCCTTATGGCTGTTGTCACTCTACGGTCTGATCAGCTGGGGCGGGGGTATCGTCTGGCAAAGGATTCCGACTACCAGGCTGTTTTCCTTGCGCAACGACAGGTCTCGCTGCTTCAGAGCGCTGGTACTGAAACGGGTGCGAGTCTTGTTCCGGACGAAACCATTTCCTTGAACGAAGTTCGCAGGATTTCGGTCCCGTTGTACGGGGCAACGACGTGGGGGGACATATTCACCGCACGTCAAAAGCTTGCGCTCAGTACGTACAGTCGTCTGATCCGATCCGTTGACTCCAATGAAGCCTCGTCACGGTTGTGCGGACTGGCTTTGGATCGACTCGTCATGGTTCTCAGCGCACACTGTCGATGGAAAGCAACGGGCGAGTCGCTCATCGACATGTTTGGACAACATGCAATAGGGATGACTTGGACTTTTGCAGAGTCTACTCCAGGTTTCCAACAGAGGAATGTGTTTGGGGCATGGCTCAAGCGCTATGAGGCATTTGTAGAGACCTGCGCCGGCGCGACGTTGAGAGCCGGACAAATTGAACAGCGAGACGCTACCTCTGACTACTTGCCGCACGAATCTTGCCAGATTTGGTTCACAGACCCTCCGTACTACGATGCGATTCCCTATGCGCACTTGTCCGACTGCTTCTACGTGTGGCTTAAGCGAGCGTTGCCTCCAGTAATTGGTTCGTCGATGTTCCGTGGCGCGTTGAGCCCCAAGGACGGCGAATGCGTTGTGGATCGCCCGCATAAGCTGAGTACCTCCAAAAAGGATGCGCGCTATTTCGAGGCAAGAATAATGGACGCAGCGCGTGTTGGCCGGCACATTACATCCCCTTCCGGATGTGGCTGCGTCGTGTTCGCCCACAAAACAACAGAAGGGTGGGAGGCCCTGCTTTCCGGGATCGTCGCCGCGCAATGGTGCATCACCGCTTCGTGGCCCATCGCCACCGAACTTGGGACTCGGCTAAATGCACGAGACACAGCCTCCCTTGCCACGAGCGTCCACCTCGTCTGCCGTCCACGTCCCGAGAACGCGCCCACCGGCGACTGGGCTAAAGTACTTCGCGAACTCCCCAAACGCGTCGGCGACTGGATGGAGCGCCTCGAATCGGAAGGCGTGCGCGGCGCAGACCTGGTCTTCGCCTGTGTCGGGCCCGCGCTCGAGATCTTCAGCCGTTACAGGCGGGTCGAGACGGCCGACGGACGCGAGGTCAGCCTCGCCGAATACCTCGAAAAGGTGTGGGAGGTGGTCGGACGCACGGCGCTCGAGCAGGTGCTCGGCACCGCGGAGGCTCGGGCCCGCAACGGCGCCGCAGGCGCAGTCGAAGAAGACGCCCGGCTGACGGCGCTCTTTCTGTGGACCCTGCAAAGCACCAACGGCGACTTCGCCGCAAGCGAAGAGTCCGAAGAAGACGAAGCGGCGGAAGATGAAGATGAGGAGGGCGCGGCACCCAAAGCCGGCAAGGGCTACACCCTGGTTTTCGACGTGGTCCGGAGGTTCGCCCAGCCGCTCGGGATCAACTTGCCCAAATGGGAAAACCGCATTATCGAAACCAGGAAAGGCGTCGTCCGGCTGCTCGCGGTGAGCGAGCGCGCCAAGCTCCTGTTCGGGCAGGACGGCAGAGAAGCGGTCGCTGATCTGCTCGAAACGGACCCACTGGCTGCCACGCGCCAACTGGCTCTGTTCCCCGATCAGGACGTCAAACCGGCGGCAAGGGCTACTGGCCGCCGACGGCGGATCGCTGTGGATATGGCCGGCGACGCTCCCGCGGCGCAGGCGGAGGCAACGACACTCGACCGTGTCCACGCGGCGATGCTCTTGCAGGCTGGGGGCCGGACCAACGCCTTGCGCGCGCTGCTCAAAGCCGAACAGGAGCGTGGCCCCTACTTCCTGCGTCTTGCCAACGCGCTTTCGGCGCTGTATCCCAAGGGCAGCGAAGAAAAGCGGCTGCTCGACGCCATGCTGCTGGCGATGCCGAGGTGAATCGATGCCCAGGACAAAGCCAGGTATTGCTCGGGAGATTCAGAGGATCGTACGGCGGATTGTGCGGGAGTTCCATCCCGAGCGCGTGATCTTATTCGGGTCGCACGCCCGCGGGGAGGCCGGGCCCGACAGCGACGTGGATCTGTTGGTGGTAATGCACGCTGATGGGAAGAAGCGCGAAAAACAACTCGAAATCCGCCGTACACTCCGGGATTTTTCGGTCCCGATCGACATCGTGGTCAGCACTCCCGAGGAATTTAGTTGGCGCCGGGAGATTGTTGGCACGATCGAGTACCCCGCCGTAAAGGAAGGAAAAGTTCTTTATGCCCGATCCTGAAAAGGTCGTTGAGGTGGTCTCCGAATGGGTTGCCAAGGCAGACAATGACCTTCAGGCGGCACGGCTCAGCCTTCGGGCGGGAAAGGAATGCCCAACCGACACGGTCTGCTTTCATGCGCAACAGGTGATCGAGAAGTACATAAAGGCGCTGTTGACCGCGCGCAATATACCTTTTCCGAAGACTCACAGCATTAGGAAGCTCATGCAGTTGCTTCCCGCCGCCGACCGATTCACTTTTTCCGAAGACGAGCAGGATCGTTTGACTGAGTATGCCACTACCGCCCGGTATCCGGGGTGGGGTGAGATCTCGATGCGCGAGTGCCGCCACGCCGTAGCCATCGCTTCGCGAGTTCGGAGCCAGATTCGAAAGCTGCTGCCGAGGCCAGCTCTGCGCCGGAGGACGCATTGATGGAGCCTTGGTACAAAGTCGCCACGCCGCGCCAGGAAGTTCGAGAAGGGCGGTCTTTCAATCCGGATGAGTTCGCCATCGCGCTCGAGCAAGTTGTGGCAAGAACAGCGCCGGAGGATTATCGCAACCCTGCGCAGTTCTTCTCGCGTACCTATTTCACGCGAGCCTTGCGGGAACACGCGGGGATGGTGCTTCGCCGGCTCTCCGGCAGGACCGATAACACCGCCCCGGTCCTTACGCTCATTACCCAATTCGGCGGCGGCAAGACGCACACGCTGACTTCGCTTTATCATTTGGCGTCGAACGGCGAGAAGGCCGCCTGTTTCACCGGAGTGTCAGACCTGTTGCGGAGCGCCGGGCTGTCATCGGTGCCGGAGGCTCGCGTGGCCGTGTTCGTTGGCAACGCCTGGGATCCGCAGGAGGGAAGGGAGACTCCCTGGATCGACATTGCCCGGCAGCTTGCCGGTGACCAGGGAGTTCAGGCGCTGGGCCCATCCGCACGGGCGATTCCTCCGGGCACCGAGGCGATCGCGCGCGTGTTTCAGGCCGCCGGCGCGCCTGTCCTGCTGCTGTTCGACGAGGTCCTGAACTTCCTCAACCGCCACCGGGCGATGGCTGACCAGTTTCACTCGTTCATTCAGAATCTGACCGTGGCGACGACGGGCACCACTCACGGAGCCGCGGTCATCAGCTTGCCGCGCAGCCAAGTCGAGATGACCGACTGGGATCTCCAGTGGCAGGAGAAGATCTCTAAAGTCGTACGGCGCGTTGCCAAGGATCTGATTGCCAACGATGAGACGGAGATCGGCGAGGTGGTCCGGCGACGGCTGTTCGAGGACCTTGGCGGTGATCGCGCCCGGAAGAACACGGCTACCGCCTTTGCCGATTGGTGCTTTGAGCGAAGAGCTCAGTTGCCTCCGGAATGGACCGCGGTGGACACGGCCGCGACGGAAGCCAAGGCTCGGGAGTTCCTCCGCAGCCGTTTTGAGTCCTGCTACCCGTTTCATCCGGCGACTTTATCTGTGTTCCAGCGCAAGTGGCAGGCGCTGGCGCAGTACCAGCAGACACGCGGCACCCTGGCGATGCTGGCGCAGTGGGTATCGATTGCTTCACGGGAGAGCTTTCGAAAGGCGCGCACGGAGCCGCTGATCACGCTCGGTTCCGCTCCGCTGTTTGAACCGAACTTCCGGAGCGTCGTTCTGGGGCAACTTGGCGAATCGCGTTTGGTGGCCGCGATCGACGCAGACATCGCCGGCGAGCACTCCCACGCCAAGGCGCTCGACGCCGATACCAAGGGACCATTGCGGGATATCCATTGCCGGGTCGGTACGGCGATCCTTTTCGAATCTTCGGGTGGGCAGGCGGACAAGGTGGCGCATTTGCCCGAGTTGCGATTCGCGCTCGGCGAGCCTGCCGTGGATACGACGTCGATTGACAACGCCGCGTTTGCTCTGGAAGACAAGTCCTACTTCATCCGAAAGGTCGGATCGGACGGGTTCAGAATCACGCATCAACCCACGATGAAGAAGGTGGTCAGCGACCGCCGGGCCTCGCTGGATGAAGAGACCGAGATCAAGCCGGCCCTCCGCAAGATCGTGGAGGACGAGTTCCGGCGGGGCGCCAGTCTGCCGCTGGTTGCGTTCCCGAGCGACGGTTCCGAGATACAAGACACCCCGAGATTGACGCTGGTGGTCATGGACCCGGATGCGGAGTGGGCCTCTTCGGGTTCACTGCGGGATCAAATTGCAGAGTGGACCAGGCAGCGGGGGAAGTCGCCGCGACTGTACCCGGGGGCGTTGGTGTGGTGCATCAAGAAGCCTGGCCGCGACCTTCGGGAAAAGGTCGAACTCTGGCTCGCGTGGAAGCGCGTGGCCCGGGAGATAGCAGAAGGAACGCTCGGGGGGGAATTTGACCGGGCCGATCGGGCGGAAATCCAGTCAAAGGTTGTGGCCGCGGAGGAAGCGGCGAAGGATGAGGTATGGGCTGGCTACCGGTTCGCTGTGATCGCCGACAGCCAGGATGCGGACGGCCTGAAAACGATCGATCTTGGCGCAGGACATTCGAGCAGCGGAGAAACGCTCTGCGGGCGAGTCGTGTCCGCACTGAAATCGGAGGCCCTGCTCAATGAATCAGTGGGGGCGGGCTACATTGACCGTAATTGGCCGCCCGCTTTGAAGGAAAGCGGGGCGTGGCCTTTGGCGAGTCTGCGGCAGAGTTTCTTGAATGGCGCGCTTACCCGGCTGATCGACCCGGATGCAACGCTGCGCAGCAAGATTGTCGACTTTGTGAACCGGGGGGAATTCGGCCTGGCTTCTGGCCGGCAGTCAGATGGGAGCTATGAGCGCATGTGGTTCTGCGAACCCGTCGCGCCGGAAGAGGTCGCTTTCGAGGCCGGAGTATTCCTGCTGACGAAGGCTAAAGCCCAGGCACTCAGAGCCGGGGTGACGGCGCCTGCTGCCGGTCCGGATGTCGTCTCGCCCGTCGTGGAGCCATCGCCGCTCCCCCTGCCGAGCCCGAGTCCCGAGCCCAGTCCTACGCCTCAAGCTCAGACGAGGACAATCCGTTTGACAGGGGCGATGTCGCCCGAGATTTGGAACCGTTTCGGCACCAAAATTCTACCGAAGCTGAGAACGGGAATTGATTTGAAGATCGGAATCGATTTCCTGGTGACGTTTGACCGAACGTCCGTTGATAGTCTTATCTTTGAGATCCGGCAAATCCTCGAGGACCTGGGCTTGAAGGATAAGATCAGCATCGTGGATACACCGTAGCCTGTTCCGTGAACGTTCCTACTGGAGTCCGACAATAGGCCGTTTCATCCTTCGCCGTTCCCATTGTTCCCACTGTTCCTTGTGGTTGTGCTGAATAATAGCAAACGGTTACGACACGTCTGGCCGGCATCGGCCCGGGAACACCGGGAACAGCGAGTGTTTCCATGTGTTCCCGGTCCAGCTAACTGGGAACAGTGCGGGAACAATACTGGGAACACTTGCTCATTCTCCCTTCCGATACCGCCACTCCAGCCGTGAGCCTTGCCGCTCGCGGTACCGCTCCCAACCGAGCGCTCGAAGGCATCGCGCGGCGCGGTTCTTGTCGCTCTGCGTCCACATGGCCTGCGGCTTCTCCAGACACTTTTGCAGCACTTCGCTGTCAGAAACGCTGGAGCGCGCCTCCAGCCAGGGGCCGATGATTTCCTCCCACGGGTCGCCCTCATAGCGCTGGAGTTGTTCATCCGACGCCAGCTGAACTAACTCGGCCGATTCCAACCACCATGCCGCGCCCTCATCGAACCGCCCCTTCGCCTCCGCCCAAAGCTGGTCGCGGTCTCGGGCAAGCGCCTCGATATCGATGCGGCCACACGTGACCGGCCAGAACCGCCGCCCGCCGGTTTCGTCGCGCAGATAGGTGCTGTGGTTGACCGTGCCAGCAAACACGCACTGCCGGGGCGATTCCACCAACCGCATTCCGTACGGCGGCCGGAAACGATCCGTCGTCCGGCTCATGAACGCCTTGATGCGCGCGACCTCGGAGTTGCTCAAGCTGTCCAATTCCGAAAGCTCGATGGTCCAGACGCCGCGCGTTTGCATGGCGGCGTCCTTAGTCCCAAGGTCGGCGAGTTCGTCCGTGAAATACTCGCCAGCAAGCGTGCGCAGTGCCGTAGATTTGCGAATCCCCTGCGGGCCTTCCAGGATCAAGCAGCAATCCGCCTTCGCCCCGGGTTGGAAAATGCGCGCCACCGCCGAGATCATCCGCCGGAACCCGACAGCGCGCGAGTATTCCGTATCCGCCACTCCAAGATAAGTCGATAGCCAGCGATCCAGCCGTTCGACGCCATCCCAAGTGAGGCAATCCAGATATGCTCTGACGGGATGAAATGGGTGGTCGCGGGCGGCAGTCTGCACGGCCTGACCGGCGATCTCTACCGACACCAAGATTCCCTGCTTCTGGAGCCACTCCGCGGCGCGGCGGTGCTCGTGGTCGGTCCATTCGCCTTTGGGCACCACGCCCCAAGGCGTCGGCTTCAGCGCAACTGTGCCGAGCGAGAATTCATTGAACGCCAGCACGCCGCCCCACTCCGGCGCGTGCCGGAAGGCGGCGATGGCATTCGTCAATACCGGTAAGATGCGGCCTTCATAATGGTTCATAGGCGGTTTTGAGCGCAGGAGATCCTTCTTCCAGGAAGAGCGGTGAAGTCTACGCGCGCGATTTCCTCCAGCACCATCTCGGGGCCGACCATGGCCAGATGGTCGTCAATGCCCTTACCCCTGCTCGCATCCCATTCCAGAAATCCGACGATGGCCCCGCGGCTGCGCAGGTGCGAGGCGAGCTCGGAGCGAGCCATGCGCACCATCTCTTTCGTGACGGCGTCGGCATCGTATGCGATCACGACGCGGCGACCATTCCACGCGATCCACTCCAGATCGGGAATCGGGACCTTCACATCCAGACGGCTGCCATCGGGCCCTGTGGTCTTGCCGATCGTGCCGCGCCAGTTGTAAACGCCGGAGACGCCGATCGGGAGGAAGCGAGGCCGACCGGCTGCACGATGATTAGCAAGGCGCCATAAGGCGAGCGTCTTGAGCTCGCCTTCGGTGATCACGACGGGCAATGAGACATCTCGGAGCATCTTTTCCGGGGCGCCGAGCACGAGATACAGCATGTTGGACCGGCCTGGCGGGCTTAGGTACTTCTGCCGAGGCTTTAGATTGCCGGCGGGGTCATATTCCATGTCCGGGTGATCGCGCCGCAGACGGTACTCGCGAATGCCATTCGCACCAGGACGGAAACACGGAATGATGACGTCGGCGTAGTTGCCGCTCTTGCGCCCGACGATCTCGCCGCCGGTTAAGGAGTCGACTCTGCGCAGGCCGGCGCGATCGGCCAGTTCGCGGTCGATCCATCGCGCCTCGAGCGCGGCGTAATCGGCCGGGGTCAGTCCGGAGCCGGCAAATACCGAACCAACAAATCGGGCGTCGGCGAGCGCATTTTCATCTTTTATCTCCGAGCCGTTGTAGTGTGTACTGCCATTGAAAGAATTCAAGATTCACCCCTATGGGTTCAGGGCCTGCGTTCGCGCGCAGGCCATTGTTGTTTTTGGCCACGGGGTGCAAGGGAGATTGTACAGCTCGTTCAGGTCAGATGACACTAACGCTGGAATGTCAGTTGGGAGCAGCTAGAGCAGGGCAATATTCGCCATTGCGGCGCCGCTGCACTCCAATTGCACTCCATTTAGAGAACGTTCGCGGTGGACCGCTGTTTTTGCAGGCTTCTCGGTAATCTACAAACCAACACCTGCGCTCTCTAAATAATTGAAATTAAATTCCTGCTTGACTTCCCAAGCTGGACGTCGCGGGTTCGAGTCCCGTCTCCCGCTCCATTTTCAATAAGTTAGTGGTCACGCCCGCCTCGGGTTTACTACTCTTACTACTTTAAGTAAGCCCGCACCGTCCCACAG
>DASRCZ010000010.1:0-22223 GCA_035652855.1 Candidatus Acidiferrum sp.
CGATTTATAAAAGCGAATACCGCTGATCACGCCGTTCACATCCGCCTTGAACTTGACCCCTATCTCCACCGCGCTGTCCGGACCCCCGTCGGGCGTCGTCGGAATCGTCGCGGCCGGCCAGAGAGTGCAATTGCTCACGCACCCCGTCGCCGCCGCCGTGGTGAACGACCACGTGTAGTTGCTGGTAAGCGATGTTCCGTTCACATCCTTGACGCCTGTGGTGAGCGTGGCCGTGTAGGTCGTCGACGCCGCCAGCGCGCTGCTGGGCGTAAATGTCGCCGTGTTGCCGCTCACGCTGTAGGAGCCCGATACCGTCGCGTTGCTGCTGTCCTTCAACGTGAACGTCGATGCGTTCACCGTCGCCCCATTCAAAGCATTGCTGAAGACGGCGCTCACCGTCGTCGTCGAACTGACGCCCGTGGCCCCGCTGGCCGGCGTCGTCCCTGTCACACTCAGCGGCGGCGGAGTGGCGGCGATCGTGATGCTCAAACTCTTGCTGGCCGCGCCCGCCGCCGAATCCGTCGCCTGCACCGTAAAGCTGAATGCGCCGCTGGCGTTGGGCGTCCCCGTAATGCTCCCATTCGTGTTCAGACTCAGACCCCCCGGCAGCGCGCCGGCGGCGATGGACCACGTATACGGGGGCGTTCCCCCGCTGGCCGTCAGCGTCGCCGAGTAGGCTGCCCCTACCGTTCCGCCCGGCAGCGATGTGGTCGTAATCGTCAGCGCCGCCGCCTGCACCGTCAAGCCGGTGCTGCCGCTGATGCCCCCTTTGGTCGCCGTTATAGTCGCCGTCCCGGCTCCTGCCCCCGTCGCCAGACCTGCCGAATTAATCGTGGCGACCGCACTGTTCGAAGAACTCCAGGCCACCTGGCTGGTGATGTTCTGCGTGCTGTTGTCCGAGTACCGGCCCGTGGCCGTGAACTGCTGCGTCCCCCCGGCCGGGATCGTCGGATTCGCCGGCGTCACCGTAATCGAGGTCAGCGTGGCGGTGGTAAATACCACATCCACCCAGTAGTTGCTCGACAGATACGTATTTGTGGGGAAGACGCTGCTGGCGCTATATGCGTACACCCCATTCCCCCCGCTCGCTCCATCCTGAAGCGCGTGTACTGGAGGATTATCAACCCCAGCCGCAGAAAAATACCCGTTATCCCCGGCATAATTTCCGGCGCTGGCAAAATATGACGCCACGTACACCGTATTTGGCGTAACCGGGACCGGGTTGGCAAAGTTCACCTGCTGCCAGCCCGAAGCCGTTTCGTTTGTAAAGGTCGCAGTCGCAAGCAACTGACCGGAGCTGCTCCACAGATTTCCTACATGAGTGCCAGTATTCGCGGCTCCCTTGTAGAAGCGGATGCCCGTGATAAAACCAGTCAGGTCGACCTTGAACTTCACGCCGAGTTCAACCGGATTCGGGTCGTTCACGGACGGGTTGGCTGGCGCGCTCGAGCTGCTCCAGATCGTACATGGGCACGAAGGCGGCGCTGCGGTCGTAAACGACCACGTATAATTGGCCGCGAGCGTGTTTCCCGAGAGATCCTTTACTCCCGTGGTGATCGTTGCAGTATAGGTCGTTGATGCGGCCAGAGGACTATTCGGCGTCAATGTTGCCGTATGACTGGCCGCAGTATAGCTGACCGTCGCCGGCACGGTTGCGTTGGAGGGATCACGAAGCACGATGGTGCTCGTATTGATCGTGGCCGGATCCATTGCCTCGCTGAACGTCGCGGCGACGCTCGCAGCCTGATTCACAGCGGAGGCGCCATTGGACGGCGACGTCGATGTGACCGTTGGACGGGTCGTATCGGCCGCATAGGTGACGGTATAGCTGCCTGCGACGGCGGGAAAGAACGCATATTCGATGCCCTTGATCGTATCGACGGTGAACGCCACAGGGCCCCCTGGGCCCGTCACGCCGGTCAGCACGCCGGCGGCGGAGTGAGTGGGCGCCATGGCTTGCAGTCCGTTCGCGCCCGTTCCCGGCGTAATGCTGAAGCTCAGAGTGGCGCCGGTCGATGTGATGCCGCTGAAAGAGGAACTGTTGCGGCCATCCAGCCACTTCAGCAGCTGACTGCCCGATACAACCGGTACGCCGCGGGAAAGCGCCGAAGAAAGCGCCCCATCGGACACAGGGTTACTAGCGGTATCGGTATGCGCGTTCACTGTATAAACTCCGTAATAACCCTGCGGCCCCACCGCCGCGCCCAACAATGCGTCGCTGGTAAACGGGTACGTCTGACCCGACTCATCCGTCATCTGAGTCGGCACGTTGTAGACGTCAATGATCGTTCCGTCCAGGTCGGCGAAACGCATCGGCATAGCCGATCCGGTGAAATGACCAGGACGATTTTGCACCCAGCCGGGAGGCCAAAAATAATAGCTGGCGTCCAGCCGTATTCCGTACCGTAGTTGCGTTTTTGCGGCAGTGACCCAGTCGCTCCAGACAATGCAATGATGCCGCTCGGTGGCGAGCGCCGGAACGCTCGGATAGGAATTCCTAAAGTCGGCGACCTGCTGGCTATAAAATGCGTCCAGAGAGGCCGGCGTGAAATCGGCGCAATTCGTGTTGATGTGCAGCCCCACTTCGAAGCCCTGCGCCGCATAGTTGGCCGCCTGAGCATTGGAGAGATTTTGGGGCTCGACGAAAATATAAGAGGTTGACCGAATACACTCCCAGTTCGCAACATTGCAACCCGCAGGACTGGCCGCAATGTACTGATCAAAACGGCCTGCCGTTCCCCCGTTCCCGTGATCATCGCCGGTCATGAGCATGACCGCCTTCTTGCCGCGAGGGAAGTACCAGAAGCGCGGCAGCGGCTTTTTCGCAAGATTCATTTGCAAAATGAGGTTTGCGAGCAGTCGCTGCTGTTCGTCAGCTTGCGGGATCGAAACCTCGTTGTTCAAGTCGACCCAATCCGGCTGAGGGTCGCCTGCAGCAGCGCCATAAAATTTGTCGTCGGGGCGAATCGGCGCCGATCCATCCCGCTCTTGTGCGGCCCACGCCGGATTCCCCTGACGCGTATACACGATAGAGGTCGCCAGATCATAGGCAAAGGCCGCCGCGTGTCCCCCGCTCGTACCCACGCTGCGCAGGGTTACGGCTGGATTCGATGTCGCCGTGAGCGGATCCGTATAGAGCGTTGCAATGCTCGAAGCCCCGCTCAGCGTATAGCGATTCGCCACGCCGTGAAACTGCATGGCCTGATTGACGATGCCATTTCCAGCCGGCGTGGACGCGTCGACTACAAGGTAGGCGTTGGAGAGCGTAGACCCCGCAGAAGTCAGCCCGAGCAGGCTGTTGAGCTGGGAGTCGGGTTGCATCGCGATTAAATTGCCGCCGGCGTTCACCCAGCTGCTCAGCATGGTGACCTGAGCCGCTGTGAGCGCAGCCGGAGCGAGGATCACCACATCGTAGGCAGTCAGCGTCGCGGCGGTGACTGCTCCGATGTCCATAACGGCGAATTCATTCAACCCTTCGGTTCGCAGGATTTCCGCGTAATACTTGCCGTAAGTGGAGGAGGCGGACGTGATCACAAGAATAGGGCCGCCTGGACCTTGAGTGGGGTCTGGCTGTGCAGCGGCCGGGCAAGCCAAGGCGAGCAGCCCCATGCATACGATGACTGCTTCATTAAGACAACTGATTACTCGCCGTAGATAGGTCATTTTTGCGAAGTTCGTGATCACAGCAGCATCACGGAGCCGTCGGCGCCGTGATGGTTAGCAGTTGAATTCCGGTCGCCACATTCCACAGGGTGATCTTTCCTGCATCTGTGGCGCTCGCCAGAAATCCGCCTAACGGGCCCGGGCCAAACAGGAGGACATTAATCGCCCCGGATGAGCCCACGAGCATTTTGAGCAGCGCTCCGGTTGCGACGTTCCACACCAGAATTTGAGCGTCCTGCCCACCGCTTGCGAGGGATTTGCCGTCAGAGCTGAAAGCGATGGTTTCGACAGGCGCGGCGTGCCCTCTCAGGGCATAGCGCTGCCGCCCGGTGGCCGGATTCCACAAGTGAATAACTGTATCCTGGCCAGCGCTCGCCAACGTTGTCCCGTCAGGACTGAATGCCACCGCATCCACGGGTCCGGAATGGCCGAGCAGCGTGTATAGAGATTTGCCGGCTGCGACATCGAAAATAATGACGCGGGCGTCTTCACCCCCGCTTGCCAGCAGCCGGCTATCCGGACTGAAGGACAATGCGTTTACAAAATCCCTGGATCCGTAAAGGATCTTGCTCAATTTGCGGCTGGCGAGATCCCACAGCAAAATGCGGCTGTCTTCGCCCGCGGTAGCGAGGTATTTGCCGTTCGGACTCACAGCGATAGCCCGGATGGACTGCGCATGACCGTTCAGATTGGCGAGCAACGACCCTGTGGCAGCATTCCATATGCGGACGACGCTGTCTCGGCCGATGCTGCTCAACAGCGCGCCGTCGGGGCTGAACACGACGCCTGCCGGAAAACCGGCAGAATCCGGAAAAACAAGGGTTTGTCGTCCTGTGAGAGGGCTCCAGATGCGGATCTTGTTGTCCGTACCGGCAGTCGCAAGAGCGCTGCCGTCTGGCTTTATGGCAAGAGCGGTGACGCCCTTACGCACAAACGGGCGAACCACATTCAGATTGACGGGTGGTCGCGGCGTCTGCGCCAGCTGCGCGCTTGACATCGGGACTGCGCTGCTGGTCCGATCAGCGCTCGCGAGGGCGCGAGCCGGCTGGATCTGCGCAGTCGCCGTCTGCCGCTCTGGCCTCTCGCTGTTTGACAAATCATCCGCAGCGCCGCAGCCCGCCGTTGCGCCGCCGTTGTTATACGCCTCGAGCATCCTCGCCGCGCCGATCATCTTTTCCCGGGTCAGTGAAGACGACGCTATGCGGTACGGCAGCTTCCCGTCGAATGCCCGGAGCAATTGGTCCGCCTTCACGATCGCACTCAGCACTGGCGCTCTGTCGGCGCCGCGAGCCAGATTGAGCCGGGCTGTAATCAGCTCGGCTGCGAGCGTTATACTGGCATCCTCAACCGCTCCGGTCATGCCGGAGGCGCTGAGCACGGTCAACAGTTCGCGTTTCGTGTAGATCTGACCGCCCACGCCGAGAACCGAGACGGGCCAGGTCTGAGGCGCGCTGGTCCAGAAGGCTCGGCCCGCAGGGCAGCTATATGGCGCAACCGGAACTCGATTCCCTCCCAGGATGTCGATATAGAAAGCCGTTGCGATAGGATCAGCGACGTATGAAGTTCCGTCCCAACTGCCGTCAACTTTCTGGTGTTTTACGAGCCAGTGGTTGTAATCTTCTGACCACGTGCACGTAACTGCCCCGGATGCATCTCCAGGCGCTTCGTTCGTGCTTCCGCCGCAGTCGGTCAGCAGATTTACGATCCGGGCGGCGTCCGTCAGACCAATGGCCGCTTCCAGGCCAGTGTAAATCGCCCACATCGCCGCTGGACGTCCGAACGTCGCCTTCGATTCGCCGCCAGTTCCTTGCCAGTGTTGGTTGAGAAATGCCAGCGCTGACTGCAGTTGCGAATTGGCTAGGTCATAACCGGTAAGCTTCATGGCGAGCAGCATCGCCGCCATGTCCGCCGGTCCGCACGGCTCAGCGCCAAGCCGGTAACATGCCGGAACTGACCCATTCTGGACGCGATTCAGCCAGCTTTTCAGCTCGTTCCTGATCGCCTCCGGCGTAATCGCGCCTAAAGCTTCGTTGTACAGGAGCGCCGTCAATACTAACTGCACATTCGAGGAATCAGGAGCTCCACTGGTCGGAATGAAATACGGCCAGCCACTCTGCCCGCTGCCGTTATCACTGCGATATGCTGCAATTGCGTTCGTAATTCCTTGTGCAATCTCGCCCCACGTCATGCCCGCCAGCGGGCCGCTCGGGGTTGCAACGGCGTCGCGACCCATGATCAGGCCGTAGGCTGCTATCGCCGGCGCCGCCATCGCGGTGGCATATATCGACTCCGCATTGTTACTCCAATACACTCCTTTACAGGATCCTGCGGCGCCAGGGCATATATTCAGGCCGTCATTGCCCGGGCTGACATCCGAAACGGTCGCCGATTTCAACAGATACCCCATGGCCTTTTCGACCGCGGCTTGATAGATTGCGGCGTTGTCCCCCCACTTGTCCTGTTGACTGAGAAAAGCAAACGCCGCCGCGCCCGTCGCGGCCTTCTCGTTGTCTGGAGCGCTCCAGTATCCGCCAGCCTGCTGCGTGTTGTACAAATACGCGAGGCCCCTCTGGATTGCCGTAATCTTTTGCTCCTCAGTCGCCGCTCTGGCCGTTTGTATGGATACTGCACACGCCAGGAGGATCGCGCCAGGCGCGAGTATTGCTGCTTTGGTCAGAAATCACCTCCACACATGCCCACCTCCAGTCTGAGCACTGGTCGCCTCCGGCGATGTACGACGGTCGGATATCGTTCGACGTTGCATTCGAGCTACCAGTGTCCGCATTGTGACGATCTGGCGTCTGATGGTTGACCTGCGGCGAGACGTCGATCAAGCAAGGCGCACGCAAACAGTCCCGAAGTGTTGGGCCGTTTGGGTCAACCTCGGGTCCTGCGCTGTAGTACCGCATGCCAAATCGATAATTGCCGCCGTACTAGTACGGTGGGCTTCAGCGTCGCTGCCAGCGCCTATGAACTCTACCTCTCACACAAACGCGCAGTGTGTTGCATTGACCGATTGCGTTGATCTGGCCCATCATCGCTATGCGAATCAGGAGTACTGGTTTTTTGATCGATGCGGCAGGCTGACGCTGGGCTGGCTCGCGCTGCCCTAACAGCGGATCGGATGATTTCGCTGGTGTTGGAGACAAAACTCAACTCTTCCGGCAGGACGTTCAAGATCGACCGCGCTTATCCCAAAGCTTTGGCTTTTTTCTTGTCCTTTTGGGATTCTCAAGGCGACGCTGCCGCAGGACTTAAATATTCTCACCGCGGAAAGCTGAAGAACGGCGATAACTGGCCAGTTCACTTTGGGCAATCACGTGCTCATGAAGACAGCGACATCAGTTCACATTCCCTGTGATTAAACCGGACGTTGTATTAGGAAAGAATACTGTCATTTTTCAGCCGGATTTGGTCAACCTTTACGGCTGCCGGATTGGCGATGGAACCCGTATCGGCCCCTTTGTGGAGATTCAGGCGGATGCGGAGATTGGCCGCAATTGCAAGATTTCGAGCCATAGTTTCGTCTGCTCCGGGGTCACGATCGAAGATGGGGTCTTCATCGGCCATGGCGTGATGTTCATTAACGACATGTATCCCTGCGCCGTGACTGCGGATGGCGCGCTTCAAACTGCGGCTGACTGGACGTGTATTCCGACGCGAATCCGGCGGTTTGCATCGATCGGCAGCAATGCCACCATTCTTGCGGGCGTCACCGTTGGCGAGCGCGCCCTCGTCGGAGCTGGCGCCGTGGTCACGCATGACGTTCCCGACTTTGCCATAGTTGCCGGCGTGCCGGCCCGGATCGTGGGGGACGTGCGGCATAAGCGTATTCAGCAACAGAGCGTGACCGCGTAATGCGGCGCGGCTGGATGCAGTGGGAGGCTTTCGTTGATTCGACTTGGAGTTATTGGATACGGCTATTGGGGGCCGAATCTTGTCCGGAATTTTTTTGAAACGCCGGATATCGAGGTAGTCGCGGTAGCAGACCTGAAAAGCGACCGGCTGCAGGCTGTGCAGCGGCGTTATCCCTCCATTGAAACTACCACCGACGTACGCGGTTTGATTTGCGACCCGCGCATTGACGCCATCGCGATTGCGACGCCGGTATCGACGCACTTTGAACTCGCACGTCAGGCGCTTGAGGCCGGCAAGCACGTCTTTGTCGAAAAACCGATGACGGCAAGCTCGGATCAGGCCTTGCGGCTGATCGAAGAGGCTGAGAGCCGGAATCTTGTTCTCATGGTCGATCACACCTTCGTCTACACCGGCGCCGTACGTAAAATTCGGGAACTGATTGACCGGGGAACGATCGGCGAGCTGTATTACTACGACTCGACGCGCGTGAATCTTGGGCTGTTTCAGCGCGATGTCGATGTGATCTGGGACCTGGCCGTTCACGATCTCTCAATCATGGACTACATCCTGCCTGACCTGCCCACGGCAGTCTCAGCGACCGGAAGCAGTCACGTCAAAGGAGCGGCGGAGAACATTGCGTATGTGACCGTGTTTTACGACAGCTCTCTGATCGCTCATCTGAATGTGAACTGGCTGTCGCCCGTAAAACTCCGGCGCACGCTCATCGGCGGCAGTAAACAGATGATCGTCTACGACGATATGGAAAGCAGCGAGAAAATCAAGGTCTACGACAAAGGCATCACTGTCAACAACGACCCGGATGCATTGTACAAGCTGCTCGTCGGATACCGCTCCGGCGACATGTATGCGCCGCAGTTGGATATCACCGAGGCCTTACGCGTCGAGGCGCAGCATTTCGCCGATTGCATCCAGCATGGGCGTACGCCGCTCACGAGCGGGTATTCCGGCCTGCACGTGGTCAGCGTGCTCGAGGCGGCTACTCGGTCCATGCGCGAACGCGGGCGCTCTGTACCGCTTCAGTCCTATGCGCGCCCCCAGGCCGCATTGGCGTAAAGGCCGCATTGGCGTAAAGGAAGAGCATGACGGTTCCGTTTATAGATCTCAAAAGACAATATTTAGATATAAAGGACGAAATACTGTCCGCCGTCGCCAACGTATTTGAATCAACACAGTTCGTGCTCGGGAAAGAGGTTGCCGCTTTCGAGGAGGAATTTGCGGCGTACTGCGGCGTCAGGCATGCGGTCGCGGTTAACAGCGGCACCAGCGCGCTTCACCTGGCGCTGTTGGCCGCCGGCGTCGGTCCTGGAGACGAGGTCATCACTGTTGCGTGCACCTTCGTCGCGACGGTTGCCGCCGTCGTGTATTCGGGAGCAAAGCCGGTTTTGATCGATGTCAATCCCGTCACGTATACCATGGATCCGGATCGCATTGAAGCGGCGATCACGCCAAGAACAAAAGCGATCTTGCCGGTTCATCTGTACGGCCACCCGGCCGACATGGATCCAATACTGGAGCTGGCGCGCCGGCGCGGTCTGACCGTCATCGAAGACGCTGCGCAAGCGCACGGCGCCGAATACCGGGGCCGTCGTTGCGGATCGATGGGCGAATTGGGCTGCTTCAGCTTCTATCCCGGCAAGAATCTCGGCGCATATGGAGAGGGCGGGCTGGTGACAACAAACAGCCCGGAGCTGGCCCGCAAACTTCGCATGCTCCGCGATTGGGGCGCCGAGAAGAAGTATCAGCATGTTCTGAAGGGCTTTAACTATCGAATGGAAGGGGTCCAAGGCGCCGTCTTACGAGTCAAGCTCCGGCGCCTCGAGGCCTGGACAGAAGCCCGACGCGCTCATGCGCGCGCGTACTCCGAACTGCTTCGCGATTGTGGCCTGAAATTGCCGGCCGAAACCCCAGGCAACCGGCACGTTTATCACATCTATCCGGTTCTCACGCCCCAACGCCAGGCGTTTACGGACGCGCTCAACCATGCGGGCATCCAGACCGGCATTCATTATCCGATTCCGGTGCATTTGTTGCCGGCATACGCGGATTTAGGATACAAGCCAGGCGATTTGCCCATAACCGAACAGATCGCCGCTGAAGAAGTCTCTCTGCCGATGTTCCCGGAACTGACCAGCGCTCAGATTCACGCCGTCTGCCAGGCCGCTAGCGAGTTCACCAGTGTCTACCAGTGTTGATCAACTTTCGAGGACAGTTGCGGCTGTGCACGGCAAGCGCGTGCGACGGCCGGATCCGCCGTTCGAAACCGCCCTCTCGCAGCACTTGCGCGATGCATATTCGAGCAGTGCGCTGCTTGAGCAGTACCAGCGCTTCGCAATCGGCGATGGCGAACTCGACCATCTGATGCGCCGCGCGATCTGGAGAGCCGTAGCCCGGACCTTCGGGCACGATGTCCGGATCGGCCCAGGCGTCGGATTCAAGCATCTCGAGACGTTCGAGATTGGAGATGGCGTCTTCATCGGCGCGAACACTTATATTCAGGGCCGGTTTGACGGCGTCACGCGAATCGGCAATTTCGTGTGGATCGGACCGCAAGCTTACTTCGATGCGCGTCATCTCATCCTGGAAGACTACGTCGGATGGGGACCTGGCGCGAAAGTCCTGGGGTCGGTGCATTCGGGCGTCCCCATCGATCAGCCCATCATTCAGACCGATCTCGAGATCCGGCCTGTCAAGGTGGAAGCATGGGCGGACATCGGAACTGCGGCGGTTCTGCTGCCCGGAGTGACGGTGGGGAAGGGCAGCATCGTGGGCGCCGGCGCTGTTGTGACGCGCGATGTGCCGCCATTTGCGATCGTCGCGGGCGTTCCTGCGCGATTCGTGCGGTGGCGGGACGGATATACGCCAGATAGCGAGGGGAAGTGAAATACAGAAGAGCGCTTATTACCGGCGGCGCCGGCCTCATCGGGTCGCATATCGCCGATCAGCTTGCCGCCCGGGGATTGGACGAAATCGTCGTTGTTGACAACTTTACCCGGGGGCGCCGGGAGAATTTGGCGGAAGCCATGGCCGCCGGCAATCTCACTATCGTCGACGGGGATATTCGCGATCGAAGACTGCTGACCGAGCTAATGGCGGGCGTGGATGTCGTATTTCACCAGGCGGCAATACGCATCACCCAGTGTGCGGAAGATCCGCGGCTTGCGCTGGAGGTGCTCGCAGACGGGACATTTAACGTACTTGAGGCCGCCGTCCAGGCCAACGTGAAAAAAGTGGTTGCGGCCTCCTCAGCCTCGGTCTACGGACTCGCCGAAGAATTCCCTACTCCGGAGCGTCACCACGGCTACGGAAACCGTACGATCTATGGCGCGGCCAAACTCTTCAACGAAGGTTTGCTGCGCAGCTTCCACGACATGTATGGACTCAATTACGTCGCGCTCCGGTACTTCAATGTGTACGGCCCACGAATGGACATCCATGGCGTCTATACGGAGGTGCTGATCCGTTGGATGGGCCGGCTCGCCGCCGGTCTTCCTTGCCTCATCTTTGGCGACGGCAGCCAGAGCATGGACTTTATCTTTGTTGAAGACGTCGCGCGGGCAAACGTCCTTGCCGCCGAAGCGGACATTGCCGATGAAGTATTCAATATTGCAAGCGGCGTCGAGACAACGCTCCACGAATTGGCGACGTCGCTCGGGCAAGTCATGGGTTCGACGCTCAAGCCCAGCTATGGGCCCGAACGGAAGGTCAATCCCGTCCCACGCAGGTTGGCCGACACTACAAAGGCGGAACGCTTGCTCGGATTCAAGGCGCGGGTGACGCTGGAAGAAGGCCTTCGGCGTTTGGTGGATTGGTGGCGCCGAGAGCAGGCGACGGAGCCGCAACACACGGCCTCCTTCGGTGCAAAAGCGTGATACCGATTATCAAACCCTGGATGGATGAACGCGAAGCCGATGCTGCCCGTCGGCCCATCCTGTCAGGTTGGATTACTCAAGGGCCGGAGGTCGCCGCATTCGAGCGGGAATTTGCAGAATTTGTGGGCGCTCCACACGCCTGCGCGGTCTCCAACTGCACGACCGCGCTGCATTTGGCGTTGCTCGCAGCCGGCGTCAGACCGGAGGATGAGGTCATCACGGTCAGTCACTCGTATATCGCCACGGCGAATGCGATTCGCTACTGTGGCGCTGTTCCGGTCTTTGTCGATATTCAGCCGGAAACGTTCAATATCGATCCTGAGCTGGTCGCTGCGGCGGTTACGCCCCGCACCCGTGCGATTTTATGCGTGCACCAAATGGGTATGCCCTGCGATCTGAGTAAACTCGCGCGCATTGCAACAGCGCACGGGATTCCACTGGTCGAGGATGCAGCCTGCGCAGCCGGAAGCGAGATTTTCTGGAACGGCGCCTGGGAACGAATCGGCCGGCCGCACGGCGATGTCGCGTGCTTCTCTTTCCACCCGCGAAAGATCGTCTCAACCGGCGACGGCGGCATGATTACAACCCGTCATCGCGATTGGGACGCGAAATTCCGGCTGTGGCGTCAGCATGGGATGTCTGTGCCGGATACGGTCCGCCACGGTTCCAATCAGGTGATCTTTGAAACCTATCCTGTGCTCGGATACAACTATCGCATGACAGACATTCAGGCCGCCGTCGGCCGTGAACAATTGAAACGTTTGCCACAGATTGTGCAGCGCCGGCGCCAACTGGCCAGCGCGTACAGGCGTTTGTTGCAGGACATCCCGGGTCTCCTGCTCCCGGATGAGCCGGACTGGGCGCGCACCAACTGGCAAAGCTTTTGTGTGCGACTGCCGCAATGGTGCGATCAACGGGAGACGATGCAGACAATGCTTGATCACGGCATTGCCACGCGGCGCGCCATTATGTGCTCACATCGCGAGCCTGCGTATAAAAACGAGAACTGGCGCGCAAGCGGAACACTCGAGCACAGCGAGCGAGCTCAGGATTCAGCCATCATCCTACCGATGTTCCATGAAATGGATGCTGAACAACAGAAGTTTGTGGCTGATACGCTCCGAGCCTCGGTGGCGATGGCCTGCCAATCCCCGGCTTGTACGTCATGATCCTGATCTCAGCATGAGATTGCGCCTAACCTCGCGTACCGGCGCACACCCCCAAAGAGCGATCCAGCGGCATTGAATCATATTCCGCTATCCCATCTCAAGCGGCAGTAGGGCACGTGTAGGCGTATCTAGTTTTGTAATGGCCATTTGTTATGGCACGGTTGCGCCATATAGACGCGACTGTGAATGATCGATAAGAATTGTTATCGTTCATTACTAAACCGTAAAAACCGACCGGAGCTTTCCTGCGGCCGTGCGTGCAGATACCGCCCGGTCGTCGTG
Organism: Candidatus Acidiferrum sp.; assembly: GCA_035652855.1. Taxonomy (GTDB): domain Bacteria; phylum Acidobacteriota; class Terriglobia; order Acidiferrales; family UBA7541; genus Acidiferrum. Next base: position 12,863 of record DASRCZ010000010.1, read on the forward strand.
ATACTGGCGTGCCCCAGCGTCGCCTGCACCAGATGAATCGGAGCGCCATGGTCGAGCGCATGGGAAGCGTGTGCATGGCGAAACCAGTGCGGCGAGACCGGCAACTCAATTCCGGCGCGCGCTGCGGCGCTGCGCACGATTCTCAGCACCGCAAGCGGCCTTAAACGACCCCCGCTCTTTTTCTTCCGCGACACAAACACGGGATCCTCCGCCGCCGCCCGCAAGGGGCGTAACCGGACCAGGAGATTCCAGACGGATTCAGGCAACTGCACAGTGCGCGTCTTGCCCCCCTTGCCGAACACGGTGATCTGGCCGCCCTCGCCGTTTGACTGTACGTCCCGCCAGCAAAGCCCGCACAATTCACTGACCCGGACTCCGGAGGCATACAACAGCGTCAGTATGGCGCGGTTCCGCAGGTTCGACTCGAGGCTTAGGATGCGATGGAGGTCCCCTTCGGGCAGAATGCGCTCGTTGAGACGGTTGCGGACGGCGGGAAGCCGCAGCGCGCGGCCGACGTCAAATGCCAGGTATCCGATTTGATGGCCGAACCCTAGCAGCGACTTTATCGCCGACAGGGTGCGGTAGCGGCTGGCCGGCGAAAGACCGCCCAAGGAGTCCGCAAAGTCTTGCAGATCCAAGAGAGTAACCATATGGAGCGGCTTCCCCGTCGCAGCGCGAAACCGTTCGATGTCGGCCCGGTAGGCGCGCACGGTATGTTCCGACCGGCCGTGTAGCCAGATTTGAACGAGCTGGTCATCCGAGGAGGCTTGCGGCGCCTCCAGCTGCCCCGAATTCGTGAGTTCTGCGCTCATTTCGTCGACTGTATTACGAAATGAACAATTAACACCGATCCCTCACGCCGGTTGCGAAGCGCTGCGCGGTTTGCCCACCCCGCGCATGATGACTTCCGCGGGATTGCCCATCGCCAGGCAATACGGCGGGATATTCGTTACCACTACGCTGTATGCCGAAACGATCGCGCCTTCCCCGACGGTAACGCCTTTCATGATTTGCGCGCCGCGGCCGATCCAGGCGTGGCGACAGATGCGGACCGGACGAATGTCGCGCTCGGCAAGCGGAGCGTTCTGGGCGCGCAAATCCGCGGCTCGCGGGTGGCCGTCGTTATCGGCGACCACGCAGTTGTTGCCAATAATCACATCCTCCTCAATGATCACTTCCTTGTTTACGGAAAGGATCGTGTTATGACCGATCCTGGACCGGTCCTTAATAATAAGGACCGGATTGTCGGTAAATCTTCCGCTGTAAATGCCGGCCTTCCCAGTGAATGTCACGTCATCGCCCAGATAAATCCTGGCGTGCCCTTCCACCTCCGGCATGCGCTCCAGCCGCAGCCGCCGGCCCACGGATTCGCACCGGCCGCGAAACAGCGGTTCGCGATACAGGAAAGTGATCATACGCTGGATCAGACCATACATGCCAAAATGCAGCCTGTACAGGAGCCCCAAAAAGGGCAGCAGAACGCGCGGAACGGGCAGGTTCGCCTCCCGCACAGCCTGCGCGAACCTCTTGATTGCCCGATAGAAAGGCGTGTCGCCGCGCCTTACTTTCAAGAGCAATGCGTTCAACATGTCCTCATGCTAACGTATTGATCCGCAACAGATCTGCTCTTTGCCACGGCAGCCGCCACGGCCCATCGCCCACGCCGGGCGTTCGAAGCTATGACACAATACAGCGAATATGACCCCGCAACAATCCGCAGCCCACATAATCCGGCTCCAGGTGCATTCCACCGATCCCGGCCGTTCCACGCCAAAGCTCATCGAAGAGATCCAGCAATCGGCGCCAGCGCTCGCCCGGCGTCTTGAAGCCGGCCAAGTCCAGGTCGAGCGTGAGCAGGCTATCCCGCTCGATCCAGCCACCCAGATTCTCATCATCAAAGTGCTGCATTATGTAACTCCAATCGTAATTTCTGAGCTCACAAAGCGCGCCGTAAACGCGCTCCTCGATATGTTCGAGGACGCCATCATCGAGCCGGTCAATGCGGAAGACCATTCCAAGGAGCGCAAAACGCCGGAGAAGTAAGTGACGGCCGCGGTTTCCTCGATCCTGACGGGGCGCGGCATCGCCGCGCTCTCGTTCCGCGTATCCCATCAGTTGTACGCGGCTCTCCAGCCCCGCCTCGGCCGCATCCGCGAAGCAATCGTCAATCCGGATGAAGAAGATCTTCCAGAGCTCATCCAGCTCATTTCCCAGAAGTGCCTGGAGCAGTTGGAGCCTCCCAAGCAGCGTTCGCCCGAAACATTTCTTGAAGAGCCGCGGCGCGCGCTCGCCGAAATCATTCGTAAATTGCGCGTTCAGCAAAAGAACGCGCTGGTTATCCCGATCCTCGAAGAGGTCGAACACGAGCTCGCCCAGCCGCTGGCGCCCGAAGCGTGCCTTCAAACAATGCAGGAATTCTGTGGGCAAGGCTGGACGCTGCTTGGCAAACTGATCGAGTGCTGGGGCGGTCCACTGGCCCGCGCGCGCCTTTGCGAATGCCGGCAGGCGACGCCGGCATTCGCCATTAATAACCGACTGGACCGGCCGGATCTCACCTACCCGTCCACCCACCGCGAGCGAAATGAAATCATCTGGACTCTCGGCCATCGCCCGCCGCGCGTCGAAGCTTTTCTGGGCTACGTTTTCTATTTCCTGCACGAATATCTCTCGCACCTGTTCCATGCCTGGGATGGCGTCGATCCCACGCTGGCCGAAACGCACCTGCTCCGCGCCGCCCTGCTCTTTCTCGAGACCCGGCCGGATCTCGCCGAGCCGCCATCCCCGCTCGACGCCCTGTTTCTCGCGCGCGACTTCGATGCGCTGCGCACCCCGGACCCGAGATACCTGCGGATCGAGAAGAACTTCAAGGAACTGCTCGATTACGCCGGTACGCCCTTGCTGACGTTCCTGCTCGAATGGGCGGCGCAAGGCGCTGATACTGCTCGAACAAAGGAGGATGAGTACAAGCTCGTCCTGAAGGGTCTCTACGGCCTGAAGGATCGCGAGACGGCCCAGGCTTTGATCTGGGGAGGCGCACGGCTTCCTTCCGATTGGAAACCGGAATTACTCGATTTCTCAAAAACTTACGCACGTTTGCACGCGCACGCAGCGCAATACGAGAAGCAGACGGCTGAGCGCCTGAATGGGCTTGCATCGCAACGCCGAGCATAGTAAACTTACATGTGTAAGTTAATTGGTCCGACGCCATGCCTGAACTCTCCACCAAGCTCCAGATCCTCGCCGCCCTGGCCCGGACCAGCAACCATCATTTCTCTGTTGCGGAATTGATGGCTTGGACGGGCTTGCGTAAAGATCAGATCGAGCCGCAGATCGCCCGCTTGAAGGAACAGAAGATCATTGAAGACGCGCCAGTTCAGCAGACGGGACCGGAAAAGCCGTCGCGCGGGCGGCCGCCCAAACTGTATCGCTGTTTTGGAGGCGACCGGACGGGCGGCCGGATATATCAAGAGCTTGCCAGAGTCCGTCGCCACCTGGGGCTGCCCGATCCCCTGTCGCCGCAACTGGAGCGCGGCCTGGAGCTGCTGGGCAAGCTTGAAGCAGTATTGAGTTTTACCGAAGCCCGCCAAACGCCGCTCACCGCCCGCGAGCATGACACGCTGGCTGCGCAAATTGACGAAATCGAACGGACGTTGCGACTGGCCGGCATGGAGGCCGATCTTGACGACGAAGAGTCCGAGGAACGGCGGAGACTGATCGAAGCATGGCGGCGCAAACAGGAGTACGCGGCCAGGATTGAAAAACTCCGGCAACCCGAGCCCGCCGAAGAGCCCATAGGCCAAAGCCGCGGCTGGAGGGCTGAGCCTGTCTATGCTCAACCGGTCTACGCCGCGGCTTATCCCCCCGTCCGGATGACGCGCGCCTGGCGCGAGTGGCTGAATGTTTTGGGACAGGCCGGTAAACCCATAACGCGCCTGCGCGGCCCTGACGTCTGGCATCCTTTTTATGACAGCGCGCATCGTCTTGCGGACGAACAGTCGAAAGAAATCGTGATCGGCTTTCTCAATGAAGCCCGGGACGAACTGAGAACGCTCGAATGCATCGGATCGAACCTGGATGTGCTCGATCTCCGCAATTATGCCATCGCGAAAACGGCCGCGCGCTATTTGCCGGATCCCGATATCCCGCTGAATTTCGGGGTCGCCTCGGGCCGGGCGAACGCGGCTCTTGCAGAGATTCCTCTGAACGAGGCGCTGTTTCTGGTGCGAGCCCAACGGCCGGCCGAGGAAGCGTACCTGTTGTGGCAGGAAGCGGCGCGCTATAAACCCCGCGTTGTTCCCGTTCGCCTTGAAGTTGCCGCTATTGTGCAGCTCGGGCGCTTGAATCCGCATTCCTGGCAGCGCCTGGAGTCCGCCGCAGGCGCTGCGGGAGCGTTCTCATTTGTTTCGCGGCGCCAGCTCGGCTTTGTTCACCGGCCTTGTGAGCCCATGATCCCGCTGCTGGAGAGCACTGTTGCCGGACCGGTGGAATTCGCGCATCCCGTCGAGCCCAGTTACTACCTGTACGGATCCTCCATCAAGGATTTGCTGTCCCATAATGCCGGCTTCGATTACCTGCAATTGGCGCAGGCCATGGTTTCGGTAGGCGCGCCGCAATCGCTGGCCTGGCGCATCGCCCGAAAAATTGATGACCGGCATGGTCTCGTTTTGCTGATCAGCCCCGCCGCTCATGTTGCGCACGAGACCACCAAATTCGCGGCATTACGGCGAATGCTGGAGGCCGAGTTCGGGGCCGAGGTGCTTTCTCCGCCGGCCCGCGCCGGCGACGTAACGGCGCGGTAAACGCTACCCTGAAACTGAATGCCCAAACCCTGGCCCGTGCTGGTGATGACGCAGGACCTGGATATAGGCGGCTGCCAGCGGGATCTCACCAAGCTCGCTCTCGGCATCGACCGCGGCCGGTTTGAACCGCACGTCGGCTGCTTCCGTTTCACCGGCGTTCGTTTGGAAGAGCTGCGACGAAACGGAATACCGATTGTTCACTTTCCTGTGTATTCGTTTCGTTCGCCGCACGCCTTGAGAGCCGCGCGACAGATGGGGCGCTATATCCGTGAGCACGGGATTCAGCTTGTCCACACCTTCGATGTGCCCACAACGGTATTCGGCGCCCCCGTTGCGCGCTGGTACAGAACTCCTGCGTTTGTGAGCAGCCAGCTTTCATTCCGCGATCTCTACAGCGGCTTTTTTCAGCGGCTGCTTCGCGTGAGCGACCGTCTTTCGGACCGCATCGTCATCAACTGCGAAGCCGTAGGCCGCGATCTCGAGCGCCGGGGCGCGCCTCGCGAACGTCTTTATCTTTGCTACAACGGCGTGGATACGTCCCGGTTTTATCCCGACCGCAGCAGCCGTCCGCACCCCGGCGCCAGCCTGGTTATCGGGGTCGCCGCGGGGTTGCGGCCCGAAAAAGGCGTCGATCTTCTGATTCGCGCCTTTGCCGCCATCGCTGCTGACAATCGCGACATTAAATTGCTTATTGTCGGCGATGGACCGCTCCGCGCCGAGCTCGCGAATCTGTCCGACAGCCTCGGCGTGCGCGATCAAGTGCTATTACAGCCCGGCGCGCCGAATGTTGAAGACTGGCTGCGCGAGGTCGATATTTTTGTCCTGCCATCGCATTCTGAATCGTTCTCGAATGCGCTGCTGGAGGCCATGGCCTGCGGCTGTTGCGCGATTGGATCGCGCGTCGGCGGCACGCCGGAACTGATCGCCGACGGCCGCACGGGCCTGCTGTTTGCGCCCGGCGATGTGGACGACCTTGCTCGTAAACTGCGTCTCGCGATTGAAGATCGAAGCCTGCGAGAGCGCCTTGGCGCCGCCGCTGCTTCATTCGCACATCAATCGTTGTCGCTTGAGCGCTTTGTGCGACGGCTGGAGGATCTGTACGCGGGTCTGATTGAGGGAGCGATGGCCGGAAGGTCGCGCCGCCCCGCCGCCGCCTGACGCAGCTGAGGCCGGCGCGTACTCTACAATCGAGAGTATGGCGGCCACGACCCGTCACCTGATGACCGTCGAGGAGTTCCGCAAGCTGCCTGAAGATTCCGGCCCCGTTTACCATGAGCTCCGCCATGGCGAACTTGTTCCAGTGACTCGACCCAAACTGAAACACACGCTCATTCAGCGCAACTTACGGCGCCTTCTCGAACAATGGGCGGATGCTCAGAGCTTCGTGGACACCGAGGTTCCATTTCGCGCCGTGGCTGAACATGATTTGCGCTCCGCTGATGTCGCTTATTTATCGGCGGAGCGTTTCGCGACCATCGACCCTGACGATAATATCCACGGGGCGCCGGACCTAGTGATTGAAGTTCTTTCGCCCTCCAACACCGCCGCTGAGATCTACGACAAAGAAAAGCTCTGTCTTGAAAATGGCGCCCGGGAATTCTGGGTCGTGGATCCGGATCTCCGGCAGGTCAAGGTTTCCACCCCGGACGGTCGCACCGTCACCTATCGATCCGGACAGGAAATTCCACTCCCCTTCGCCTCTGCGAAAATCGCCGTCGACGCCATCTTCGCCTGACCTGCATCCGGCTTGCGCTCTGTTTGAGAAAGATTGGGCGGCTTCCTGACTATTTCTTTGTTCTTGTTGAAACAACGCCTATAATGGTCACCATTATTCAGCGGTCAAAAATCGCCTCCCTGCGCTGTATGCGCGTCTTCCTCGCTTCTCCAACCGCTATCGTTTTGATCTGCGCGCCGCTGCTGGCGCAACGTCCGTCTACGGTTTTCCAGGGCAAGCGCGTCGTGGCCAACGAAATCATCGTACGCCTGGGGTCCAACGCCCCGTTGTCTCGCATTGCCGGCGCCGCTGCGTCCGGTGAAGTCCTCAAGCCGATCGGCAACGGACTCGGCTTACACTTGCTCCATTCCGACACGCGTGATGTCGCAGCTTTGCTGAGCGCCTTCTCCAGAGACCCCAATGTGCTCTATGCCGAGCCCAACTATATCCTCACGGCTAATGCCGTCCCGAATGATGCGAGCTGGCCGCAACTCTGGGGGCTGCAACAGATCTTCGCGCCGGCGGCGTGGAACATAACCACTGGCTCGACGACCTATGTGGCGGGCGTGGTCGATACTGGCATCGATTACACGCATCCGGACCTCGCCGCGAATGTATGGACCGCCCCGTCTTCGTTCACTGTGAACATCAATGGCGCAAGCATAACCTGTCCAGCAGGATCGCATGGATTCAACGCCATCGCTCTGAGCTGCGACCCTATGGACGACAACAATCACGGCACCCACGTTTCCGGCACAATCGCTGCGGTCGGAAACAACAGCCTCGGGGTTGCCGGGGTGAACTGGAACGCGCGGGTCATGGGTCTGAAATTCTTGGATTCGACCGGCTCGGGCGCGATCAGCGATGCAATCAACGCTATCGAATTTGCCATCCAGGTGAAGGCGCTGTTTCCATCGGCGGCCAATGTGCGCGTGCTCTCGAACAGCTACGGAGGCGGCAGCTATTCGCAAGCGTTTCTGGATGAAATCAACAGAGCCGGGGCGAGCGAGATCCTGTTTGTCGCCGCTGCGGGCAACTCGTCGACCAACGACGACCTGGCGCGGTTTTATCCGGCCGCATACAATGCCCCCAACGAGATTGCTGTCGCCGCCACCGACGGCGCTGACTCGCTGGCCTCGTTCTCCAATTACGGCGCGTCGACCGTGCAGCTCGGCGCTCCCGGCGTCAGCATTCTTTCGACCGTGCGGGGCGGCGGATATGCGTATTTCAGCGGCACCTCCATGGCGACGCCGCACGTGTCGGGCGCGGTTCTTTTAACGCTTGCCGCCTGCCCGTCCCTCAATACCGCCGCGGTGCGGTCCGCCATCTTGAACGGAGTCGATAAAGTGAATGCGCTCGCGGGCAAGACCGCTACGGGCGGCCGGCTCAATGTCGCCAACGCGATCCAGTCCTGCGCCGCCGTTTCGCAGCCCCCGCCGCCTGCAAACGCCGTCAATATCTGGCCGAATGCAGTGGCGCCTGCGCTCCCATTCTGGGCGGATAGCCCCGTGGAATTGGGCGTGAAGTTCCGTTCCGATGTCGCGGGCGTGATTACCGGCATCCGGTTTTATAAAGGCTCCGCCGCTATTACAGGCGTTCATACCGGGTCGCTGTGGAGCTCGACCGGCGCGCTTCTTGCAACCGGAACGTTTACGAATGAGACCGCTTCAGGGTGGCAGCAGATGACATTTTCCAACCCCGTTCCGATCGCAGCCAATACCACTTATATCGCCTCGTACCACACCAATACGGGATTTTCCGTGGACGTCGGCTATTTTGTTTCACAAGGAACGGGCAATGGGCCGTTGCACGCTCTACAGTCCGGCGTCGATGGCGCAAACGGCGTATTCATCTACGGCCCCGGCGGACAGTTCCCCTCTTACGGCTCTTCGGGGCAGAACTACTGGGTTGACGTGGCCTTCGTTCCGTCGACGGGCTCATTACCCACAACCATCTGGTCCAATTCGGCTTCTCCGTCCATTCCGTTGTACCTGGATAGCCCGGTGGAACTGGGGGTCAAATTCCGATCCGATGTGGCCGGCTCGATCACTGGCATCCGTTTTTATAAGGCGCCGGGCAACACGGGCGCTCATACCGGATCACTGTGGACTTCCACTGGAACGTTGCTCGCCACCGGAACCTTCACCAACGAGACGGCGTCCGGATGGCAGCAAATGACGTTCGCCACTCCTGTCCCGATCGCGGCGAATACGACCTACATCGCGTCATATCATACAAATACCGGCTTTTCCGTGGATATCTTTTATTTCGTTTCGCACGGGGTCGATAATGCTCCGCTGCACGCGCTTCAGCATGGCATTGACGGGGCGAACGGCGTGTTTGTGTATGGGCCGGGAGGCCAGTTCCCGATAAATGGCTCAAACGGGCACAACTACTGGGTGGATGTAATGTTCACTCACTAATCGGCCCTTCACAACTGCGAATCTACCCATAACCGCATTGCTGCATTTTAGGCTTGCCTGCAACTGGTACTGTGGTACTATACCCAATTAGTATTGCAGACCTATTACCTTCATGCAGACCAATCGCCTCGGACGATGGAGCGCCCGCATTGTACTGTCGCTTGCCTCCGTAACTTGTTGTTTTAATTGCTGTTTTGGCGCTACGTCGATGTTGACGGCCTCCTCCGCCGCCGCCTCACCGGGATCCACCATCTCGATATCCATTTCCTTTACCCCGGGTTCAGGGAGCGCCGGAGCCCTTCAGTGGACACTGAACATGCCGCCCGCCGTGGCATCCTATACCGTCCAATCGGGACCAGCCGCTTCCAGCGCTGGCAAGTCATTGTCCTGTAATGGCAATACTTGCCTGTTGGCCGGCTTGAACA
>DASRCZ010000011.1:0-6283 GCA_035652855.1 Candidatus Acidiferrum sp.
GATTCCGTTGATGAGCTGCGCGACACCGAAGAAGCCGGGCGGAAGAATAATCACGTCGTACTTTTCACGCAGGTTGGGCGTGGCGCGCACGTTCAGGTCGGAAATGTAGGAGTAGGGCACGCCGGTCTCCTCGAGAGCCAAGCGGAACCAGCCTTCGTTCTGCGTATCGGTCCAGGTGTGCATCACGGCGATGCGGGGCAAGCCGATTTCGTGGCGCGGCACGTCCGGCAGGGCTTCGGCGCTGGCGACGCGAACGCCCAGTTCTCGCGCAGCCGAGTTCAAGCGCATGTCGAGATCCGCAGGATTGTTCTCGACAGGAATCACGAAGGAGCCAGCGACGAACTTTTGTCCTGCGGTTTCAAAGGAATCTTCCGCCGCGAAAAATTTCACGTCCTTTAGCCGGAAGCGCAGCGAAGCCAGTGCAGGCTCGGCGGAAGCGTTGATCAGGTAGGCTTTCACGGCGGGAGCTTTGCCCTTCACGGCGTGCGGGGGCGCCACACCGCCGCCATCGAATTTGGCGGGTGAATCCAGCAGGGTCATCGGGGCTTTCAGGATGCTAACGTCGGTGACGCGCAGCGTTTTGACGTTGCGCAGGGGGCCGAGGGTCCAGCCAGTGTCGTCATAGGGGCGAGGATCATTGATGGAGTAATACTGGGTGTCGAGCAGCATGTCCACCATGCGGCTGTAAGGCTGATCCATGCGGATGATGTAGCTGCCAAGCGGGACCTTCACGGCCTTGGAGGACTCGGATTTTTTGGCTTCGTCCTTAGCCTTCTCGCTCTTGTCGGCGTCCGCTTTGGATTTTTCGGGCGTCTTCGGCGCTTCTACTTTGATCTCGACTTCCTGCTCAAGTTTCTGGACTTCGGCGCCCTGGCGTTGCAGGAGGTTCGCGAGTTGCGCGGCGAGTTCCGGGCGGCGGCCATCGTTGAGGATGGCCCAGGCAGCCGGCCCTTCGGTGGTGGCTTTCGCGACGGAACGTTTGCTCTTTTCGTAAAAGTCGCTGAGGAGCTCCTGCCCGTGGCCGGCGGTGTAGTTGAGCGAAAGGAGCACGCCGCTTTCCTCGAGATTGGTGTTATTGCGGAGCGACCATTTGACTTTGGGAAGCGGCGGATTGGGGCGAAACCAAGTGCGGCTGGTTTGCTCCGGCCCGAGTTCGGCGTCGCGGGTATCGGGGAAGCCGTTGCCATAGGTTTCGTAGAACCGGCCAATGGAGTTGTGGCCATTGGCGACGTAGAACATATAGTTGGGCGCCCAACCGTCGTAGAAGCCGTGGGTCCAGACACCGAATACGCCCCGCTCGGTCATGCCTTGAATGTCGTTATAGGCGAATTTCTGCCATTCGCTGACGACGATGGGATCAAGCCAGGCGTTATAGGGGCCGGTGCCGGTTGAGACATAGAGGTAGGGGATGGATTCATGCAGGTCGTGGAGCACTTGCGGGTGCCAGTCGAGGAAGTTTTTCATCATCACTTGGGAAAGCTTGAGCGCCATGCCAATGCCATCGCGATTGTTGTCATGCTGGACGTAGTGCCCCCAATAGACGAGGGCCGGCTGGAGCCTTTTCGGATTGGCTTTCTTGTAGTTCCAGGAATCGACCATGCGGTCGTGGCCATCCACTTCAACGATGGGGGTGATGAGAAAGACGGTGTTTTCGCGGATTTTCTGAATCATGGGCGAGTCTTCGACAGCGAGGCGGTAAGCCAGCTCCATGAGCATTTCGGGCGCGCCGGTCTCGGGCGAATGAATCGAGCCGGAAGCCCAGTAGAAAGGCTTGCCCATGGCAATGAGCTGGCGAGCTTCGGCGTCCGTAATCTTGCGCGGGTCGGCGAGTTTTGCGGTGATGCCGCGCAGGCGGTCGAGTTGAGCGATGTTGGCTTCGTCGCTGACGGCAACGAGCAGAAAATCGCGGCCTTCTTCGCTCTTGCCAACGCGGAATACCTTGACGCGCGGACTAGCCTTGGCGAGTTCGTCATAATAACGGTAGATGTCCTTCGAATAGGTCAGGAAATCAGGCGCACCGACGATATGGCCGAGGATTTTGTCCGGCGAGGGGACGGTTGGCGAGGAGGGGAGGTGGTCAACAAGGTCCGTCAAAAAGAATTTCTCGGTCGTGTATTCATGAATTTTCTTGCCGTAAGCCTCGTCATTCGAAGCGCTGGCCGCAGCCTGAGCGCAAGCTGAAACCGCGCCGAGGCCGGAGACAGCCAGGGCGAGCGCGCAGACGCCCGCATACGGAACGGTATTTTTTGCCGAAACCCAACGACGCACAACTCGCCGCAGATTCATCACAATTCCTCGCTGTCTTGCTATATCGAGCGCATCGACCGCTGCCGATGGGACGGACCGGCGGCAACAAACGTTTCATGACGCTCCGGTATCCGCCCAAGAAACCGGCGTAGCATAATCCTTTCCTGCTGCGGAGGGAAGAATGGCAAACGCGGACGTGCGGGAAAAATGCGTGCTGATCACCGGAGCGACAGACGGGCTGGGCAAAGCCGCGGCACTGCTGCTGGCGGAGCGCGGCTATCGCGTGTTCGCGGCGGGCCGCTCGGCGGAAAAACGGGCGCAACTGGATGCCGCGGCTCGCGCCAGGCAACTGCCGCTGGAAACGCTGGAAATGGATGTTTGCGAAGACGGATCGGTCCGGCAGGGCGTTGCGGACATCGTGCGCAAGGCGGGCCGCATTGACGTGCTGGTGAACAGCGCGGGTTGCGCCTACGTGGCGTGCGTGGAAGATATGCGACTCGAGGACTGGCGGCGGCAGTTCGAGGTGAATTTTTTCGGGACGATACGCGTGACACAGGCGGCGCTGCCGCAAATGCGTGAGCGGCGGAGCGGACGAATTTTGCTGATGAGCTCTGTCTCCGGACTGGTGACGCCGCCGACACAGGGGGCATACAGCGGGTCAAAGCACGCGCTGGAGGCGCTGGGCAACGCGCTGCGGCACGAACTCTATCCCTTCGGCATTCGAACGGTGCTGATTGAGCCGGGGTACATCGTCACCGGCATCCAACAAACAGCGGTTCAGCTGGCCCAGCCGTATATGGAGCGCATCCAGAGCGGACCCTACGCCAAGATTTATGAGACAGCATGGGCCGGAGCAAAGGCGAGCCGGGCAGCCTCGAAGACGACGGCCGAGGATTGCGCACGCGTGATTCTGCGGGCGATCGAGGCGCCAAAACCGAAAGCGCGTTACGGAGTGACGCCATTGGCGCACGCCGTGAAGTGGGGCAAGCGGCTTCTGCCGGACAGCATCGTGGACGCGCAGATTCGGCGCCGGTATGGAATCAAGGGTTGAAGCCAGCCGATTTTCGATGAAGCGCCGCCGGGCACGGCGCGGCCTTTGAGGTGCAAGGAGCTTTGCCGGGGTATGCGGCGTGATTTAGGCGAGGAATCGCCGTGAGCGCCAGGACTGCTTAGCGAAGATGGAGCACGGGAGTTTGCTGACGTTATTCGCGCGATTTGCGCGCGAGGCGCGCGAAGGGGGAATCGCGCGCGATGTGGCGGTCGTGCAGCGGCGCGGCTATCGGCGGGAAATGTGGACGTATGCGGAGATCGCTGCCATGGCGGAGGAATCCGCGCGCGTGCTGAGGGATGGCGACGTTCAGCCGGGCGAGCGAGTGTTGCTTTGGGGAGCCAATTCGGCGGAGTGGATGGCGGCGTTTTGGGGGTGCCTGATCCGCGGCGCAGTTGCCGTACCCATGGATGCGGGCGCCACGCCGGAGTTCGCGGCACGCGTGATGCGCGATGCGGGCGTGAAGTTCGCGTTTGCGGATGCGCGGCACACGGTTGATGTGCCTGCGCGGCGATTGGAGGATTTGGCCGACAGCGCAAGAGAACGGCGGCGAACGATTTCGGAGGGCGAAAAGGGACCGATCGGGGCGGCGAAGGCCACGCGAGATACGGTAGCCGAAATCTTGTTTACTTCCGGGACCACGGGCGAACCCCGCGGAGTGGTGCTGACGCACGGAAATTTTCTTGCGAATCTCGAGCCGGTGGAAAAAGGGATCGGAGAATACCGCAAGTACGAGCGGTGGATACATCCGCTGCGCTTTGTGACCATGGTGCCGCTGAGCCACGTTTTCGGGCAGTTCATGGCGCTGTTGGTGCCGCCGCTGCTTGGCGCAACGGTGGTTCTCGAGGACTCGGCGAATCCAGCAGAGGTGTTGCGCGCCGTAAAGCGTGAACGCGCAACGGCGCTGATTGCAGTGCCGCGGATGCTGGAGGCGGTGCAAGCAGGACTCGAGCGCAGTCTGGAGGCGCGCGGCGAAACGGATTGGTTCCGCCGCAACTACGCAGCGGCGAACGGCGAGAAATTTCTCCGGCGCGTGTGGCGTTTCCGGCGAATTCACCGGCGGCTGGGATGGAAATTCTGGGCGTTCATTTCGGGAGGCGCGGCACTTTCGGCGGGAACGGAAGAGTTTTTGAGACGGATCGGGTACGCCGTGGTGCAAGGGTACGGGATGACAGAGACGGCTTCGCTGATTTCGCTAAATCATCCGTTTCGGGCGGCTGAGGGGAGCATCGGAAAAGTGCTGCCGGGGCGGGAATTCAAGCTGGCGGAAGATGGCGAGATTCTGGTGCGCGGCGAGAACGTTGCGGCGGGTTATTGGGAGGGCGGGCGGCTGCGCGAAGCAGGCGAGGAAGGCTGGCTGTACACCGGCGACATCGGGGAGCTGGACAGCGAAGGGAACCTGCGGTTCCGCGGGCGCAAAAAAAATGTAATCGTTACGGCCGCGGGCCTCAATGTGTATCCGGAGGACCTGGAAGCAGCACTCAAGAGGCAGCCGGGCGTGCGCGACGCCGTGGTGCTCGCGGAAGATCGTTGCGGAAACGCGGAACCCGCGGCAGTGCTCCTTCTGAGCGACGGGAACGAAACCGCGGCGCGGCGCGCCATCGAGGGGGCGAACGCGGAACTAGCGGAATATCAGCGCATCCGCGATTGGAGTGTGTGGCCGGCGGCGGACTTTCCGCGGACTGCCACCGGAAAGCCGCGGCTCGCAGAAATTCGCGCCCGGCGCGCACTGGACCGAAGGGAAGGCCGGGTTGCCGGGGAAGCGCGGGAACTGGGGGCGGGAATGGCGCCGGCCGGAATTGCGGCGCTGATCGAGAAAATCGTCGGCGAGCCGGCGCCGAGCGGCGAGCTGGAAAAAGAGCTGAATCTCTCGTCACTGGATCGCCTCGAGCTGCTATCCGCTCTCGAAGAGAAATTTCGCGTGGAGTTGAATGAGACGGCGTTTGCCCGGGCGAAATCTCTTGGCGACATCCAAAAGATGGTGCGCCAGCCGCCAGCAGAGCGTACGGAGTATGTGTATCCGGCATGGGCGCAGCGCGAGGCGGTACGCTGGCTGCGGCTGCTCGTCTATTACGCGCTTGTGTGGCCCGCGACGCAGATTCTGGGGCATCCCCGGGCGATAGGCCGCGAGAACCTGCGCGGCGTTCGGGGGCCCGTGGTGATCGTCTCGAACCACATCACGCGACGTGCCGATATCGGGCTGATTCTGGCGGCGCTGCCGGCGCGCTTTCGGAACCGCCTGGCCACGGCCATGGGCGGCGAAAGCCTGGAAGAGATGCGCACGCCCGTCCGGGAATGGTGGTTCGCAAAGCGCTGGACATGGCGCGCGGGTTACTGGCTGCTCACCGCGCTGTTCAATGTTTTTCCTTTACCGAAGTTTTCGGGTTTTCGGGAGAGCTTCCGTTTCGCGGGCGAGTCTCTTGGCCGCGGTTACAGCGTTCTGATTTTCCCCGAAGGCGAGGTCAACAATACGGAGACGGGCGAAATGGCGCCCTTTCAGCCAGGCATCGGACTGCTCGCCCGGAATCTCGAAGGGGTTCCGGTGGTACCGATGCGGCTTGACGGCGTTTGGAGAATGAAGCGAGAAAGGCGCCGCTTTGCGCATCGCGGTGAAATTACGGTTCGAATCGGCAAGCCAGTGACGTTCGGCGACGGAATGGCAGCGGAACGGATCGCTTCGTGCCTTGAAACCAAGGTGCGGGAGTTATAGCCGCAAGGGCGTGTCAGCGCGCTCGGGAATAGGAGTACGCCAGAAACAGAACGGGCGGCGCACCGAAGCACGCCGCCCGAAGTTTTGGGACTGAAGTGGATTTACAGGGGCTGAACGTTGGCGGCCTGCAGGCCCTTTGGGCCGCGGACAACCTCAAATTCGACCGCTTGGCCGTCGTTCAGGCTGCGGTACCCATCCGCCTGAATCGCGGAGAAATGGACGAAAACGTCCTCTCCGGTCTGGCGCTGGATAAATCCAAAGCCTTTGCTGGCATTGAA
>DASRCZ010000012.1:0-4927 GCA_035652855.1 Candidatus Acidiferrum sp.
GAACTATTTCGCCAATCCTGCCGCCGCTATCGCCGATTTCCGCCCCACGCTCTTAGCCTCAGACACCAACGACGGACGCAGCAGTCCGCTTCCCGGTCTGCCCTTCTGGAATCTCGACATGTCCTTGGGCAAATCGACCAACATTACAGAACGCTTCAAGCTCGTCTTCACCGCCGATTTCTTCAACTTGTTTAACCACGTCAACTTCCTGGATCCCTCGTTCGATACCACCAATCCGGCGACGTTCGGCGTGATCAATACCCAGTTGGTGCCGGCCGACCGCATTCAAGGGTCGCGTTGGATTCAGCTTAGCTTGCGCGTCAACTTCTGATTCCTTCGAGAACGCCACTGCGCTCCGCCGGCCCCAACTCCGGGCCGCCCGTTTTTCACCTTGACGTGGATACCATATTTCTGCAATAATGGAAATATGAGACAGCCTCCCAAGCGCTCTTCCGAACACCTCGCGCGATACGCCGATATGCTCTCCGCCATGGGAACGGAGCCCAGGCTGCGCATCATGCAGCTCCTCCTATCGGCTCACCCCGAGGGATTGGTCGTAGGCGAGATTCAACAGGAACTGGATATTCCCAATTCCACCTTGTCCCACCATCTCGAAAAGCTGAAGGCCGAGAATCTCGTTCGCGTCCGCCGCGAGAGCACGTTTCTGCGCTACACCGCGGATACCGAAGCGCTTCGCGAATTGTTGCGCTTTCTCTACGCCGAATGCTGCACGCGTAATAGAGCCCTTAAACCCGAAGCCATCATTCAGGTTTGTAAGCAGGAGGACAAATGAGCGAGCCAGCCATAAAGGATGTAGTCCGAGCGAAATACGCGGCGGCGGCTTTGCGTGCGAGAGAGGGACGGAGCTGCGGAACCAGCCCCGCAACTGCGTGCGCGGACCCAATCACTTCAAACTTGTATGAAGCAAGTCAAGCGGAGCAAGTCCCCGCGCAGGCTCTGCAAGCCTCTCTCGGTTGCGGCAATCCTGCGGCGCTCGCCAAGCTGAATCCGGGCGAGGTCGTCCTGGACCTCGGTTCCGGCGGTGGCATCGATGTGTTGCTCTCCGCTCGGCGCGTTGGCCCAGCCGGCAAGGCCTATGGCCTTGATATGACCGATGAGATGCTTGCCCTCGCGAACGAGAACAAGCGCAAATCCGGCCTTGAGAACGTTGAGTTCCTGAAGGGTGAGATCGAAAACATTCCGCTGCCGGACAATGCCGTGGACGTCGTCATCTCGAACTGCGTCATCAATCTTTCCGCGGACAAGGATCGCGTCCTGAGAGAAGCGTTTCGCGTTCTGAAGCCCGGGGGACGCTTTGCCGTCTCCGATGTGGTCACGCGGGGAGACCTGCCGGCCGCGATTCGAAGCAGCGTACTCCTCTGGGCCGGCTGCGTCGCCGGCGCATTGGAAGAAAACGAATATCGTGCCAGGCTCCTGTCGGCCGGATTCGAACAAATTCAAATCGAACCCACCAGGGTGTATCGCGTCGAAGATGCCCGCGCGTTTCTGTCGGCGCAAGGCGTCGATGTGGATGCGATTGCGCCTCAGGTTGACGGTAAATTCATGAGCGCGTTTGTGCGAGCCGTGAAAGCCCAGCCGGCGAAATCGTGCTGCGGCCCGGCCTGTTGCTGCTGAGCGCCCTCTCAACTCATACGTCAGGGCCCCAGCCTTCCTCTTGCCACCCCCGGTGCCCCGGCGGCGTGCTTTCCGGGCTACAGCATTGTCCTGATTGAGAGTGCGGTGGGCGCTCGATACTTTGCCCCTACAGGATTGCGCCCCTGAGCCGCCTCATCCCCTAGTCCCCGAAAGGCAAATCGAAATGCAACCACTCAAAGAACTTCTCGTCGATGAAATGGGAGATTTGATGAACGCCGAAAAGCAATTGGTCGAGGCTCTCCCCGCTATCGCCGAAGCCGCCCATTCCCCAAAGCTCAAGGAGGCCATCCAGAAGCACCTTCAGCAGACCCGCGGCCATCTCGAACGCCTGAATTCCGCTTTCGATCTTCTCGGTGAAAAGCCCCAGGCAAAAAATTGCAAAGCCATGGCGGGAATCCTGGCGGAAGGCAAGGAGCGCATCCAGCAATTGCACGACAAGGACCTGCTTGCCGCGGACCTCGGATTGATCACCGCGGCTCAGAAGGCCGAGCATTACGAAATTTCCGCCTATGGCACGCTCCGCCACTTCGCGCGCCAGATCGGTCAGTTCGAAGTTGCCGCCCTGCTTTCGCAGAACCTCGGCGAAGAGGAAAGCGCGGACTTTCTCCTTACCGAGGTTTCCAAGCCCTTGCTGCAGCAGGTCGCGGCGGGCGAATCGGCCGCCCAGCGGCAGCCCTCCCGTGCCCGCGCGCAGAAAGCCTGAGGCGCCCGAACATGTACCACCACGTGAAGGAGCTGATGTACACTGTCCATGTCGGCACGCCCGATCCGCGCTTCGGCAATATGCTGCTCGAACAATTCGGCGGAGCCAATGGCGAGCTCGCGGCTGCCATGCAATATTCCGTTCAGGGACTCAACTGTGACGACCCGGAGCGCAAGGACTTGCTCATGGATATCGGCACCGAAGAGCTCAGCCATCTCGAAATTGTCGGCACTCTCGCCCGGATGCACCTGAAGCCCGCCCGCCATCATCGCCACGCTGCGGAAGTCGATCCGCTCATCGCTATTGCCGGCGGAGGCGGAGTGAACCTCATGAATTCGCAGGGTAATCCCTGGACTGCCGACTACCTCAAGATCACCGGCGAACTGGACGTGGATTTGCGCAGCAATATCGCGGCGGAAGCGCGCGCGAAAATCGTCTACGAGCGCCTCATTCAGTTCACGGACGACGCCGATAGCATCGCTGCGCTGCAGTTCCTCATGACGCGCGAAATCACGCACATGAAAGCATTCACGCTGGCTCTCGAGAGCCTCGGCAAGGACCCGTACTCGATCGGAAGAATTCCGCCAACGCCCGGGCTGGTGCGCCAGTATTTCGACGACTCGACCGGCATCGGCGGCCGCGGCGAGCACAACGCGCGCGGCCCGTGGAACGAAGGCCCGGATTGGGAGCTCGTCGAAGCACCGGCGTTCCGGCAATTCGAATCGCTTCGCAAAGGCACGCGGCGCGAGTCCTTGGCCGAGTAGCGGCGAGGCTTGCTGCGCGCCGTTCGTTTCGCCCCCTGTTTGTTCCGCGGGACGCAACGCGGCTGGCCGTCGCCGGCCACGCCCCCCCCCCGAAAAACTGCTGAATTGCCGCAAGAATAAGGTTATTATTGGCGGCGCTCGTTTTCCCAGGAGCCGCCATGAAATCCTCGCCTCGCGCCCTTATTGCCGCCGTTGTGGTTTTGTGCCTTGCCGCGCTCGCCACCCTGGCCTTACCCGGCCGCCATGCCCGTGCTGCCGCGCAGGATGAAAAGCCCGCGAATCATCCCTGGATGAACACCATGCTCTCGCCTGACGAGCGCGCCGACCTGGTCCTCAAGGAGATGACGCTCGACGAAAAAATTGATCTTCTGCACGGCAACGGAATGCCCGGATGGGGCAAGCCCCGCCCCAACTGGTATCTTGGCAACGGCGGCGCGGGATTCGTGCTCGGCATCCCGCGCCTCGGCATTCCGTTTATCCAGATGAGCGACGCCGCTTACGGCGTTCGCAGCAGCGCGCAGAACGGCCGCTACTCGACCGCTCTCCCTTCCGATATCGCCGCCGCTTCCAGTTGGGATACGCAAGCCGCGTGTGAATACGGCGCGCTAATCGGCCGCGAACTCCGCGCGCAGGGCTACAACATGACGCTCGGCGGAGGCGTAAACCTCACCCGCGAGCCGCGCAACGGCCGCACGTTCGAATATCAGGGCGAGGACCCCATTCTCGCCGGCACGCTCGTCGGAAACCTGATGAAGTGCGAGCAGGCCGAGCACGTCCTTGGCGACATCAAGCACTATGCCGTTAACGATCAGGAAAGCGGCCGCAACGAAGTGAATGCTGTCATCAGCAAGCGCGCCATGCGCGAATCCGATTTGCTGGCCTTCGAGATCGGTATTTCCATAGCGAACCCGGCTGCCGTTATGTGTTCCTACAATGCCGTGAACGGGGATTTCGCCTGCGAAAACAAATATCTGCTCACGGACGTTCTCCGCAATGCCTGGGGCTTCAAAGGTTTTGTCGTCTCCGATTGGGCTGGAACACACAGCACCGTGCGCGCCTCCCACGCCGGACTCGACAACGAACAGCCCTTCGACAACTTCTTCGGCGAAAAATTCAAGCAAGCCGTGCAGGCGAATGAGATCAGCATGGAGGAGCTGAATGAGCACGTTCACCGCATCTTGCGCTCCGAGTTCGCCGCCGGGATTGTGGACTACCCGGTTCAGAAGAGCGTTGTGGACGTGGAAGCCGGTTTCGAAACAGCGCGGCGCATCGCCGAGCAAAGCAGCGTTCTGCTGAAAAACGAAGGCGGCATTCTTCCGCTCGACCGCGATAAGCTCCGCTCGATTGCCGTGATTGGAACGCACGCCGATACCAGCATGATCTCGGGCGGGGGTTCCGCGCAGGTGGATCCGCCCGGCCGCCCTCCGTCAAGGTGGCTCGAACACGTTTGGTTCCCCACTTCGCCGCTGAAAGCAATTGCGGCGAAGGCTCCCGGAGCGAAGGTGCGGTTCGATTCCGGCGCGGATCCCGCCTCCGCCGCGGAGCTGGCGAAAAATTCCGATGTCGCCATCGTGTTCGCGTATCAGTGGGAAAGCGAAGGCATGGACCTGCCGGACCTTTCGCTCCCGGAAAATCAGGACGCGCTGATTTCGCAAGTCGCCGCTGCAAATCCGCGCACGGTCGTAGTCCTCGAGACGGGCACCGCCGTCACCATGCCCTGGATTGACAGAGTTGCTGGCGTGCTCGAAGCCTGGTATGCCGGCAGCAAGGGACACGAAGCCGTCGCGAACATTCTTTTTGGCGA
>DASRCZ010000013.1:0-10172 GCA_035652855.1 Candidatus Acidiferrum sp.
GACCTGGAAGGCGCCGAGAAAATGCTGGAAGAGTCCGCGGAGATTCTGGAGCAGGCGGGAAATCAGATGGGCGTGGGCCAGATTCGCGGGATGCTGGGTAACATCGATTTCGAGCGCGGGAATTTCCCAGCGGCGCGGGAAAACTATCGCAAGTCGGCGGAAATCGCCGGGAAGGCCGGCGACAAAGTTAGCGTTGTATTCGCCGAGACGGCGCTATCGCGAATGGACCGGCTCGAGGGAGACTTCGCTTCGGCGCGAACGCAAAGTGAAGCGGCTCTGGCGGCAGCGAAGGAGGCCGGCGACGCCGAGGCGCTGGCGGAAGCGCGATCGAATCACGCGGCGGTCTTGCTGCAAACGGGCGACCTGGCGGGCGCGCGATCGGCGGTCGAAGAATTGCTGGCGGACGCGCGAAAATCCGGGGACAAACGATTTGTGGCGGCAGCATTGTTGAGCCGCGCGGAGATGCGCATGCTGCAAGGCGATCTCGATGGCGCGCAGAACGATTTAACGCAAAGCCTCGGCCTGTACCGGGAACTGAAGGACTCGGGGAACATCATGGAAGGCCAGATGCTCGCGGCGCGGCTGGCTCTCGAGCGGTCTCAAGGCGGCAAGGCGGCGCCACTGGCGCGCCAAGCACTGACAACAGCGCGAAAGACCAGCAGCATAGCGGCGCAGGCTCGGTGCCAGTTATTGATCGCGCGCGCCGCGCTGGAGCACGCGGCATCAGCAGAAGCGCAAACTGCCTTGGCGGAAGCGAATGTGCTGATTCACAAGAATCCGCTTCCCGATTTGCAACTGATGTACGCGGCCCTCTCCGCGCAGGCGAAGGCCCGGCTGCAGGCCGCAGAAGCGGAAAAGGACCTCGAGGCCGCAATGATGAAAGCCGGCGGCAAGAGCAGCTTCGACGTGCAGCTCGAATCCCGGATTATAGCGGCGGTGTTGCAATCACAATCCGGGAATGCGATTGCCGCCGCCACGGCGCTGGCAGCCATCGAAAAGGAAGCGAGGGAGCACGGATTTCTCCTGGCGGCGCGAAGGGCGAAGGCAGCCGGCTCCAGCGGACTCTAAGAGGAACCACATTTTTACGTCAATTGATAAGCGGGAGGGACCCGGGGACGCTATCATGTAGAGCATGCGTCTTCGGAACGCCTGTATTGGTTTGGGCCTGATCCTGGCGGCCACGGCCCCGCTTGGAGCCCGTCCGCGATCCGCCACGTTGCAGGCGGGCGACAACCTGCCGGTAATCCGGCTTGTTGGACACCCGGAAGCGGCGCCTGAATTCAACCTGGAAGGGCTGGACGGAAAGGCGGTGACGCTGGAGGAGGCGCGCGGGAAGGTGGTGCTGCTGAACTTCTGGGCCACGTGGTGCGGGCCATGCCGCGCGGAAACGCCGGACCTGATTGCGCTGCAAAGCCGTTATAAGGATGCGCTCCAAATCATCGGGCTGGCAGTGGACGTGGACGACCCGGAGGACGTCAAGGCTTTTGCCGAGAAGTCCGGAATCAACTACCCTGTGGCCATCGCCAGCGATGAAGTGCGCGCGCGTTACGGCGGAATCACGGCGCTGCCCACATCGTTTCTGCTGGACACGGACGGGCGCGTCGTGCAGAAGCACGTGGGAATGTTCGATCCGCGCGTGTATGAGCTGGAGATTCGAGCCGTGCTCCATTTGGCGGTACAGGCCAGAATCGAAACGTTTGAGGATACGGGCGAAATTTTTCTAAAGCACGCGAACCGAGCGACGGAATTGCCCGGCGTTGATTTTTCAAAGCTGAACGCGGAGCAGAAAGCGGCGGCGCTGCGGCGTTTTAACGCGGAAAGCTGCAGTTGCGGCTGCACACTGACGCTGGCGCAGTGCCGGATATATGATTCGGCGTGCGCGGTTAGCCAGCAAAGAACGGAAGCGGTTGTGGCGGCGCTGGCGGCCGGAAAACCCGTGCCACGCGGCGCGGCGGCCCCGCGCCGTGCGGCATCGCCACGGAAGCCGGCGCCTTCGCCTGCTCCTCAGCCCCAGTAGCGTCCGGGCAGCCGCTCGGCGGATTTTGCCGCGGCTGGTATGCTGTTCGGCGCATGGGCGTGCTTTCGAAAATCATTTTTATACTTCTGTTTGCCTCGTGCTTCACCGGCTTGGTGTCACCGCCGGTGGCGCTCACCGCGGGAATCGGGTTCGGGCTTGCGCTGACGCACCCCTACGCCGAGGAAAGCCGGCGCCGCACGCCGCGGCTGTTGCAGGCGTCGGTCGTGGCGCTGGGGTTTGGAATGAATCTGCAGGCGGTGTTGAAGGCGGGGAGCAGCGGCCTGGTGTACACGGCGCTGGGTATCGGGTTCGCGTTTTCGCTGGGATTGGGACTGGGGAAGCTGCTGGAGGTCCAGGGCAATTCGTCCTTTCTGATTACAGCCGGGACCGCGATTTGCGGCGGCAGCGCGATTGCCGCGGTGGCTCCCATTCTGGAAGCCGACGGGCAGGAAATGGCGGTTTCGCTGGGCTCTGTCTTCATTTTGAATTCGATCGCCCTGCTGATTTTTCCGCCGATTGGCGGATGGCTGCACATGACGCAAACGCAATTCGGATTATGGGCGGCTCTTGCGATTCACGATACGAGTTCCGTGGTCGGAGCCGCCTCGAAATATGGCGAACAAGCGCTCCTGATCGGGACGACAGTGAAATTGGCACGCGCCCTTTGGATTGTGCCGCTGGCGCTGGCAACGGCTGCAATCAAGAAAAACGGGAAGAATGGGGAAGGCGAAGGGAGGAGCGGAAGGGCCGGCACGCGGGTGAAATGGCCGTGGTTCATCCTGCTTTTCTGTGTCGCGGCGGTGATTAATACGTACCTGCCACCGGGAGCTCACACCCACTTCCTTTTCACGCTGGGCAGGCTTGGGCTGACGGCGACGCTCTTTTTGATCGGGAGCGGAATTTCGCGTGCGACTTTGAAGGAAGTTGGCTGGCGGCCACTGGCGCAAGGAGTGCTCCTTTGGGTGGCGGTCGGGGCGAGTTCGCTTTATCTGATTCGAACGGGATGGATCGGGTTTTGACGTTTCGACACCGCAGAGGAACCGGTGACTGCGGCTTGCCGCGGGCGGCGCAGCGCAGTTAGACTCTCGCCGCGCGGAATCTTCGGCATTTCATCTGGAGGAACACGTGAACCGCAGAACTGTCGTGGTTGTAGCGGCGCTTGGCATAGCCGTTGTCGTAAGCACGCGCGGAACTCGCTCCGAGGCAGCGCAAGCAAAACGCAAGGTGATCAACTCGCCGGAAAAGGCGGTGCAAGCTCCCTACAGCGACGGAATCCTTGTGGGAAACACGCTGTATCTCTCGGGCAAAATCGGGCTGGACCCGAAGACCGGAAAGCCGCCGGCGGAAGTCGAGGAAGAAATCAAGCTGATGATGGATGGGTTTAAGGCGACGCTTGGCCAGGCAGGGATGACGATGGACGACATTGCGACTGTCACAGTCTACTGCAGCGATCTCTCGCTGTACGATAAGTTCAACGCTGTCTACAAGACGTACTTCACAAAGGAAGCCCCCGCGCGGGCCTTCATTGGGGCCGGATCGCTGCTACGCGGCGGGCATTTCGAGATGCAGGCAATCGCTGTCAGGCGCTGAAGGTCGCTGTTTCCGACCGAAGCTGGCGTCGAGGCGGGACGTGGGAGGAGTACGAGGCCTAGGAGTACGAGGCCTAGGTTGTGCTCCGAGGGACATCTGCCCATATGTGGGCGTTTATTCACTGCTAATATATAGGCGTAATGCCCAAATAATAGCTGGCCGAATTTGTAAACCGACGCCGTATTTTTCTTAATCAATAGAAAAAAAGGAAGTTATTGGGTCGAGGTGTTTTTCGGCTCTGGCACCCTGAATGCTGGTGTGTGCTTTGTAAGGAATGGAGCGATGTTTAAAATTAGCAGTGAAAAGAAACGTGGCCGAATCGTCCTGACGGTTGAGGGGCGGCTCGCAGGCCCCTCCGTCGGAACCCTTGAGCAGTGCTGGCGCGAACTAAAGACCAATTCGCCGCAGGAGAAATTCAGCGTGGACTTGTGCGGGGTGAGTTTTATTGATGATGCCGGAAAGGTTCTGCTGAAGGAGGTGCACCGGCAGGGAGCGCAACTGGTGGCGGAAGGGTGCCTGAATCAGGCCATCGTGCGGGAGATCGCTGGGTCAGAGCGAAAGAAGAGCGACGGCGGCCGCAAGGAGCCGAGCAAGAAATCGCACATCCTTTTTTACACGATCTTGACGGGGCTGCTGCTGGGCGCTCCGGCGAGCTGGAGCCAAGAGGGCAAGCCGCCAGGCCTTCCGGCGAATGCACCGAACGGAGTCATGAAACTGACGCTTGAGGAAGCGGTGAAGCTTGCGCTGAAGCAGAATACCACGCAGCGAATCGGCGTCATCAACGCGGCGGAAAGCCAGCAGGAGAGAAACACGGCGCGAGCGGCGCTGCTGCCACGGGCAGACCTGAATGTTCAGGAGAGCTGGCAGAGAGTGAATATCGCCGCAGAGTTTGGCGGCAGTCTTCGGAACGTGTTTCCGGTGCCAGGGGTATCCGTGCCGAATCACGTAGGTCCGTTTCCGGTATTCGGCGCCGGTGTCGGCTTCAGCGGCCCGCTTTTTGACCTCACGCTGTTCCGGCGTTATCAGCAATCGGGAGCGAATGCCAGGGCGGCGCAGCAGGATAGCCTGGCAACGCGCGAGCAGGTGATCCTGCTGGTAGTTTCGCAGTACATCGGAACGCTGCGCGCGACGGCGGACGTGCAGGCATCGCAATCGCGGGTGAATCTGGCGCAAGCGCTTTATGACCAGGCGGTGGACCTGCAGAAAGCGGGTGTCGGAACCGGGATTGACACGCTGCGCGCCAACGTGGAACTGCAAAACGAGAAGCAAACGCTCATCGAAGCACAGGCGGATGAGAAGCGCTCGCTCTTCGGGCTCAGCCGGCTGCTGAATCTCGATCCGCGGCAGGAGCTTGAGCTCTCGGACGCGCTGAGTTTTTTCGACCTGCCGCAGCCGGAAACGGAGCCAAGCATCGAAGAAGCACTGGCGCAGCGACCGGAATGGAAATCGCTCGAAAGCCAGATCAAAGCCGCGGAGTATTCGAAGAAAGCATCTTCCGGGTCGCGGCTGCCGGCGATTCGCTTCAGCGGGAATTGGACGGAGCTGGGAACGGATCCGAGCAGCGTGATTCCGACCTACACGTACACGGGGACGGTCAGCGTGCCGCTTTTCACCGGCGGGAGAATCCGCGCGGAGATCGCGCGAGCGGATCTGGAAATCCAGAGGGCGCGGCAGCAGCAGGAAGATCTGCGCAATGCCATCGCGCTGGACGTGAAGACCGCGCTGATCAATCTCAATTCGGCGCGGAACGAGGTAGGGGTAGCAAATCTCGGGGTGCAGCTTTCGCAGCAGGAAGTCGAGCAGGCGCGCGACCGCTTCAAGGCCGGAGTCGCCAACAACATCGAAGTGATTCAGGCGCAGGATTCCCTGGCCCGCGCCAATGACAACCAAATCAACGCGCTCTACCGCTTCAACCAGGCGCGCGCGGATTATGCGCGGGCTATCGGGCAAATCGAACGGCTGTACGCGAAGTAGAAGAGGGGAAAATGAGTGTCGATATTGAAGTCGGAATCGAGAATGCGGCGAAGACGCCGAAAGAAGAGCGTCTGGAGCTGAACGAGGAGCCGACAAGAAAGCCGGCCAATCCGAAAATACGCCGAGCGCTTGCCGCCGGGGGCGCGGCGCTGATCGTGGTTCTCGGTGGCTTGCTGCTCTATTACCACAACCGGGAGAGCACGGACGACGCGCAGGTGGACGGCCACATCACGCCGATCGCGGCGAAGATCTCCGGGCGAGTGGCGCAAGTCTTCGTGAAGGACAACCAGGAGGTGAAGGCCGGGCAATTGCTGGTGAAGATAGACGCCCGCGACTACCAGGCCGCGGTCGATCAGGCGAAAGCGGCGCTGGCGATGGCGGAGAGTGAGGCACGGTCGGCCGGTGTGGACGTGCCAAGAACGCGCGAGAACGTGGCCAGCGGAACGTCGAGCGCGGAGGCACAGCTTCTGGCCGCGCAAGCGGATTTGGCAAGCGCGCAGGCGGCCTATGAGCGGGCGAGTACTTCCGATCTGGCCTATGCGGAAGCGAACGTGGCGAAGAGCAAGGCGAACGCCGAGCTGGCGCAAGCGGATCTGGCGCGCTATCAGCCGCTGATGGAAAAGGGGGAAATCTCGAGGCAGCAATACGACGCGGCGAAAGCCAACGCGGAAGCCACGGCCAGCGCGGAAAAGGCGGACGAACAGAAGCTGGCGCAGGCGCGGAAAAACATTGATGTGGCGAAGGCGCAGCTCAGCGCGGCGGAAGCGCGCGTCGAGCAAGCCAAGGCGGGAGTGCTCGCGGCCCGGGCCGACGCGAGGCAGGTGAGCATGAAATCGGCCGACGCGCAGTCAAAGATCGCGAAAGTTGAGGAAGCGCGCGCGGCGCTGGAGGCCGCGGAACTGAACCTAAGCTACACGGATGTGTTTGCTCCGGTGGACGGGGTGGCCACGCACAAGCAGGTCGAGGCCGGGCAAATCGTACAGACGGGGCAGGGGCTAATGGTGGTTGTGCCGTTGCATGACGTGTGGGTCACGGCCAACTTCAAGGAAACGCAGTTGCGGAACATGCGGCCGGGGCAAAAGGCCGAGGTGCGGGTAGATACCTACGGCAAAACGTTCCCCGGTCACGTGGATTCCATTGCGGGAGCGACGGGTTCCGTCCTGAGTCTGCTGCCGCCGGAGAACGCCACCGGCAACTACGTCAAGGTTGTGCAGCGCATTCCGGTGAAGATCGTGCTCGACCCGATTCCCGCGGACAAAGCGGTTCTTCGTCCGGGAATGAATGTAGACGCGACGGTGATCACGAAGTAGCGGGCCGGCGCGAGCTGAAGCAAGGACCAGGTGCCCAGTCAGGCAGAGAGAAGCAGAGGCGGGAAACGGAAGCGAAAGGGTCATGAAGAATTGGTTCGCCAAATTGCGGAGGCCGGACGGCACGATCAACCCGTGGGTGATCGCGGTAACCGTCACGCTGGCGACGTTCATGGAGGTACTGGACACGTCGATCGCCAACGTGGCGCTGCCACACATTTCGGGGAATCTTTCAGCCAGCGCCGACGAGTCCACCTGGGTACTCACGTCGTATCTCGTCTCGAACGCGATCGTGCTGCCGCTTTCGGGCTGGTTCTCGGGTTTGATCGGGCGCAAGCGATTCTACATGGCCTGCGTGGCGCTGTTCACGGTGAGTTCGTTTCTTTGCGGCCTGGCGCCGAGCCTGGGAATTCTCGTGCTCTTTCGCATCCTGCAGGGCGCGGGAGGAGGCGGCTTGCAGCCGAGCGAGCAAGCGATTCTGAACGATACGTTCCCGCTCGAAAAGCGCGGCATGGCGTTCGCGGTTTACGGGGTTGCCGTGGTTGTGGCTCCGACAATCGGGCCATGGCTTGGGGGCTGGATCACCGACAATTTCTCGTGGCGCTGGATTTTTTACATCAACGTTCCGGTGGGCATTCTTTCGCTTTGTCTCACGTGGTTCCTGGTGAGCGATCCCCCGTACATGAAGCGGCAGAGTTTTAGACGCGGGTTCCGGATCGACTACATCGGGATCGCGCTCATCAGCCTTGGACTCGGCAGCATGCAGATCATCCTGGACAAAGGGCAGCGCGAGGATTGGCTCTCGTCGAATTTTATTCGCGTTTTCGCGGTCCTGATGCTTGCGGGCATCGTGGCCGGGATCATCTGGGAGCTGCGGGAAAAGAATCCGGTGATCGATTTGCGCATGCTGAAGGAGCGGAACTTCGCGATTGCCACGACGGCGATGTTCTTCCTTGGTTTTGTGCTGTACGCGAGCACGGTGCTGATTCCGCAGTTTCTGCAGAACATGATGGGCTACACGGCGGAGCTCGCAGGGCTTGCCCTTTCGCCCGGCGGCCTGGTCATCATGCTGATGATGCCGGTGGTGGGTTTCCTGGTGTCGAAGGTGGATACGCGGTGGCTGATCGCGTTTGGCTGCATTATCTGCGCTTCATCGCTGTTCGTGATGGCGGGTTGGAACTTGAATATTGACTACGGCCACGCCGTTCGCGCGCGGATGTTGCAGAGCTTTGGCCTGGCCTTTCTTTTTATTCCCATCAACGTCGCGGCTTTTGCTTACGTCCCGAAGGAAAAGACGAACATGGGCACGGGCATCATCAATCTGGCGCGCAACGTGGGAGCGAGCGTGGGGATCGCCACGGTGACGACCCTGCTCGAGCGGCGCACGCAGTTCCATCAGGCTCAACTGATGGATCACATCAATTCCTTCAGTCTGCCGTTTCAGAAAGTGTTTCACGCCATGAGGGTGAGCTTCGCGACCGGCGGTTCGAGCGGTCCGGGCGCGATTTCCCAGGCGTATCACACGATTTACGCAACGGTGCAACGCCAGGCTGCGATGCTGGCGTTCATTGACGATTTCAAGATGCTGGGCGTGGTCTTTTTTGCGGTGATTCCGGTGCTGATCTTGATGAAGAGGCCGCGAGTGCGAGCCGGCGAGGCGCCGGTGCATTAAAACACGGCGCGCAGCAGCAGCCGTAAGGATTTTGTACACGGGGTACTTGGGGGAACGACAATGGCAACGCAAGCTGCGGTGATGCAAATGAGCGAGGAAAAACTGATCCGGCTGGGGCAGAAGGGCGACAGGGCAGCGGTCGAGACACTGTTTACCCGTTACCAGCGGCCGCTCTTCCAGACGGCGCTGCGCGTGCTTGGCAACGCGGAAGAAGCTGAGGACGCGCTGCAGGACGGCCTGCTTTCCGCCTTCCGCAACCTGAAGCGGTTCGAGGGCCGTTCGCAATTCTCGACTTGGCTCACGCGCATCGTGATCAACGCGGCGCTGATGCGGCGGCGCCGCGCAAAGTCTCGCCCGGCGGTTTCGCTGGACGAGGCGCCGCGCGAGAACGAATTGCCGGCGACGGAACGCTACGCCGACGAGGGGCCGAATCCCGAGCAGGTTTACGCCGGCACGGAGCTGCGCGAGATAATCGACTCGAACCTGAGCGAACTCTCTCCGCTGCTGCGAACGGCATTCGTGCTGCGCGAGATGGAAGGCTACTCGACGGGCGAGGCGGCCAAGAGGCTTGGCGTCACCGAGAACACGCTGAAGGCCAGGCTGTGGCGCGCCCGGCACCAGCTGGCTGAGCGGCTGGGCCACCGGCTTCGCCGTATGAAAGACGATATGGCTCGCGCGGGTGGAATGGGCGACGCCGAATGCAGCTACTGCTAGAGCGAATTTGCCGAGCAAGCCGCGGGGGAGAGAGGGGCCGGCGGGCAGCCGGCCTTTTTTTCGTTAATCCGAATGCGAACGCGCTTCGGCGGCGCGTGCGGCGGCGTAGAGACCGAGGACGCGCAATTCGCTGACGGACGCACGCGCGGAGTCCACGGCAGCGTGGATACGAGCCGGCTCATCCGCTTCGATATCCAGGAAAAATTGGTATTCCCATGGACGGCCATGCAGCGGGCGGCTTTCAATTTTCAGCAGATTCACGCCTTCCGCCGCAAACGGCTGCAGCGCCGCGAGCAGCGAACCGGGCCGGTGCGCCAAGCGCAGCACGACGGACATCTTGGAGGCCCCGGGCGCAGCGAGAGATGCGGCTCGCGCCGCCGGCACCAGCAATACGAATCGCGTGAAGTTTTCCGCATTATCTTCCACGTTTTCGAGAAGGATCGCAGCGCGATAGTGTTCCGCCGCCCGGCGGCCCGCGATTGCGGCCGCGGCGCGCTCTCCCCGGGCCAGCACTTCGCGAACGCTGCCGGCGGTGTCCTCGGCCGGCACGCGCTTCAGATGGGGATGCGAGGAGAAGAATCGCTGGCATTGCGCCAGGGCCATGGGATGCGAAGCAACGGTGCGAATGTCCTCGAGCTTCGTGCCGGGGATGGCAATGAGGTGGTGTTCGATGGGCAAAATGACTTCCGCGACCATGAGCAGGGCGGATTCCAGCAGGAGGTCGTAGACTCGCAGGACGGAGCCAGCCAGAGAGTTCTCGATCGGCGCGAGCAGGGCGTCGGCGGCTCCTTCGGCCACGGCGCGAAACGCGGCGTCAAAGGTGGGACGCGGGATGGTGGTGATGGCGCGGCCGAGGAGCTTCAGCGCGGCGGCCTCGCTGAAAGCGCCGGGTTCTCCC